>JAYUSZ010000130.1:0-37290 GCA_043755435.1 Bryobacterales bacterium | reverse complement strand
GAGTCTCAAATGATGATCTTCTCAACCTCGTCGAGCGACACCTCGTCGTCACGCCGATCATAGAGTCCGGTTGTCCGGGCCGACTCGTGCCCTGCGATCTGCTGCGCGACTTCCACACGCCCACCATTTTTCAAATATGTGGTTATCCCAGTAGCCCGAAAGCTGTGATTGCAGGTTGACGCCGAGAGGCCAGCGGCCATGGCTCGTCGTTTCACCATGCGAAGTGCATCGGTTCGGTGCATCGCACGCGGAGAAAGCAAGACCTTTCGATCTAGGGTGCGGAAGAGGGGAGATTTCATCTGCTGTCGTGTGCCAGCGGCTTCGAGATACGCGTCTACATAAGCTTCGGCGTTGTGATGTGCGAAGACCTCATTGTACTTGCCGCCTTTTTCTATAAATCGAAACTTCCAGCGCTTTCCAGATTGAAAGTAGTCTTCGACCCGCATGGAGGTAGCAGCAGACACTCGCGAGAAGCTGTAGACCATAACGCCGATGAGTGCTCTGTCGCGCAGGCCAATGATCGTATCCGTTTCGATTGAGTCCAGAAGTTGCCGGGCATCCTCCGCCGTCAGCACCGGAGTTTTTCCGCGCTTGATGGAATACTTCGGACCACGGACGGAGCTTGCCGGATTCATCGGCAGCACGCCGCCTGTCACCAGGAAATCGAAAAGCATTCTGATCGCTGCCAGATGTTGCTTCACAGTTGGCTTCGAGTACCCGCGACCGTTTTTCTCAACCGGTTGTCCGAGCAGTTCGATGTAGCCAGCAACGATCACGGGATTTAGCCCTTCGAGCTGGATCCCGTGATCTTCGCACCACCGGCAGAACTCGCGGACAGCCCGTCCGTACGAAACGCGAGTGTTTGGATTTCTGATGTTCGCGGTGAAGAATTCGATGAAACGGAACGAAGCTCGATCACCGGCAGCCGAGATGATCGTCGGCACCCCTGCGAATCCTAGACTGCCAAGTTCTTGCTGCTTTTTGGTGATGATCTCGTCGCCCACGCTCCCTTTGTTTGGTCACAGAGTAGATCTCATAACGTCCTTTATGATGGGCACTGAATCTTTGCAACTGATTGATTCTGAGACACTTCATGTGCAATTTCATTTCTCCAACAGGCTGTTGGATAATTGACCCATTTGGCCCACACGAGGGCAATGATGGCGCAAGCCAACAGCAGGATTCCGCCAGAACTCTCCCGACTGGCGAATTCCTGAAAGGGACGTGCTAGCGCAACTATCGCCGTTTTCTCTGGAGCAATTCGCTTTGAGTTATCCACGCAGCCTCTCCTAGAGAAGACCTGGCTTTCAGGCAACCTAACTTGCTAGCACTGCCCGCATTATCGCAAGGCCAACTGACACACAAAGAAGAGCGATCAGTACGGAAGCCACTACGTAAAAGACCGCACCAAACGTTTGCCCCCGTTCCCACAACAATGTGGCATCCAAACTAAAGGCGGAAAACGTTGTGAAACCTCCGAGGAGTCCGGTGGCAAGAAACAGGCGCAACGTCTGCCCGCCGTCGCCCCGAAACGTGAACCATCCAGCCAAGAGTCCCATCGCCAGCGATCCGATTATGTTCACTGCAAGAGTTCCAAACGGGAAGCTCACGCCCCACAGCGCGGCACTCGTTTGATTGACAGCATGGCGGAGCACCGAGCCGATGCCGCCGCCAAGGAAGATGAGAAGAAATGCCAAACTGTGATGACTCACCGTGCCGTCCCTCCTATCAGAAACGGCGTTTCTTGGTCGGAGTCATCAGCCGGATAATCGACCATGCGGGCCATGATCGATTCGATATGGAGGCGGGTGCAATCTACAAAAGGGAAATTCGCGTTGTCCTTATTAAAGACGAGCGACAATTCGGTCCCCGCTAGAACAATGGCGTCCACCCCCTCGCGTTTCAGGATTGTGTTGGCGATTGTGCTTAGACGCTCGTGATGGTTATCAAGGCCGCGCCCTTCACTGACGATTTCTAGATACATTCTATGAATATCGTCGGTTTCCTGCGGCAGCGGTGCGACTACATCAACATCGCCCAACATGCCGAAAAACTTTCTTTCGATAACAAACCGTGTGCCGAGCAGAGCTACGCGCCTTATCCCTTTGGCCCGGATTTCGCGGGACGTCTGCTCGGCTATGCTTACGAGAGGCAGGACGGCCCTCGGAATCAATTCATCAAAACAAAAGTGCGGCGTCACAGCGGGAATGGCGGCGGTCCTAGCTCCGGCGTCAGCCAGACGCTGGACAAGGTTGGCGAAATAGCAAGCCAGTGCGACCGCTTCTCCGTCACGAACATACTGCAAGACCCGGTTCAAATCGGCATGCGCAATTATCAACTGCATGGCTTTGCCGAGATTCGCATGAGCCTTTGCCAACTCTTGGTAATAGTATGCCGTTGCACCGACGCCTAGGCCGCCGATAAGCCCGAAACAAGATTCATCCATTGGCTTGGCCGTCATAGCTTCTATTGTGCGATGGAACCTTCTCCCGAGAAACTGTTCACCAGGGCCGAGCTTTTGGCAAGCGGTCGAACTGTTGTTGGAAAAGAAGTCCAAACAAAAGTCCCAGCATCATGAGCGCTCCAAAGCGAACTCCCGCAAGTACGAGCGAATCTGATCTCTTATCAGCCGGAACGCGGTAAGGCGGTCTTCGTCCGTCCCTTGGACGGCAGCAGGATCTTCAAAACTATGGTGAAGCCGATTCCCGTGTCCTGGAAATATCGGACAGCTCTCCTTTGCGTTGTCGCAAACCGTTAGCACGTAATCGAAGGTCCGCTCCGCAACTTCCTCAACGACCTTCGAGCGATGGCCAGAGATGTCGATCCCAATCTCTTTCATGACGGCAACCGCCTCGGGCCGAACCGATGTTGCTTTGGTGCCCGCGCTTTCCACCTCGAATCTCTCGCCGTGGTCGTGGCGCATGAGCCCTTCGGCCATTTGGGACCTGGCTGAATTGGCCGTGCAGAGAATCAATACTCGTTTCTTATTCATGTGTTTTCCTCGACAGTGCTCAGACTTGTAAAGCTTGCTTAGGGAACCAGTGTCTAGTGCGGTTGCACGCCGCACAAACAGAAAGCATCACTGGCACTTCAACAAGAACTCCGACAACGGTTGCCAGCGCTGCACCTGACTCAGGACCAAAGAGCGCAATCGCCGTTGCCACGGCAAGCTCAAAGAAGTTTGAAGCGCCGATCAGCGCTCCAGGAGCCGCCACCGAGTAATCAACTCTGAGAAGCTTCATTAGGCCGTACGTCAGCGAAGCATTGAAGTAGACCTGAAGAAGAATCGGGACCGCAATCAGCGCCACATGAAACGGTTTGCCGGTGATGTTGTCCGCCTGAAAAGCAAAGATCAGGGTTAGCGTAGCAAGGAGGGCCGCAATTGTTAACGGCCCAAATCTCGGCAGCAGCTCCCTCTCAAACCACTCCTTTCCCCGACTCCGAATAAAGTAAAGACGAAGAAGCGTTCCAGCCACAAGCGGCACAACAATAAACACCAGGACGGAGACAACCAGCACCTGAAAAGGTACGGTCAAATTAGAAGCCCCGCTGACGAGGAACTGCACAATCGGAACGAACAGCACAAGCATGATCAGATCGTTTACTGAAACCTGAACAAGCGTATAGGCCGGGTCTCCGTCCGTCAGATGGCTCCAAACGAAAACCATTGCCGTGCACGGAGCAGCTGCCAGAATAATGCAACCGGCGATGTACTGATCAGCTTCGCTTGGCGTTAGAAACGCCGCAAAGATGACCTTGAAAAATAACCAGGCTAAAGCCGCCATCGAAAAGGGTTTAACGATCCAGTTCACGATCAGCGTAACGATGAGTCCACCCGGCCGCTTTCCAACATTGCGGATAGAGCCGAAGTCCACCTTCATCATCATTGGCGTAATCATCAGCCAGATCAGCACTGCAATCGGGCCGTTCACCTGACTGCCCTCGCCAAGTTCTAAGCTTCTGACGGCGGCAGTAAGCCCCGGAAGGAGCTTTCCGAGAAGGACTCCCGCAACCATGCAGAGCGCTACCCAGATGGTCAGATAGCGCTCGAAAAAGCCGAGGCGTTTCACCGTTGTTTCTTTTTCTGCTGTGCTCATTCAACTTCCCTTGGATTGCAAACGACGCCCGGAGACGCTCTTACGAGCGCTTCCGGATTTCGTTCTCGTATAGTTCTTTGAACTTCGTCTTGATGTCGTCTCGAACCTTGCGAAACACCGCCATCTTCTCAGCGTCGCTCCCGGTTGCCTTTGCAGGATCGGGAAAACCTATATGCAGGCGCTTACCAACCTTGCCGCGAAAGTTCGGGCAGTTCTTATCGGCGTCGTCACAGACCGTGACCACGTAGTCAAAAGACTCGCCGGTGAATTGAGTGACGCCCTTCGGCTTTCCACCGGAGATGTCGATTCCGACCTCTTTCATTGCCAACACGGCGAAAGGGTTTATACGAGCAGCAGGTTGCGTGCCAGCCGAGAAGACATCCAGCGAAGGATCAAACGAGCGCAGAAATCCTTCGGTCATTTGCGAACGTGCGCTGTTTCCAGTGCAGAGCACCAGAATTCGCTTTTTGGCCGAGGGTGAAGGCTGCTGCGAATAGCTAGCAGTCGAAAAAAGCATCGTCAGTGCGAGGGTAAGCGTGCTGAAAAGGCGCATGGGCAGTATTCCGTTTCCCTTTCTAGTTGCAGCAAGTGGGTCCGCAGCAGGCGCCAGCCTTCTCTGGTTTCGTCCCACGAACGAACGCGCTCATGAACTTTCCATCGACTTCGGACGCAATCGCGTCAACGTCGATCCCCTGGCCGCTCAAGAACGTCCGCGCATCGTCGATGCGATAAATTCGAGTGGGCTCCAGGTCAACGTCGGTAAAACCGGCAGCAGTGAGCTTGGCTCGGTAGTCGCTTTCTTCAAGTGCCCCCGCAATGCAGCCAACCCATAGAAGAACCTTCTCCCGGATTTCCTGTGGCATCTCGCCGCGAGTAACAACGTCCGAGACGGCAAAGCGCCCACCGGGCTTGAGCACGCGAAACGCTTCCTTCAAGACCTTATCTTTGTTTGCCGAAAGGTTGATCACGCAGTTTGAAATGATAACGTCCACAGAATTGTCCGGCAGCGGGATGCTTTCGATCTCGCCCTTCAAGAATTCGACGTTCTCAATCCCAGACCGCTTTTGATTTTCCCGAGCGAGATTCAGCATCTCGTCGGTCATATCCAGCCCGTAAGCTTTTCCTGTTGGGCCGACCCGCTTTGCAGAAAGAAGAACGTCGATCCCACCGCCCGATCCCAGGTCAAGAACCGTCTCCCCTTCTTTTAGCGCAGCAAGAGCCGTCGGGTTTCCGCAGCCAAGAGACGCCAGCACTGCCTCTTGAGGAAGGCCGCTCTTCTGGGCTTCATCATAGAGGTTGGAGGTTATTGGATCTACATCGGTGCCGCACGCGGCATCCGCTCCGCAGCAGGAGCTACCCCCGGATGTGACCCGAAGGGCAGCCTGCCCGTATTTTTCTTTGACTACTTCTTTAATGCCTTCAGTCGTCGTATTCATGCTCTTCTCCTACTTGCAAAGGGTGATGATATTTTCCGGCGCAATTGCCTGATTTCGAGTGCAGCACTCGGCATACAGAAATCCGAGAAGCTCTTGGAGGGTGTCAGTGTTTGCCGAATACCAGAGGTACTGGCTTTCTCGACGAACGTTAAGTAAGCCTTCGTTTTTCAGTTTTTCTAAATGGTGCGAGAGGGTTGAGCCTGGAATTCCAAGCTCAGTGCCGACGTCCCCTACCGTCATTCCGTCCGGGTGTGCAGAAAGAAGCAGGCGCAGGATGCGGAGCCTCGCCTCTGTTCCCATCGCCGAGAACATATCGGCATACCTTGCGATCTGCTCTTCTGAAGGTTTTCGTGCCATTACTTCTCCCGAGTTTCGAACCAACAACCCGCACGCTCTATGAGTCGCGAGCGTGGATGTCTTCTATAATTCGATACTAATAGAAATATAGAATGGAGTCAACGCGGTTCTCGCAGGCGAAGTGGCGATGCTGTGCAATACGTTGATTTTAAAAGGGAGAAAATTTAGGGGCTGGTTTCTCAAACTTGCTATGCCGCCCCATTCACAAAAGACAGTTTAATCCTTCGTTGGAGGGGGAAAGCCTTCCCCTGTCTTCAGCCGCTTTGCGTCTTTCGCCACCCCTTCTAGCGGGGACACCCCGCAACGCCCCGTTCAAGAGCTAAGGGGCGGTCGCCCCTGGCGCGGTCAAGGCTATCCCTCCACTTCGTTCCGGCTACGCAGCCGGTGTCCCCATCTTTCGCTGCGCTGCAAGACTCCGCTGCGCTCCGCCCTACGGGTGGGTGATTCCCCTCCGGCTTCTCCGGCCTGTGCCCTTGCCTCCCCCACTCATTGGCGCGGGCCTAGAGGGAAATTGCAAAGGGCAATTCCCCAATTCAACAGGAGACAAACACAATGAACACCGCAACAATCACAGAGAAGAAAGACATCTTTCAACGGGTCACGGACGCAATCATCAAGGCCATCGAAGAAGGTGCAGCGTCTTATCGGATGCCGTGGAGAACCACGGGAGGGTTTTCAAACTCGCCTATTAACGCTGTAAGCAAGCGGCCGTACCGAGGAATCAATATCCTCGTGCTTTGGGCCGCAGCTCAAGAGAAAAGCTACAACTCCGGCACTTGGGCAACCTACAAACAGTGGAAGGAGCTCGGCGCACAAGTGAAGAAGGGTGAGAAATCCACCAGCGTTGTCTTTTGGAAGTTCTTCGACCGCGAAGAAGAGAAGGCCCCTACAGGCGTGGAAGAAAAGAAATCTAGCCGGATTCCGATGGCCCGAGACTATTGGGTATTCAATGCCGAACAAGTTGACGGCTACAGCGTGCCCGAACAGCCGAAGGCATCACGAGCCGAGCGCGTGGCAGAAGCAGACGCATTCTTTCAAGCCGCAGGCATTGAGGTAAAGCCTGGAGGCAATCGCGCCTTTTATCAACCGTCTACGGATTCGGTTCACATGCCAGCCTTTGACGCGTTCAAGGAGCCACTATTTTACTACTCAGTTCTTTCGCATGAATCAGCCCATTACACCGGTGCGCAGCACCGACTGAACCGCGATCTAGCTGGCCGATTCGGTTCCGAAAGCTATGCGGTAGAGGAACTAGTAGCCGAACTCGGGGCAGCTTTCTTGTGCTCCGAATTGGGCCTGCCAACTGATCCGCGTGAAGATCATGCGCCCTACATCGCGTCATGGCTTCGAGTACTGAAGAATGACAAACGCGCCATCTTCACCGCAGCCGCAAAGGCTCAGGAAGCAGCCGATTGGCTGACCAAACGGGTCAACCCAGAATTGGAGGTGGCGGCATAACCGCCCCTCCTGTTTCTGTACGTTTCACCCGATCTCTGGTAGTAAGTATCTCTATGCAGAAACCGCTTTCTGAGTTGTCGTCTCTCCCGGAAGCCGAACTTGTCCGGCTCTTTGAGCGGGAACCTTTGCTCGTTACCCAGAACGGCGAACCGCAGTTCGTCGCACAATCGCTCGACTCTTTCGAATCTATGGTCCGTCGTCTTCGTCAGCTTGAATCTGCGTCAGCCCAAGCTCAGAGACAACGCGGAAAACTTATCCTACTTCGTCCATAGTCAGCCCGAACCAGTGAGGAAATCGCTGCCGGAGACTGCGAGTGCTCCGTCGTGCCTGTGGGCGAAGAGATTCCTTCACATTAGAGGCTTACGCGTCTCCCTCCGAAAGGAGCCTGCGGTAGTACTGCGAGAGCAGCCAGCAGTATGAACCACGGCATCTCCCGAAGGGCTTTCTTAAATCGACGCCCAGACGCCTTGCAAGTGACGAAGGCACTCTTTCTCGCACCCGTCCGCAGAGCGGGCGACCCTGAACGAGTTCGGCTGAGGGATCAGACTACGGTTTATTGAGGCGTTCTGGTTGGCTCCTAAGGATGCTCAGGTTTCAGGTGTTCAAGTTTTGAATCGATACCAGTTTTGACTACCGTCCAGAGCTTCTGAACCTGGGCTCTGTATGCTGCTGGCCCGACCCTCTTGGGATCGGACTGAAGCAACCCAGACAATTTGGACATTTGAGCAGCCGTAGCGCTGTCTGGCTTCAAGATCGTATCCATGAAGCTCAGTTCTGCTGCCATTTTGTACCGTTCTTCAATCCTCATTGACAAGACCTTAGGCACCTTCTGGTCAAACGCATCTCGAATACTTTTTTGATGTTCCACACCGCGTGTCAGTGTCTCCCCTGCAAACACCGCCAAGTCGTCTCCCAACTTGTTCCGCAGTTGCTTGACGGGGGCGCTTTCTAAGCTTTCATCCAAGCTTGCCTTTGCGGTTGACCAAGCTTGCTTCACCATCGTTTCGTATTCCTTAAGTTTGGATGGAGAGATTTTGGAGGTGTCCATCCCCAAGACCTTGCTCATAGAGTCTAGAGCTTCAACCCGTTTATCCGGCGATGCTCCCTTCGAATCAGACGTGGGGGAAGAGTACGCTCTTCGGGCGCCGATCAGGATCATGCTAGTGCCTTTAGCTTGTATCGACAGGCTCAGCCGTTCTTCGCGCGAAAGCGCCAGTATCTTAGGCACTGCCTGATCAATGTCGTCTCGAGTCTTCTTCAAAGTACTCAACACCCCCACACTGAAGTTCTCTCTTGCATCGGCGAAGAGGTCTTGATTCTTCGCTGGCCGTGGACGCACAGTCTGTGATCCTGCTTTACTCGCGCCTTCCTTCTCTTGTTCAAAATCTGCCATACCATCCCCCAATTGTTCGCTCCCCCGTTATGGGAGTTGCAAACGAGGAGATAGCATTTATGAAGCCGTTCCACTCTCCAGCGCGGACTGAGCCTTCGTCAGAAAAAGAAGCGCCTCCCTAAGTCACGTTTAACAGTTGCCTCAGAAACACCAGCGATTTCAGCAGTTTCGGCAACCGAATTGAATCAGCTCGTCCAACGCGAGCCTCTACTAGTGACCTGGAACGGTGAACCGCAGTTCGCAGCGCAGTCGCTTAACACTTTTGAAGCCATGGTTCGCGTTTCCGAGAACTCGAAGCGGCTTCGAGGCCGGGCAAAGAAGCGGCTCGGGAAACTGATTCTCTTTACGCACGATTAGGTCCCGGCTTTCGCCGCACGGATCTTCCTTCCGCCAATCGCGTTCGCTCACTTGTCGAAATCCTGACTGTACGGGCTCTGCCCCTTATTCCGTCAAGGTTGTTCCGGTGGTATCCCTTTCTTTCGCTGCGCTGCAAGACGGCGCATGCGCCGCCCTACGGGTAGGTGATCACCCTCCGCCGGACTCCACCTTGACCTCACTCCCCCGTTCTCACTGGCGAAGCCTCGCCAAAAGGCATTGCGAGGGCACAACGCCTTTTGCTCAATCAATGGAGAAAAATGAAAACGATACAGAATGCAAAGTTCGATTTGGGAAGAGTGCTAGCAACACCGGGAGCGCTTGAGGCGCTAACAAATGCAGAGGAGGAAGCAGTCACTTATCTCGAACGCCATGCACTCGGAGACTGGGGAGATCTATGCAAGGACGATCTTGAAGAAAACGAGCTGTCGCTCGCACAGGGCTTTCGCCTCCTGTCGGCGTACCATCTGGCAGACCTCGAAAAGATCTGGATCATCACTGAGGCTGACCGAAGCGTTACGACGATTCTCTTGCCGAGCGAATACTAATGCTCAAGCCGTCCAAGGTGTGGGACGGCTTGCCTCTTCTGAACGCTTGTTTGGCTCTCTGGTAGAAGGCAATTACCTACGCTCACAGAGTTTCCTCCCTAAAAGCAACAATCACCCGCTCCTGTCCATAACAGTTAGCAAGCTGTTCAATAGGAGTTTAAGTTTATGCCAGAGCCAGAGAAAAGCAGACGCGCATGGGAAGTGACAAGTCAACCAGGTGGGACACACTACGCAACCATCCTGGAGAAGTTATCCGCTGATACTCGGAATACCGCACAGAAGAACCTAGCGGATACGCAGAAGGGTCTTGCCGAAGCTCAGACGGCTCAAGCTTGTGTGGCAACTGTTGCGCAAGCCAAGACCGCCAACATTGACGTCACGCTCCCAAAGGTTTGTGAAAAGTACGTCCAGAAGGTCCGGCAGGAATCGAAGTAGGTTTCAGCTGCGCCGCACCGATCCTCCTTCCTCAGATCAGTTCGGGCTGTGGGACGCGCGATGCAAAGGCCAGTCTCATCTCTGCTCCGAGATGGCGACAAGAAAGGCAGGTTGGAGCGATTGAGGCTTTGCTCGGAGACGGGGAAGACGACGGCCCGCAGTTGTTGTGTCCCGGCATGGGCAGCGAGGATCACGGCGAAGAAACGCAAGATGAGCAGCTGGCCTTTGTTGGGCGGCTTGACAGGCCCCTGCGGTACACTCATTCGATGGTCCTAAAGCGCGCTTCTCACAACGTCCCAGTGATGGCTTTGAGCATCGCAATCCTGGGCGCATTCTTCCAATTTGGTTGTCAGAAAAGTGCCACGCCCAGCTTTGAAGACCGATGGAAGGCCGTCACGTCTTCAGTAAAGGCTGATGAGCTTCAATTGGCCAACATCTATCTAGACGTTCAGGCGTGTAGGGGTTCTCTTCTCGAAGAGACGATCAGTCCGCCCAAGCAAAATATCATCACCGACTTGCCCTCGCAGTGGGAGCGCATAAAGGCAGACTTGAAAACAAGGCACACGGCCAACATTGCCGCCGCAAAGTCTCTCCTGACAGAGAACCACGACAAACAGGTTGCGATGTCTGGGTTGGAAGCCTCAATACCCGTGGGGATTGAGCGTATCGACATGTTCGTGGATCTCTGCCGCAGACGGCTGTCAAACTACCAATGGACTGGCGCTATTCCGATTCCTGGCGGTTGGAAGATTAACAAGAGCTTCGAGGGAGATTGCCAGATCGGCGTTCCCTCCACCTTTGATACCACCACGCGCGGCGGGGGCCTTAGCTCAGACAAAGACATACTGATCTTGTTTAATTCCCACAGAGGTCGATGGTTGGCATCGCAGTCGCAGTACGAGATCTACGCAACTCCCGTCCCGCTAGACAAAGTGGTCGAGAGCACGTCTCAACGGGCCATATATGTGTCGAAGCCATTCGTTATGGTAAACGAAGGCTGGCAAGTGACCGCCACTTTGACGGAGCACACTCCAGCCAAGGTAGATGTGGCCTGGGAGGCAGCTATACAAGGTAAAGGGGGGGTCTGTTGGGCTAGGGTTACAGCGAACCAGCGAGCCGATCAAAGCCTGATTCGCAAGATTCTCGATACGCTCTCTTGGGTGCAATAGTAGCCCCGCATCCCGGCCTGCTCAAGGAAGTCACACACGATAGACGGCCATGCATAACGGTCTACAGTATTAACCCTCTTATACAGGTTTTAGTTTATGGCAGATATGGAAAAAGAAAAGGAAAAGAAGACAGCTTCAACCGCAACACAAATCCCTATATCGAAAAAAGAACAAGAACAGGATAAAGCCGCAATCATAAAGGCTATGAGGAATTTTTATATCAGCAACTTTTTGTCCGTGGATGATTCGAGTCGTGGTCAAGTGACCCCAGGGCAGATTTGCATGGCAGCAGATTTCCACAAGCTCAAACTCCCGTCCGAGTGCGACAAGTACCTCAAGCCGACCGCAGGCAAAAAGTAAACGGTTTCAGAACGGATTTCGGCCATAGCTCAGCTTGGCCGAGCTTTCTGGACGTCTGCCCTACCCTACGATTGCGGTACACTCGTCCAATCATGGACGCACCGATTCAACATGTTCCCCGCCCTGGTAGCTCTCCGGAGACCCAAGAGAATCAATCTGCTAATACCTTCGTAATACAACGGAACACGCTGACTCTCTACATCAGCTTTGCGGCCATCATTCTTTCTTGCGCCAGCGCTGCGGTCAACCTCTTCACCTTCTACGGGGGCGGCCAGCAGAAGATGGTCAATGAAGCCGACCAGATCTTCGTGCGTGCCGAAGCTAACCGCGTGCTAAAAGAGATGGCCAGAAAACCAGGCTCGCATTCTGTACTCGCAGAGGAACTGAAGAAGCTCTACCAGGACCTTCGTTATCATCCTCCCTCTACCGCGAAGCTCGACGTCTATGAATGGATGGCCTTTGGTATCGCCGTGGAAACGTACTCGATTCCGTTGACAACTGTTCAAATGCAAGTGATGAAAGCTTTCGAAGTAGGGCACAGTGTCAACGCAATTGCGGCTTCTAGATGTATCACAGATCCGCATGCGGACGGGTGTGAAGGCATCACAGAGGAGGTGAAAAGGATAGGCCGCGAACAACATAAGGTTGAAAAGGAGCGCCAATCCAAAGCAATAGCTGCTGAAGAGGCAGCCAAGCGGACTAGTTCTCCAAACTTAAAATAGAACGTGCGCAGTTCTCGACCTGGCTTGCAGGCTCGCGGCGTACAAATCGTTCGACGCCCTCGATCGAGAGAGCGAGTTGCTTTAGCACGCGCCGATGCTTTTCTCTACGTCTTTTGACCGCATCCCTATTCGCCAGTTCCCAGCGATTTCCGAGGAGGTCGTATTCGGGCCCATACACTAGCCGAAGATGTTCCGGTGTTCTGCATTTGATCGCCGGTTGAGCAAGGCCTCTTCGTCCGCGAGAAACGCAGTACGGCGGCTTAACGACCAGACCTTCATCCCCTGTCTGCGCCAATTTGTCCCACCACTCGAAGCACTTTTCGACGGAGCCCGGTTCAGTGACAGAAACTTCCATGTACGGAGTTTGAAGGAACGGACCATCTCCAGCCTTTCGCACGATGGACCCAAGGATTTCCATATGCCACTTGTGCCCACGATTGAAGTAGGTCCGTCCCTCAGTTGCGATCAGTTGAAAGGGAGCGAATCGGAGCCCCTTGCCTTCCTCTGCTCTGTATCGATCAAGGATCTCCCGATACCGAGCGAAGCACTCCCTTCGTTCGACGACGCGTGAAAACTCCGTCGATGGAAAAAAAGTGCGCAGAGCCTCCATCTCTTTGAACATCGCCCAGCCACACCGCAAAACTTGTCCGTGAGTTTGTTCGAGGAGCTTCTCCGCTTTTAGCGTCCATGGAAGATACTCACCGTCCAGACATACCCAATCGGTTTGGAACTTCTCCCAGAACCGCGCTCGATCAAGGCCGTCTCGGATTGCGCGAAGTGCGGCGGTCGAGTCCTCGAAGAAAGGCCGACCGTTTCGCGTGTGGACGGAGCCCATTTCACTGATACCAAAACGATGCATCGCCGCAGCTTCGTCTCGGCACACAACAACGATTGCTCTGCTCCCCATGTGCTTGAACTCCACCACCAGGCGCGTGATTCCTTCGTTCTTGTAGTAGTCAAACGCTGTTTGCGGATGTTCGAGAGGGCCATCGGTTTGATCCGTTTGTACACTGCACATTCCGCAGGGAACGTAGAACAACCACTTCGGATCGACCGTCCAGCGCGAGAACGCATCGAAGGTTCGCGCCCACTGCTTCTCGTCTGTCCCGATCCTTCGGCCACTGCTGGTGAGAATTTCGGGAGCTTTCTTGTCGCTCAATAGAGATCTAGGTGTTTGATTGTGCTTTGCACTCCGGGTACGATTCGGAGACAGGAGAGATCTCAGACTTCGCTCTCCGGTGGAATCGTCGAGTAAATCGATCAGCTCCGAGCCAATGTCCTTGAACGCTTTGATTGCCGCAAGACGTAGCACCGGAAACTGATCTTTTGGTGTATGGAACTTGGAGAACGAGTCCAGGGCGTACAGCGCTAGAGCGGTACGTCTGATCAGTAAGCTTGGAGAGACCGTTGCATTCTCAACCTCAAGGGAATTATCCACCATTCGCGTTTTGAGACCGGCGCGGGCGAGGATCGAATGCACTTTTTCTGCGGCCATCATCCATTCATGAGGGACCGCCGTTAGGCGAAGTTTCGTTGAGGTCCCATGGATTTCGGGAACGTCCCAGAACGCGAGCGCCCCGAGCGCAGAGTACTTCCGAGGCTCGATATAACGTGCAGTCGTGCCCACATCGACTCTCATAACGAGCTGTCCACTGCCACGTTCAACTTGCAGCGAAGCGAACGCCAGGCCGAGCGGTGTTCGGAATCGCCATTCATCTCGGCGATCGCGATCTACGGAGTGCCATGTTGCAGAAAGAAGCATCTTCGTCGCACCCGCACCGAAGCGGTGAGTTGTATTATTCTGTGGATGTCCGCAGTTCACGCTCCGGCGAGTTCTTTGATTCTCTCACCTCCGCTCCGGCGAGGCTAAATTTCCGGACACCTTGGGCCCCATCTCCCTGGGTGACCTGAACAGTCCACTTGTTCAGGATCGTCCTGCTGTGGCTGCTTATCAGGGTTCGTACTTGCAAACTCTTCCTAATTTGCCACGTGACAGGCAAGCAAAAAAAATCCGGTTCGCCGGGTTCATTCGCCCTCCCCTCCAAGGAGGGCGGATGTTTTTTCAGCCACAGCAGGCTTCTCCTAAGCACTATTACTGAAGTCTTAGACCAACCGTCAATAGAACACCTCTTCAGATCAGAGGCCTCAATCTGCGTTCCGGCGATGTTTGCGTTTTCGTCGCACCAAACCCGTGCCTTTTGTACTATTCTGGAGAGGTTGGAGTTCACGCTCCGGCGAGTTCTTTGATTCTCTCACCTCCACTCCGGCGAGGCTAAACCACCGGACCGGATCTTCGATTCGGATAGCTGAACTCCATCGGTCAATTTCCAAAAAAGAGCCCTCCAACACCTTTTCCCCGGTTGTTGAAGTAGGGTAGTTAAAAACAGGGGTATGGATGAGGCTGTATGGCTTCAGTTAATTGGTTACGTCGAGTTGTTGATCGTCCTTGGCCGGTTCCAGATTTTGTCTGGATCGCAAGGAAGAAAGACAGACGTTGGCGATATCCGTTGCGATGTATTGCAGGCTGCCTTCGGGTTGTCATGTTTTATCCGAGCGGGTTTGCTTTTCGTATGTTCGTTTGGTTCGCAGACGTTGAAGACGTGCTGACGAATCTTGACGACCGGTAGTTTGTGAGTGGGTGGGCCTTTGGCTCATCCACTTTTTTCTCTGTACTCCGCCCTTCCTTTAACCGGGCTTGTTCGTGTCCGCGATTCTCTCCCCTCCACTCCGGCGAGGCTAAACTTCCGGTACCGTGTCCCTCCATTCGTTTGCCGCTTCAGTACGCAATTCCGCGTGCTGACCAGGAGAACAATGGAGGAGATATGGCAAGCGATTGGGACGATCCAAAATTTCGGAAAGGTTGGTTCAAGGGTAGGGACAAGGAAAAGAAGAAGCGCCCGCTTTGGATTTTCCTAGGATTCTTTACCCGCGAGCTAGTCGTATTCGCGATCTGGCTGTTGTCCCGCACCTAACGGTTGAACAAGAGGTTTTCGACCAGGTTGTTAGCAAGGTTCCGACCAAAGGTTCTCGTATAGGTTTTGAAAGCTCCACCCCTGACCGGGTGGGGCTTTCTTTTTTCCACAACGGAAGTGTACCGAATGTAGCGGTTCTAGTAGGAATGTCCATAACTTTCTTGAGGAGAAAAACTTATGGCCCTTTCACGTTTATTTCGTCCACTCGCCGTTTTCACTGGGGTTGCCCAAGAGAACGAGGACACCGCGATGGAACAGTTTTGCATCGAAGAACACGAAACCTGTCATCGGTGCGGGCAGGAGATGCCGGGGTTTTTTCCGAGTTCGATCCTCTACTTCGTCTTGGGTATCGCTGTGAGTGTTTGCTTGCACTCCGCGCACCTCTAACTCTCAGCGTAGCGATACTGAGCTTGATGTTGAACGTCCGGGTAACACGAGCAGTCGCTCGACCTCTCGTGTAGCGCATTAGCCTCAGCAGCTCAGTGCTTTACAATGATGCATTGGGTGGGCTCAGGATCTCAGGGTAAGGCTCAACGTCCCCACGCGAGACCCCTCCCCAAGGAACGCATCAGTGGGAACGACTCTCACCTCACGCGACATCGAAATATTTGACGCCTTGACGCGGCGGGTGCGAGTGTTTTCGCTTCGGCAAATCGCTCGGACTTGGTGGACAGAATCGGTCGATTCAAACCGCGTCGCCGAGAATCGGCTTCGGCTTTTTCTGGCTGAAAAACTTTTGCACATCGAGCGCGCTCCTGCACATCCGGAATTGCAGCTCCAAACGCCGATAGTTTCTTGGGACCTCGGCGGGCCAGTGCCGGATTTCGCCGCCGTCTCCTACCGACTCCAATCCCGTTGGCGGGAACATCCGGTTCTTACCACTTGCGTCTCCGCATCAAAGACGGCAGCCGATCGTTTTGGCGGCTATGGGGGCCGTCCCCCTCGGGCCGTTGAGAGAACGCACGATATTCACATGGCCCAAGTCTTTCTTTGCTACCGACAGCGAAACCCGGAACTGGTAAAGAACTGGGTGTTCGAAGAACAGGTAAAAGCAGAGCGAAAACGCGCCGCCAGGTCAGAACGCCTCGGGGGCTTGCTCCCTTCGTACGAGTCAAACGCTAACGAAAAACTACCCGATGCTTTTTTGCGTTTGCAGCACGGCACCAGAGTGATCGAGTTCGGCGGAGCCTACGGCAAGGACAAACTGATCGCGTTTCATGGATACTGCAAAGAGTACTCTTTTCCCTACGAGATCTGGTGATGGAAAATATAGACCTCCGCATTCTCCACCATATTGGCCGATATACCATAACGCTTCGCCGCGTTCTTCAAGTTGAACTTTTCGAAGGCGGAAGCCCACAAGGCGCACTAGATCGCCTTGATCGCCTTGGATACATCCAGCGAGTTGAGCGCCAGCTTCCAGGAAATTTCAGCTACTACCAGCTCAAGAAGCGCGGGGCCGCTGTCATCAACATCTCAGAGAATCGAGCCAAACCCAAAGAGGCGAAAGGACTTGCCCAGGACCTTAGTGCTCTCTGGTTTTCGTGCATGGGTGATCGGCGAAGAAAGAGACTCGTTGACGCCGAGCTGAAGTTGCTCTTCGGAGCGCAAAAAGGGGGGAACGTTATCCATGTTGCACAGGACGATGAGGAACCGACCGTCTTTCGCTTGTTCATTCCGGAAGCAGACACGAATCTGGAGCGATACACTACCACTCTCAAGAGAGCGGCCCACCAAGCTTGCACTGATGAACGGTTGATCCGATGGATCGAGCGCGGCACCTATCAGTTCGCGGTGCTTCTGACGACCGAAGCTCGCACCGAAAAGTTGAGTGAACTGATTCGTGCAGAGGAGTTTCCCGATCTCCGCATCCAGCTTGCTGTGGCTCCGAGCCCTCGTGATCTTCCTCTTTTCATCTCACCCGACAAGGAGCCAACCGAACCGTGAAAACACCGCCGGTTGAACCGCCGTCAAAACCTGAAAAACTCGCGACCTGGTGGCAAGAATGGGTGGACTTCGTCCGGAACCGGCCTGGACTCGTTGACAGTGTCAAAGACGAAACATTTTTCTGGGGAGAGCACCTGTTCATCGGTTGCGAAACCCACAACGAATTGACACGGGTTTCAAGAGCTGTGGGACGACAGGCCGCGAACTTTTCGGACGTTCTCGACTATCAAGAAGTGGCAGATCTGCGGGCTTGGACCCGAACTAAACCAGCCCCACTTTTCTTGCATGAGAAGATCCTCGCCGAACACTGCTACATCGTCGGGCCTAGTGGTGCCGGGAAGTCGAGTCTTGGCATCACTCCCCTTCTGATACAGCTCATGCGAGGATCAAAGACGGCTACCGAAACTCCGTCGGACCCCTACCCCGTCGTTGTCCTCGACCTGAAAGGCGATTCTGCCCTCTTTCACACTGTCAAGATTGAAGCCGAAAAGCGCGGCCAGACGTTCCAGTTCTTTACGACCGAGAAGACATCCCCTACCTACCGCTTCAACCCATTTCGCGGATTCGACCGGGGCTCCCGATCAGTGGCCCAGCTTTGCCAGCTCATTCTTGATGCTCTGAATTTGAACCATGGCAAAGGGTATGGCCGGAGCTACTACACGGAGCGCAGTAGAAATGTCCTTTCGCGCACGCTGAAGCGTAAGCGAACCATCCAGTCCTTTGACGAACTTCACGCGGAACTTCGAGAGACCGTCGCTCGGGCGGATATTAGAACGAAGGGAGACGCCTTCGAACTGCTCTCGGTCATCGAGATGCTCACCGAGTACAGACAGCTCGTTACGGACCCAGACGAGACGATTGACAACACGGACAGCATTATCTTCATGCCAACCGTTCTAAGCAAACGTCAAGTCGCCTACTTCTGGCTTCCCGCAGCACTTGAATCTATCAGCGTCGGAGAAATCGCAAAGCTCGTTCTTTTCAACCTTCGAGTCGCAGCACAGGACTGGAAGCGTGCCAATCCTCGCGAGCCTCGAAACGTAATCCTGGTCATCGATGAACTTCAGCGCGTCGCTGGTGAAAACTTGCAAGGTATTCTTCAGGACGCTCGCTCGTTTGGAATTCACGCGATCCTTGCAAACCAAAGCCTCACCGATCTGAAGTCCCAAACAGGATTCGATCTTGGGCCAACGATCATGACCAACACCCGTGTGAAGTTCTTTTTCAGCTCGCCCTCAGAACGTGAGTGCCACGTGTACGTCGAACGCGGAAAAGGGTTCACCGAAGCGCGACAGTTTCCAGAAAAAGGAAACCCCTGGTTGAAAGATCTTGGACCTGAGGAGTTTGCCTATCGAGTTCGTCTCGCCTGGCCTTTCTCCTGGGACGAATACCAGGAACGAGATGCCCTTCCTCTTCCCTCTTGGGAAGAGATTCCAGGCGGGAACTTTTACAAAGAGGATGTCGAGCAATGGGAGGAGGAAGAAACCGAACCCATCTCGGATGTCCTCCCTAGAAACTTCACGCTGATTCGAGACTCCGAGTGGGAAGAGCAGGTGGTCGCGATCAAGGCGCTCTTCAAAGAGGGGAATGAGGAAATGGTCGGTGAAATGTTCAGCGCCGCCCAGAGCATCTCTCCCAAAGACCTTCAGCAAGTTCGTGATGAAATTCTGGCCTCAATTGCGGATCGAGGAAGTGACCGCTCCAAACGCCTTCTCTCACTCCTTTTTGAAAATCATCTTGCCGGACGAGAGTCGACTCCGACCTGGAGAGAACTCTGGGAAAAGTGCTGGGATGAGCCTCTCGGTTCCCAACGCGGCTCAGATGTTCAGCCTGCCCGCACAGTCGGCCAAGCTGTCTACCGTCTTCGGGAGATTTTGGACCGCTATTTCACGGGCGAAATCGGCCAGCGTGTCCCTTTCTACTTTGTGATCGAGCCAAACAAATACCGGCTTCGAATTGCATTCAGAACGATTGATAACGAAGAACTTACCGACCCTCCGTTCCTCGATTCTCAGTTCCCAGAATCTTAGCCCGCGGATTTGGGAGAGGTCTGTGTTCGTCAGCGCAACCCCTCCCTTACCCCCTCTTCGCTGAAAGTAATCACCCGTTACTGGATGCTTGGCCGCCCTTCGTTCAATCTGTTCACGAAGGCTAATGGCGATTTAGGAGAGAGACCGTGATCGAGGCAAAGCAACCAACCTCCGTGATGACGCTCCAGCAGGCAGCGTCCTATCTTCAGATCTCCAAGGCGCACCTCTCCAACGTAATCAACGGCAAGGTTTCGGGTGTTCAACCGGTCCGCTGCTTTCGCATGGGGCGTCGAATCTTAATCAAACGCGAATGGATTGAGGAGTGGCTGGAACTTCCCGCTCAAGGTGGCCTGCCGCAATGCTAAGATCCGAAGCATGCCAAGTTTCAACGCCTTTGCCGCAAGAAAGAGGCAAAGAAATGCGTCGAAAACGTTTTCAGAGAGGCAGCCTACAATCCCGCAAACATGGGAAGCATCGCGTGTGGGTTGCTTTTTGGTACGAGGATGGCGAGCGGCGATGTCGGACATTGGGAGCTTGCTCGCAGATGTCGAAGTCGGAGGCAGAAGCAGTACTTTCCTCTGTGCTTCGGGAAATCAACAACGGCAGCAGCAAGACCACCAAACCGATTTACACCTTCAAGCAGTTCGTGGAGGAGGTGTACTTGCCGTTCTGCCGTCGCAGTTGGAAGGAATCAACTGCGGGTACATCGGAGCAGATCATCAGTTCGCATCTAGTCCCGGAGTTTGGGAGGAATCTGCTTCACGCAATCCGAAGGGAAGACCTGCAAGACTTCCTCGAGCAGAAAGCGGAGGATCTGTCAGCCAGCGTGGTGGCGCATCTGAGGTGGTTTCTAAACGCCATCTTCAAGCTGGCGATGTCCGATGGGCTTACCCTCAACAATCCGGCTGCGGAGTTGAGGATTCCAAGAAAGTGTCAGCCAGGTCGAGCGATGCGGCCCCTGACGGAAAAGGAGGTAGAGAAGTACCTGGGGGTGTTCGGCCTCCGGGAAAAGTTGATTGCTCGTCTAGCGATCTTCGAGGGCATGCGTCCTGGCGAAATTCTGGCTCTGCGGTGGAAGTCCGTTGCGGGTGCCAGTCTTCAAATCCAGGAGCGTGTCTACAAGCGGGTGCTCGATACGCCGAAGAATGGCAAGACTCGCGAAGGTGCGATCTCAGATGGAACGCTCAAGCTATTAGAAGAGTGGTCCACGCTGGCGCTCGACCCAAGCGACGACGGCTTTGTCTTCCCATCCGAGAAGATCGTTACTCCCCTCTCCCTAGACAACCTGTGGAGACGGAACATGCAGCCAAGGCTGGAGGAGATTGGGTTGGCATGGGCAGCCTTTCAGGTGCTCAGGAAGACGAACGCCAGCCTATCCAAGAAAGCTGGTGTCGATCCGAA
Source organism: Bryobacterales bacterium (assembly GCA_043755435.1). Taxonomy (GTDB): domain Bacteria; phylum Acidobacteriota; class Terriglobia; order Bryobacterales; family Bryobacteraceae; genus JANXSF01. Next base: position 16,590 of record JAYUSZ010000130.1, on the reverse strand, counting down.
AGTCGCCTCCGATCAGAGGGGCCACGGAATCGGTGTCAGTCTGGAGGTCTATACGACTTCAGACTTGGAACAGAAGCGGGCCGCAATGAACAAGCTAGAAGCCGCCGTTTTCAAGCGGTCAGAAGTCGGGCACGCAACCGCAAACCCGGCTTAATGGAATAAACGGAATAACGAGGAATCAGTGGGTCTTCCTAAGTTGTTGAAAAGTGGAGCGGGAGACCGGGGTCGAACCGGCGACGTCCAGCTTGGGAAAATGAGCGTCTGTTGTAAATAAAGAACAACGGCGTCCATAGCGGTGAACCAAGGTCTAATGGAATCAGCAACTTTCGATGCTCCTTCTGCACATCACCTCTTAATGGAGTGTTATTGGAGTGTGAGAATTTTGAAGTGAACGTGGAGTGGAGCAAACTGATCGCGACAATTGGGGCGCACCCACCGGCACTAGCTGATTCTGGCAACCCTAGGCGTCGCGTGAGTTGACCCGCAAGGATTAAGCCATTGAAGAGCAGCGGTTAAAGCTAGAGGCCTCGTTTCCTTACGTCAAGTTTTTATGTAACAAAACTTGACACAACAGCCCACTGGGCCCATACTCTGCTTTATGGGTAGTCTCACCACAACTTCAGCCGGGTCACCATATATTGCGGCATTGGTTCGCCAGCGCGTTGAATGCGGCGGCGAACGGCTGTGGCGGCTTGAAGACTTCCGAGACCTTTCCTTTGAGGCCGTTGCACAGGCACTGTCGCGACTCACGCGCGCTGGAAAACTCGAACGCCTGAGCAAAGGGGTTTACTATCACACACGAGATACGGCCTTCGGCAAGAGCCGCCCTAACCCAGCAACGATCCAGAAACTCGCGTCAAAACACAAGACGATCTTTCCGGCAGGTATCGCCGCCGCCAACCTCTTAGGGTTCACAACACAGACAGCTAGGCGCGGCGAGATTGCCACGAGCGCACTCAGCCTTCCGAGAAAACTTGTCGGCACTGAAACCGTTATCCATACGCGCCGCCCGGAAGCTTGGGCTGGTCTTTCCGAAGAGGACGCGGCTATGCTCGACTTCCTGCGTAGGGCTGGAAGAACCAGCGACCTCACGCCTGAAGAGACCATCCTCAAGACGTTGAAACTCCTGTCCGGGAAAAAGCGTTTTAAGCGGCTCCTCACAGTCGCAGCCTCAGAGCCGCCGCGCGTCCGCGCGATCCTCGGGGCCATCGGCGAACAGCTAGGCGCGAACCGCGCGGCAATCAAGCAACTCCGGGATTCGCTAAACCCGTTTTCGCGGTTCGACTTCGGCGTGTTCGCCGGGTTGCCGCTTGCGCGCAACTGGCAGGCTAAGGAGCCCGCATGAAACTGTTTGAACATCGCGATTTCGAGCAGGCTATTCTCCAGGCGGCAGAACACTATCGCGATCAGGGATTACGCCCGGCCATAATTGAGAAGGATTACTACGTCACGGAAGCTTTGCGGCTCATTGCCGCCGCCGCTCCCGGTAAGATCATTTTCAAGGGCGGTACAAGCTTGTCGAAAGGCTGGAATCTCATCCAGCGCTTCTCGGAAGATATCGACATCTTCCTTGATCCTCTCGCCTTTGAGCCAACCTTGAGTAAGAATGGCATTGGTCGTGAACTAAAGAAGCTCCGCGATGTTGTAGGCGCGCACCCGGCGCTCACGTTCCTTGAGGCAGACAGCCAGACCATCGGTGGCTTCGGACGCAACGACCGCTTCTCCTACACGCAGCGCTTCGGCGGCCCCGGCGAGGTGGCAAACCGTGTTTTGATGGAAGCCGGGACGGCAAGCGGGCGCGAGCCCACCACCATCGTCCAGTTGAGCTCGTACCTTGGGCAGTTCGTTCTCCATAGTGGGGTCCAAATCGAGGCAGACGATATTGAGCCATTCCCAATGGCTCTGCTTCATTTCAGGCGGACGTTCGTCGAGAAGATGTTCACGATCCATAGCAAAGTCGAATTGTTGAAGCGCGACAGGACTCCGCTTGGGACCTATGCCCGCCACTATTACGACCTGTATCAACTCTCCTTGCAGGACGAGGTGGTCGCGATGTTGAAGTCCGCTGAGTACGCCGACATCAAAGCGGACTACGACCGGATCAGCACAACACATTTTTCCAGGAACTACTTCTACCCGGAAGGCATGAGCTTTGCCGCCAGCGACGCGCTCTTTCCGTCCCCGGAACTGGCAGCGCTGCTTGGTGCGGAATTTGAGGCGCAGTGCAGGATGCTTTGTTACGGCCCGTACCCGTCCTGGGATAAAATTCAGGATCGCCTTTTACAACTGCGCGGGTTACTGTGACCGAACTTTCCGAACTCGGTTTAGCGAGAGCTCCTGGAGACAATTGCGGTGACTGACGATAGTGTTGTTGATACTAATAGTGAAACTACGTTCCAAATACACGGTTGTCCAGCAAAACCGCTGCGACCTGAGGGCATACGATGGACCGACTGACATCTGAACATAGAAGCTGGAACATGAGCCGGATCAAAGGACGGGATACCAAGCCCGAGGTACGCGTTCGATCCGTGCTTCACCGGATGGGCTTCCGCTTTTCACTTCAACGCAAGGACCTGCCGGGTCGCCCGGACATCGTCCTCCCGCGCCACGGTACAGCGATATTTGTGCATGGCTGCTTCTGGCACCGGCACAGGAACTGCGTTAACTCGGTTCTGCCCAAGTCAAGACAGGAGTTCTGGCTCGCCAAGCTGAACGGCAACGTGGAACGTGATCGGTGCTGCGTGATCGCACTGAAAAAACTCGGTTGGAAGGTGCTAACCATCTGGGAATGTGAAGTTGAGGATGACCTGAAGCTATCGACAAAACTAATCCCCATCCTCCCGAAGAAGAAACATGGCTGAACCTGCTTCGATACCTCTCATAGATCTGTTTGCCGGTCCCGGAGGGCTTGGCGAGGGGTTTTCCTCGTTCGCAGCCCCCGGTCGATCTTCAGGATTCAAAATCGCCCTGTCCATCGAAATGGATTACTGGGCTCACCAGACATTGGAACTCCGCAGCTTTTTCCACTGCTTTCGCCGTGGGAAAGCACCCGCTGAATACTACGCTCATATTCGTGGTGAGATTACCAGGAAGGAACTCTTTGAAAGTTTTCCGGAAGCAGCCGAAGCAGCCAACCGGCAGGCATGGAGGGCTGAACTTGGAGCAGTCGATCCCGCAGAAGTAGACCGGCGTATACGCAGCGCACTTGCCGGAGCCGACCGCTGGATTCTTTGCGGCGGTCCACCCTGCCAAGCATTCTCGATAGTGGGGCGATCCCGCAACGGCGGCATTTCGGATACAGATCACCGGGTGTATCTATACCGTCAGTATCTTCGAATTCTCTCGGTGCACGAGCCGCCGGTTTTCATCATGGAGAACGTAAAAGGCCTTCTCTCATCGCAGGTGAAAGGCAGCGAGATCTTTCAACAAATGCTCGACGATCTCCGGTACCCTGCCGCCGTCGAGAAGAATCCGGGTAATACCGGGGCAAGGTACATGCTCTACTCTCTCGTGGCGAGAGAGGGAGCTGGTGAACATCAACCGTATCTGCCGGGCGACTTCATCGTAAAATGCGAGGACTATGGCATACCGCAATCCCGTCATCGCGTCATCATTCTTGGCGTTCGTGCCGATCTTGCACATACAATAACGCCGACGCTTCGACGTGCTGCGAAGTCCATACCGGCGCGCTCTGTTCTGCGCGGACTGCCGAGGTTGCGCAGCGGTCTTACCCGGCAGGAAGATGCTATGACGCAGTGGCAGGCTGCCATCAATGAAATTCGGGGCACTGAATTCATGCGGTCGCGCCGGGGGGGCAATGACCAGCTTGTCCGGCAACGTGTGCTGAATATGCTCGACAACATGCGTGCGTTCCAGGCTGATCGCGGAGCGGAATTCATTTCGTTTCGCCCTCAGACCGAATTTCAGCCGGAATGGTTTCTCGACCCGGCAATCGGAGGAGTGTGCAACCATACGTCGCGCCCCCACATGAAATCAGATCTGCATCGCTATCTGTTCGTCGCTGCATACGCCAAAGTGTATGGACGCTCCCCCGAACTCAAAGACTTTCCGGCAGAATTGCATCCCGATCACAAAAACCTGAATGACGCCCTGAGCAAAGGACACTTCGATGATCGATTCCGTGTGCAGATATCGGGCCGTCCCGCCACAACCATCACCAGCCACATCGCAAAAGACGGGCACTATTTCATCCACTACGACGAGACTCAATGCCGGAGCCTTACCGTGCGTGAATCAGCGCGTCTGCAAACGTTTCCCGACAACTACTACTTCTGCGGCCAGCGAACGCATCAGTATCGCCAGGTCGGAAACGCCGTACCTCCGTTGCTGGCACGTCAGATTGCATCGCTGGTCACGCAAATACTAAGCGGAACAGATTGCAAGCTGGCCGAGGCGGCTCATACCTCTCATTCCCGGACGGTAGCAACTCATGGATAATGTGCAGGTTGCCTTGCGGCGACGCTTCCCGCTACTGACATCGCTCAAGCTTTTTCACGCCTCCGGTGAAGTTGAAGACCTCGCATCGTTTATGGGCGTGCTGCTTGCCACCATGGAAGGCTCGCGGGACTCATCCTTTTGTTTCGTCTTTCCACGCAAAGCCGACATCGCTCCGATGAGCGCTGTTCTCTATGCCCTGGGGCGATTTGCGGTGGACTTCCCGCTGCTCGCTGAACGCTACGCGAAGACGAGTTTCACGAAAGACCAGCGGGTAAGGCTAGTCCCCGAAGACAGGGTTTTCGTGTTCGGCGGAATCTGGCCTGACCTGGAGACATGGTTCCGGTTGAAGCTGCTTGACGACAAACGTCACACGGCTTTTAACTGGCCCATTTCCGAGATCCTTCGAATCGAGCCGACAACTCACAAAATTCCCAAAGGCCGTGAAGCCGACATCACGAAATCGCGTAAAGAAGCACCGCTTTCGACACTGGATAAATTGATAGGCACCAGAACATTCGGCAATCCGTCGCTGGCCGTAAATTATGTGTTGTATCTGGGAGGCCGCACGGAAATCGATGATTTTCTCACCAGTACCTCTCTTGGTTCCTCGGCAGGAGATGTGCATTCGACGCTTGATCGAATCGTTGTGCCGGGAATCATTACCGAAGCAGGTGAAGTCAGACACCAGGACAACTATCAGGCGGCGGGCCAGCCGCTGATCGCAACCAGTTCCCGTATCGAGCATGTCGCGGCGGCGTGTGCTCTCGCTCCTGCGCGATCAAAAGTGGTCGTGGTGGACGGTGTAAAGCGGATCAATGATCTTTCGAAGTTCGATGCAATTGCGGAATCGCAAAACCTCATCATCGTCGCGGAACCCGACGACGAGGATAAGCTGCAACAACTTCATGATCGGGGATGCAAATTCTGGAGATTCGCACTTACAGACCTCGAAATGGGAGAAGCAGAGCAGGGGGCAGGCCCGTTTTTCAACGGTGTATTCCGTTCGGCCCGCAATGAGGCGACTTTCCAGACGGAAGTACTCCCCTGCCGGAATTCCCACCTCGAAGAAGTCACCTCCTCATTGGAGGCCTGCCAAGCCGCTCTTGATGAATCGGAAGGAGATGAAACCCAGATGATCCTGGGGCAGATTTATAGCCTCCTGATGCATTGCACCGGTCTGCTTGCCCCTCCCGACGACACCGAGCGGGCGCATCTCCTCGAAAGAGTGAAAAAGCTTTCGGAAGCGGCGACGGATCGGATTATGTGGCTCCCCGACGCAGCGGCCAGGTCCCTTACGATTGCCTGCACGTCGGCCATGCGGGCAATCGAAGACCCGGAACTCGGTGAAGCAAAAGGTAACGCTCTAAGAGCACTGCTGGACGACCTTCGCCGACAGGAGATTGCTCCCGTTGCCGTCGTTGCGCGATCTGCCTACAACCGCCAGAATATAACCGGATGGCTTGGCACGGAAGGTCTCAATTATCCGGTCCTGATGCCCGCGAAAGTCGCTGAGAACGGCTTCTTTGAGCGGCTGATCTGCACGTCCTGGCCCGGTTCGGACAGCTTCGGCAGAGTTATCCGAAAGTTCGCAGCACCGCATCTTTACCTGGTCGCGTATCCGTTTGAGAGCCAGTGGCTGCACTGGTTCGGACGCAAGCAGCGTAACCGTCAGATAGTTCCGGGTCTGACGCCATTGGAAAAGTCCGGCCTGCTGGGCTTTTCCGGGACGGCCTTATGGCCGGCACCACCCGAGCCCGTATCCGCTGCATTCATGCCCGCGCAAGTCCCCGGGCATCCACAGATTGACCTTGAGGACCGGATGACCCGGAAAGGCATGATACCGATCTCAGCGGCGGGCGAGGAGACGACTCCGACCAGGCTGGTGAGTTTCGTCGGTGACGCCTATGCATTTTTGACGGAAACGCTCCGCATGCCGGTGATAACCGACTTGGTGTCCGGTGCAGCCGCGGCAGGGTTCAAGGTGCCGCGACGTCGCCTCACGGAGATCAACGCGGGCGATGTTCTGGTTTTCCGCGAGCGTGGACGAAGGGACGTTATACAGGCCCTCGCTGACGTCGAACTCGGGCCGGAGGCACCGGCAATTCGTGAAAGCGCCGCGCTTTGGCACAGAGCGCTGCGCCAGTCGGGTATTGACGAGGCGAGTTTGATGAATGAGCTGGTCGCGGTGAAATGTCCGCGCACCCTTCAGACCGTGCGAGGCTGGCTTGCCGATGACTCAATGATAGGTCCTCAGACCAAGGCCGACTTGGAGGCGATAGCCTACGCGGTCGGGGACGAGAAACTGCTGGAGGCGGTTCCCTCTATCTGGGACGCAATCCATCGCATACGCGGTGAGCATCTGAGCGCCGGAATGCGCTTGTCCCGTATTCTTCTTGAAAAGCTGCCGGAGCGGGTGGATGAAATTCAGGAAGGAAGGACAAGGATCGAAATCGACAACACAACCAGCGCCTGGATTGTACAGGTGGAGAGCGTTGCGGACAGCGTGGACCTGCGACCGCGCTCTTATGTCAACGCGCTGCTCTGGAACTCCGAAGATCTCTTTTGAGGATCATTCATGGCAAAAATGATACCGCCACATTGGCATGACAGTACACCACGAAGCGAGCAGCGGATATTCAGCCTGCTTCAAAATGACCCGCTTACGGAAGATTGGGTGGTTCTCCACTCACTCAACCTCAAACAATCAGGCACCCAGCCTTACGGCGAAGTCGATTTTGTCGTCCTGATTCCGGGTGCAGGAGTCTTCTGCCTTGAAGTCAAAGGAGGCAGAGTCGCCTGCAAAGATGGTGCCTGGACAACCACCAACGCGTCGGGCTCAACGTTTCCGCTAAAGCGAAGCCCTTTCAGTCAGGCGCAGGAGGGAATGCACGAGATTCGCAAATCCCTGGAGGAGCGGCTTGCCCATACTCCGGAATTTTACCGGGTCCCTTTCGGATACGCGGTGGTCTTTACCGATGTTGAGGCACCGCCGCCTGAGATTGGAATAGAGCCATGGGAAGTCATTGACAATCACGGCCTGAAGGCCGGAATCGCAACACTGCTTATCAAGGCCGCGAAACACCAGCGCGCAAGGCACCGCATACATTCATCGCCCGCCGAACCACAGGCTGCATTGCTTCGGAGGATCAAGGACGCGCTTCGACCTGACTTCGAGCGGATCGTTGCCCGGGGAACGGTACTGGTGGATTCAGAAAGACGCCTCCTTCAGTTGACCGAGGAGCAATACCATCTGCTCGATCTGCTTGGCGACAACGCGCGCTGCCTGTTTGAAGGCGCAGCGGGAACGGGCAAAACGCTTCTTGCGCTGGAATTTGCGAGACGGTGTGCGCAGGCGGGAGATAAGGTTCTGCTTATCTGCTTCAACCGCCTCCTGGGCGACTGGTTCACGAAGGAAATGAATGCGACGGCAGCGGGAATGAACATCACCGCCGGGAGGTTCTACAAGTGCATTCGTGACGCCATCGTCCTATCCCCCATTGCCGCCGAGTTTCAGGCGGCGGAACAACAATCCATCGACTCGGATCTGTTCGATTCCGTCTACCCGCTCTACGGGCAGCTTGCCCTCGAAGCCGCTACGGACCGATATGACGTTGTTGTCATGGATGAGGCGCAGGACCTCGTCCGCCCGCCGGTTCTCGAACTTCTCGATACCTGGATCAAAGGCGGCGTTCGCGACGGCAGATGGGCGTTCTTCGGTGATTTCCACCGTCAGGCGATCTATGGCAATCACCGCCCGGCAGATGTACATCAACTCGTGGCGGCGAAGTGCGGCTTTTACACGCGGGCCAGTCTCAGGCAAAACTGCCGCAACACCCGCCGAATCGGTGAGGAGACCGCGCTGCTGTCAGGGTTTGAGGCTCCGCCATACCGGATGGGACAGATCGACGGTACGCCGGTGGATTATATCGAATATACCGACCAGGACTCGCAAAAACTCGCGCTCGAAAAGACGCTCTCCCGGCTCGCCGATGAATCCGGAATTGCACCTGACGATGTAGTCATTCTCTCCAGATTCCGCCTGGAACAGTCAGTCGCCGGACAACTCCCCGACTCGCGCCTCTACCGTATTCGCCCCATAGAAAGCGCCGGGCCGGATGAAGGCAGAGTCCCTGTATTTCGCTTTGCCACCGCCCAGGCATTCAAGGGCATGGAGAGCAAAATCATTGTGCTGTGCGATGTGGATCGGATTGACCGGGACGACGACCGGTCGCTCCTTTACGTCGCGATGTCGCGTGCCAGGAGTCTGTTGACCGTGCTTCTGCATGCCCGTACAAAAGAAGCCGTTCGCGATGCATTCAGAAGGCGGATGTCAGATCTATGGAGGTGATGCTTTGAATTCAGGCGTTCGCAGCGAAATCGTTGAGTTTCTGTGTCGTGAACTCATCGGCCCCGATCCGGGCCTTCCGGCGCAGCAGCTCAACAGGGAAGAAATCCTTAGGCCGCAAGACCCGCCCAGGCTGCGCTACAGCACGGGCGTCCTCTTTCCGAACAAAGCAGCCCTGGCTGTCGCCGAAACAGCCACAGAGGCGGAAGGCGACCTCGAAGGTAGCGCCGTGCCGGTGTCTGACGATCTGGATAACGAGGAGACGGGACTGGGTGATCCACGCGCCGACGCCCGCGGCGAAGGAGAAGTTCCGACCGATCAGGAAGTAAACCGGGCGAATGAATATCTTCCGAGTGCCATGGGTATCTCCGCACTGCTGCGCCTGCCCAAGTGTATAAAGGTGCGCGTAATGGCCGCTACTTACACCCGTGAAGTCGTTCAAGGCCTGGGACGGCAGGGCAAGGACGGCAAATGGCAGCCTCACTGGTTTCGCCGTCCGATTGAATGCACGCTGGATATCGACAGTACAGATTTCAGCGCCGCGAAACCGGTTGTCAGGCGATACGTCGTCAGGAACGGCGAAGCGGATACCGCCCTGATGCTGCACGTATTCAGCAGGCCGCACATCCAGGCGCAAAGCCCGGACTCAGCCCGGATTGTTACATTCACACTCCTCAACAACCGGACGGCTCAATCTCAGCGCCCGCGCGACGAGGAATGTTTTTTTCAATGCGGACTGGAAATCAGCGCTGATGCCGGTGAGGCATGCTTCCTTGAATACCCTGATCGGATCGGTGTATCACTTGACGAAGAGGAGCAATCCTTAAGGCTGCTTTTTTCGCATCTGAAGACCTTCGCGGTCGGTCATGGCTGCGCCGCCAACTGGGACGGCGCGACGACAGATGCGGTTTCCCGAATCCGAACTCAGGCCCTGCCGACCTTTGAGATCAAACCGATAGTCCCGACACAAATCGAAGGCCTTGACCTTTCGATGCTGGCGCTCTCCGGCTCCGCTGCGCAATCCATCAGCCTGTGCCGCAGCCTTGCCGATGGATATCAGAAGTGGATCGCTGATCGGGAGAAGGAAATCGACCGCCTGCCGCAGCAACAGCAGGATGCAGCCCGGCGGCACATGCGCGAATGTCGCGCCGCTCTGCAACGCATGCGCGGCGGTATAACCCTGCTTGAATCCGATCAACAGACAGTCCGGGCGTTCACACTGATGAACCGCGTAATGCTGGAACAGCAGGTCCATTACGAACTTGCCTCCAATCCGCAAAAGCAACGCAAGTGGATAAAAAAGGGAAGCGCACTTGCGCTTGAGACGCCCTACTCAAAACCAGACGTTACCAATCTGCCTCCACATAAGGGCAGGTGGCGTCCGTTCCAGCTTGCATTCGTTCTAATGAATCTCCGCTCAATATGTCAGCGTGAAAGTGATGAGCGGCGGCTGGTTGATCTCATCTGGTTCCCGACCGGCGGAGGAAAGACGGAAGCGTATCTGGGACTGACTGCCTTCACCATATTCTGGCGGCGACTCGACAACCCGCAGAACGATGGAACAACCGCCCTGATGCGTTATACGCTCCGGCTCCTCACGACACAGCAGTACCAGAGGGCGGCATCTTTGATCTGCGCATGCGAACTCGTCAGGCGCGAACATGAAAACGATCTGGGGTCAACACCAATCTCCATCGGCTTATGGGTCGGAGGCGACGTAACGCCGATCCGCCATGACGACGCGGTGAAAAAACTTCAGAGCCTCCTCGCCGATGGCCGCGAGAACCCGTTCATCATGCTTAACTGCCCATGGTGCGGTGCGCAGATGGGGCCGGTCGAATCAGGTCGCAGCTACCAGGCGAAAGGATACAGGCAGCGCTCAAATCCGAAACGGGTTGAATTCGGTTGTGACGATCAGGATTGCGATTTTCGTGACGGACTTCCTCTTCATGTCGTCGATGAGGCGATCTACCGGGAGCGCCCGACGCTTCTTATCGGAACGGTAGATAAGTTTGCATTGCTTCCCTGGTACCCGGAGGCCCGCAGTCTGTTCGGTCTCGACACGGACGGGAGTTGTTTTCCGCCTGACCTGGTGATTCAGGATGAATTGCATCTGATTTCCGGGCCGCTGGGCTCGATGGTCGGGCACTATGAGACCGTCATCGACGCCCTGTGCACGCATGAAGTGGATGGGCACCGGATATCCGCAAAGATCATCGCTTCCACCGCAACCATTTGTCGCGCAGAGGAACAGGTTCAGAATCTCTACGGTCGTAAGGTGTTTCTTTTCCCGCCGCAGGGCCTCAAGGCGGGCGAATCCTTCTTTGCCCAAGAGGATGCCAGTGTGCCGGGGCGTTTGTATGTCGGCGTATTCGCAACGGCTCTTTCATCGCATGTCACCGCACAGATCAGGGTCATGGCCGCACTCCTTCAATCCGTCAAAAGCCTGAAGGGCAGAAAATCGGAAGAGATCGATCCCTATTGGACTCTGATGTGCTATTTCAACAGCCTTCGGGAACTCGGACATGCCGCAACTCTAATCCGCGCCGATATCACGGACTATCTGAATGCAATGTGGGACCGGCTGGAAATCCGCCCGGACGGAAGTTCTGACCCGAGGCGGTTTATCAACGCAGATCGCGAACTGACCAGTCGCGTTCAGAGCAGCGAGATACCTGAAGTTCTACAGCAGCTTTTCGTCAGATGGGACGGGACTAAGGATTCCCATCCCATTGACGTCTGCCTCGCAACAAACATGATTCAGGTTGGACTCGATGTTCCAAGACTCGGCCTTATGACGGTGGTCGGACAACCTAAGACCACCTCCGAATACATTCAGGCCACCAGTCGCGTTGGTCGCTCCCACCCCGGGCTGGTAGTGACCGTCTACAATCCGTCCAAGCCGAGGGACCGCTCTCATTTCGAGCATTTTCGCTCGTATCACGAGACGATATACCGATGGGTCGAGCCGACGAGTGTGACCCCTTTTGCTGTCCCGGTGCGGGACCGCGCGCTGCATGCACTCGCAGTCACGCTGGTCCGGTATCTCGGCGGGGACGCCGCCCGGACTTGGCCGCAACCCTGGAAACCGGTAGACGATCTCGTGCAGAGAGTCACGGAAGTAATCGCAACTCGCGTCCGTGAAATCGATCCCGGTGAAGAGAGTGCAGCCCGACAGCAATTGAAAGAGATTTTTGGCGACTGGCGTCGCAATCCGCCGCCGAGATATGGAGACTTCAAGCCCCCGTCTGCCGACACTCCGCTCATGTATCCTGCCGGTACTCAGAAGCTTGCGGAATGGAGCGAACCTACCTATCAGACCCCGAGTTCAATGCGCAATGTTGACTCGACTTGCGACGCTCGTGTACTTCCTAAATTTCCCCAGCCGGAGGAGGACTAGATGCCAGCCAACCGACCCATTCGCAGAGGCCAACTGATTTCTCCGTTCGGTGTCGGAGCGATGGTTTCTTTTCCGCGCGATGAAGCATTGATGACCGCAGGGCTTGATGCCTGGACCGCACACGCGAAGAAGCAATGCCCTGCCGATTGGCTCATTCGCGAAGAGCGCCTTGAAGCGCGCCTGGGTGTAAGTCATCTGAGGCTGCCGCCTGACCACCGCGATCCCGGTGTAGGCGTGCAATTGCCCAACCAGGACGTTCCGTTCGTGCGGTTTCCCCGCTGGCACTACTGCCACTATTGTGGCGGCATGGAAGAACTGACGCTCTTCGGCAATCGTCAGAGATGCAAAGGTATGCCCTGGCAGACCCGGAATTGCGTTCAAAGGAAACGCAAACCCTGGCTGATACCGGTGCGATTCGTTACAGCCTGCCCAAAGGGACATATTCAGGATTTTCCATTCATGGAATGGGTCCACCGCGACCAGCCAGCCGGGGCTCAATGTCAACTGCGTCTGCTGGCTGGCAGGTCATCGGCAGGACTGACGGGCATCAAAATCACATGCACCTGCGGTCAGAGCCGAAGCCTCGGAGGTATTTTTGATTTCAACGATCAGAAGGGAGGCGCGCTACATCGCATCGGGTGCGATTGCAATGGGTTTCGCCCGTGGCTTGGTGAGTGGGAGAACCCGACCGGTTGCGGCGAGTTTCTTCAGGTAGTCCAGCGCGGTGCGTCCAACGTCTATTTCCCGCACGTCGTGAGCTCAATCTATCTGCCCTTATGGGCCGAAGCTGCCGCCAGCGGAATCATCAAAGCTCTGGAGGACCCCAGAATCTGGGGGCCGCTCTCGTCCGGTCTTGTGGGCGGCAGGATTTCGCCGGATCGTTGCGAGATGGTGGCCTCCATTCGTAATCTAGACCCCGGCGAATTGCTGGGGGCGGCTCAACGCAAGCTTGAAGGCATTCCTGAGCCTTCAGCCCTCGTCGGTCAAACCGAAGAGGCATTTCGAAGAAGTGAGTATGACGCCTTAAAGGCCGGGAGAGGCGCGCCGCAAAGTGATCTTCTGGTTGAAGCAGCCATATTGGACCGCTACGAGGCACCGGTTTCCAACTCCTTCTCGCATCTTGCACTTGTGCACAAGCTTCGCGAAACCCGGGCGCTTAAAGGCTTCACCCGAATCCTGCCGCCGGATGGAAATCTTGCGAGTCCGCGCCTTCAACGGCTCGTGCTCGATCAGCGAATCGACTGGCTCCCGGCAATGATCGTGAGAGGGGAAGGTATCTTTCTGGAGTTTGACAGCGGGCAACTGGATGCCTGGATCGATAGAACTCCATCCATCGCGGAGCGTATCGGCGAGCTGAATGGCAGGTACAATCAGCGCCGCGTGGTTCAAGGCCAGCCCCATCGTCCGATATCTCCGCATTTCGTACTTCTGCACACATTCGCGCACGTTGTTATTAATCAACTTGCTTACGACTGTGGATACGGAAGCGCCTCGCTTCGTGAACGCCTGTACTGCGACCTCGCGGACCGGGCAAACCCGATGTGTGGAGTTCTCATCTACACGGCTTCGGGAGACTCCGAAGGCTCAATGGGCGGTCTTGTTCGCCAGGCTAAAGAGGGTTTGTTCGAGAACATCGTCATGCGTGCGATCCAAAAGGCCGCGTGGTGTTCTTCAGATCCCGTATGCATAGAAAGCCAGGGGCAGGGTGCGGAAAATTGCAACCTGTCGGCCTGTCACAGTTGCTGCCTGCTGCCTGAGACCTCATGCGAAGAGGGCAACCGCCTGTTGGACCGTGCGCTCCTTGTCGGGATGCCGGGCGAGCGGGATATCGGATTTTTCTCTGCGTCGGTCTACTGAGTGGCGACGTCTGAAGGCGGATGGATAATCGCAATGAAGGGTTCGGGAGAATGTGCTACGGATCGCGTAATGAGGTTTCCCTCGGATCGCTGTTGAGCGCCATTCAAATGTGCTTCGCTTCGCCAGCGGACCCGAACCCACTTAACATTGTAGACTTCAGGAGGCCGAAATGGAACATCTCGAATCATTCGCCGATAGCCGCCTCATCGCGAACTGCGTTCACTGCGGCGGCTCTACCGAAACGCGGGATCACTGTCCGTCGCGCATCCTGCTTGACGAACCGTACCCGGCCCACCTTCCTGTTCTTCCCGCATGTGCCGACTGCAATGCCGGATTCTCTCTCGACGAGGAATACTTCGCCTGTCTGGTCGAGGTGGCCAGCACGGGCGGCCCAGAGAAAGTAAAGCGGCCAAAGGTGGCGCGAATCCTTGAACAGAAGCCTGCATTGGCAGAGCGGCTGAGACAGGCCAAGACCGTGGGCGAAAACGGAGGCATCATTTTTGCCATTGAGCAACAGCGAGTGCGCAACGTCGTGCTCAAGCTCGCACGAGGACACGCTGCATTCGAGCTTAGCGAGCCGCAGCACGAAGACCCAGGGCACGTCAGTTTCATACCCATTCATCTGCTTAGCGATGACGCGCGAAACCACTTCGAAACTTCCCCCGCACCTCGGGTCTGGCCGGAGGTTGGCAGCCGCGCAATGCAACGGATGCTAATCGCGGGTGATTCTGCATTCTCCGATTGGATCGAAGTGCAGGAAGGCCAGTATCGCTACATTGCGGTTGCGGGAGGTCCCGTGATGGTTCGCATTGTAGTGGGTGAATACCTTGGTTGCGAAGTCATCTGGGACAGGTAGATAGTCTCGCAGCCATGTGGTGCGGGTCAGCGTTTCCTTGTTGGCTCATCGTGAAACCATTGTTTTTGTGGAGCAAACCCTGTTTAGTAAAACGATTCCAGATGGCGAGGAGACCGTAATAAGGCGGCTCCTCGTTAAGCTTTCTTTAACGAAAGTTGCGTAGGCTGATAGGGAGTACAACTGCCCGTAGTCCCACCTGCCAACCGCCCGCTGTCTGGAAAACATGAAGTTGCCCCGTACGTTCTATGAATTCAAAGAGTATAGCCGCAGGTTAGTCGCATGCGCGGTATCGGCGTTGATTGCACTAACACCGGCGATAAGTTTTGCGTTGCCACAAGGTGGTGTCGTTGTGGGTGGAACGGCAAGCATCGCAGATGGTGTTGGTCGCGTGGATGTTAATCAAATTTCTGACAAGGCGGTGATCGACTGGCGGGGATTTGATCTGAAGGAGGGCGAGACCACACAATTTCATCAACCGAACGCTAATTCCCTCACCGTCAATCGCGTGAACAGCGATAGCCCGAGCATCATCAACGGTAAGCTTTCCGCCAACGGCAATGTGATGGTTATCAACCCGAATGGCATGCTGTTCGGCGGCAAGGCCAATGTGGATGTGAACGGCTTGATCGCGAGCACAGCAGATGGCGATAACAGCGGCTTGATGAAAAGCGGAACGCTGAATCTTGGCAAACCTGGCAAGCCGGATGCAGCTATCATCAACCAGGGCCATATCAAAACGAAAGATGGCGGCAGAGTCGGTATACTCGCGCCGAACATCTCGAATCAGGGTGTCATCGAAGCGCGGCTTGGCAAAGTGCAGCTTGCTTCGGGCGATACCGCAGCGGTGGACTTCTACGGCGACGGCCTCATCAACGCGGCGGTAAGCGATAAGGTCACCTCTCAACTCGTCGAGAATAGCGGCATCATCAGCGCTGAAGGCGGCAGCATCGCAATCACGGCAGCGGCGGGCGATCAGATTGTCGATAGCCTCATCAATCTTGGCGGTGTGCTGGATGCGAGGAGCGTCGGCAACAAACCAGGGAAGATCACCGTGCAAGCCGACGGCAGCAACGCGATCAGAGGCAACAGGGCATCGGACAAAGGCAAGAAGAGCGGCTCCAGCAGTGTGCTGGTCTCGGGCATCATCGACGCCTCGGGACGGGGTGCAGGTGAGCGCGGCGGCTTCATACAGGTACTCGGCGATAACATCGCGCTCCTCGCGGGTGCGCTCCTTGACGCTTCCGGCTATAGCGGCAAGAGTGGCACCACTAATGGCAAAGACAAGTCGGCTGTGCGTGATGGCAGCGCAGGCGGCGACATCAAAATCGGCGGCGACTATCTTGGGCAAGGCGAGACCCCGACCGCGAAAAATCTTTATGTCGATCCCGGCGCGTTCATCCTGAACGACGCGATTCAGTCCGGCGACGCGGGCCGCAATATCTTCTGGTCGGACGGCACGACACAGTTCTACGGCAACGTGTTTGCGCGCGCACTCGGCGGCAAAACCGCCGATGCAAATACCCTGAGTGCCATCGCGGGCGGCAACGCAGGCGATGGCGGCTTCGTCGAAACCTCCGGCCACGGCCATCTCGATGCAGGCGGATATGTCGATCTCACCGCATCAAACGGCAATCGCGGAACCTACTTCCTCGATCCCGCCGACATCACGAT
>JAYUSZ010000129.1:0-12959 GCA_043755435.1 Bryobacterales bacterium | reverse complement strand
CAATAGCGTCCCCAACAACACGAAGCCGTTGAACACTGATAGTAGCAACAAGAAATAAACGAAGAAACTTGATCTTTCTTATCCGCGTTCATCCGCGTTTATCCGCGGCCATAAATCCTCTGGTAGCGACCACAACAACTCCAAGATAATCCAGCCGCGAAGGAACGCAGATGAACGGGATTGCAACAGGACATTAACTTCCGCCGTATATTGCATTGGGCTTTGCATTTCAAAACTGGAGCGGACTTCCGAATCAAAATACTTGGTCTTTCTTATCCGTGTTTATTCGCGTTCATCCGCGGCCAATACTTCTCCTCATACCGACAGCAACAACACCAAAACAATGTAGCGCGGATAAGCTGCAAGACGTGCGCCCCGATATTGCAATGACTCTGAATTTCAAATCTGGAAAAAAAACTTGGAGCGGGAGACCGGGTTCGAACCGGCGACATCAACCTTGGCAAGGTTGCACTCTACCAACTGAGTTACTCCCGCTTATATAAGGAAGGACTGCTTTGCCAACTGGCTGGTAGACTCTCCTATTCTCTCTCGAACACCCTTCCCTGTCAAATTTCTCAGTACTAGCAGCTCCAACCTTCCCTCTTCTCTCAACGATTTCAACAGCCCCACGCTAATACTTCATTCCCTACTCTAGGCTCTTCACCCTATCTCGTTGCTATCCAACATCTTTCCCCAAAACACATAACTATTAATGTAGTATTAAACGGTAACATTCGTGAAACAATTTCAATACAAAATGTTATATAATTGAAAACAATAGCTTTATAGTTACAGAAAACCCTTGTAACCACCACTGTCAAATGTGTTAGACTGAACCTCGCACTGCTTTTTGAGAGGACCTTTACCTTGACCCTCCTGAGGCTTTTGACGATCTGGGATCTCCCCTAAAAGATAAGTTGGCCTATATTTTCCACAGGCTGTGGAAAATGTGTGCGTATTTTGTTTTCAAATTTCGAAAAGAATCGGGTGGGCATGAATAGCTGGGATCGTATCAAAGAAGAAATCGCTACAAACATAAGTCAGGAAAGCTACCAAAACTGGTTTGCTGACACTGTCTTAGGCCGCGAAGAAGCCGACCGGTTGTTTATCCGCGTACCCGATGATTCCACTCGGTCCTGGATGGAACAGGAATACGCCGATCGTGTTTCGCAAGCAATTCTCAAACTGCATCTGCCTATTCGCACTGTGCGATACGAAGTTTCCGGCGTCGACCGGTCACAGACCCACCTCAGCAACAACAACAACGGAAATGGTTCTTCAAGGTCCAATGCCGACTTGCCGTTCCAAGCACCAATCACTCAAATCAATTCCAAATTCACGTTTGATAATTTCGTCGTCGGTTCCTGCAACCAATTCGCCCACGCCGCCGCAAAAGCGGTTTCCACTCGCCCATCCCAAAGCTATAATCCGCTCTTCATCTACGGCGGCGTTGGAATGGGTAAGACTCATCTCATGCACGCAATCGGCCGCTCGCTGATTGAAAACTTCCAGGAAATGAAAGTCGTCTACACTTCCAGCGAACGCTTCATGAACGAAATGATTCAATGCATCCGAACAGATCGCATGCGGGAATTTCATCAGCATTACCGCACTGCTGACGTGCTTCTAGTAGACGACGTTCAAATCCTCGGCGGAAAAGAACGCACCCAGGAAGAATTCTTCCACACCTTCAATGAACTCTACGATCACCAGAAACAGATCGTACTTTCAAGCGACACCACTCCCAAACAGACACCAGGCTTGCTCGAACGCCTTCGGAGCCGCTTTGAATGGGGTCTTCTGGTGGACGTCCAGCCTCCCGACCTTGAAACCAAAATGGCTATCTTAGACAAGAAGGCCGAAGAACAAGGCATCAACCTTCCAGAAGATGTCCGCGTCTTAATCGCCACCAAAACCAAAAGCAATATGCGTGAATTGGAAGGTGCCCTGGTGAAACTCGGTGCTTATTCCTCCGTCACCAACAGCCCAATCACGCTGGCCATGGCGCAACAGGTTCTGAAGCACATTATCACCGGCCAGGACCGCCGCATTTCAATCGATTCCATAATCCGAACCGTAGCTCAACACTTCGACCTTAGCCCGGCTCAGGTTAAGCAGAAGAGCAATGCGCGCAATATCAGCTATCCTCGCCAGGTGGCTATGTACCTTGCCAAGGATCTCACTCCAGCATCCCTACCCGAAATTGGTAAGGCCTTTGGTGGAAAGCACCATACTACCGTTTTACACTCAATTCACAAGATTGAGTCCCTTCGTCAAAATGATGTTGATTTGAACAGATTAATACACAAGCTATCCGATTCAATTGCTTAGACTTGTTTAGATTTCCACAAAAGGGCATTCAAAGACCCTTTGGAAATCGGTGGAAGAAGTACCCAACCCCGGTTTCCCACCCTTTGTTATAGAAGTTTTCATAGGGTATCAGTGACAGCAAGGCCTTGAGTTTATTATAATTTAGAGAGAAATCAACTTTTCCACAGCACCTACGGTTCCTATACTTATATAAATTACTATTTTATAGACAAGTTAGCAGCAGTTGGAAGAAGGCCCGGGGAAGAGAAAGGAAGACAGCATGGAGTTCGCAATCAACAAGGCGGATCTGGTCCGCGAGTTGAACTTGTCGCAAGGCGTTGTCGAAAAGAAAACGACAATCCCAATTTTGTCGAACGTGCTCATCGAAGCCGAAGGTGACCGGATTGTCCTAACCGCAACCGACCTCGAGCTTGGTGTGCGCTGTTCCGCCGTGGCCAAAGTGAAAAAAGGCGGATCTGGAACTATCCCCGCTAAAAAACTCCTGGACTACGTGCGCCTACTTCCTGACGGCGAAATCAATATCAAATTCGCTGACAACCAATGGGCCACCATCACCTGCGGCCGCAGCAAAACCCGCATCGCTGGTATGAGCCGCGAAAGCTTCCCGGAATTACCGAACCTGCCCGAAGTCCTGGCTGAAATTCCAGTGAAGACCCTGGCGCAGATGATTTCCAAAACTATCTTCGCCATCTCCGCCGAAGAATCAAGATTCACCCTTAACGGCGCATTGCTCATCGTCAGGGCCGATGGCATGGTGATGGTATCCACCGATAGCCACCGTTTGGCCCTGGTGGAACAGAAAGTCCCGCTCGGCAATTTGAAAGCACCCTATCGTGCATTGCTCCCTCGCAAAGCGATGAACGAAATTTTAAAATTGGCGGCTGACGCCGCCGATGACGCCAAACTCATGTTCTCCGGTGATGACAATCACTTGTTTTTCAGCCTCGGCGAACGATTGCTGATCAGCCGTAAACTAACCGGTAATTTTCCGGAGTTTGAGCGCGTGCTGCCCAAAGAACATGCCCATGCCGTCACGCTTGAAAAAGACGAATTGCGTGGAGCACTGGAACGCGTTATGCAGTTCGCCGATGAACGCTCCAGAGCTATCAAGCTCACCGCAGCAACAGGCGAATTCAAGCTGCACTCGTCGTTGTCAGAAACCGGCGAAAGCGAAGAGACCATTTCCGTTTCCTACGATGGTCCCGCAGTTCAGATTGGTTTCAATGGGCAATACATCATCGATTTTCTGCGCGCCACTGCAGAAAACGAAGTTGTGTTCCATTTCAAGGATGGCTCCGCAGCAGGGGAAATGCGTCCCGGTGGAGACCCGGCCTACACATACCGTTACATCGTAATGCCAATGCGCATTTGACGCAGCTGAACGACACGGCTTCAAAATATTTCACAAGTTTAAGTTACACAAGGAAGTCAAATTGAGTACACCGACTGGGAATTACGATTCCACTAGCATCAAAGTTCTGGAAGGTCTGGAAGCAGTCCGGCTTCGTCCGGCAATGTATATCGGATCCACAGCCGAACAGGGATTGCATCACCTGGTTTGGGAAGTGGTCGATAACTCTGTTGACGAAGCGCTGGCTGGATATTGCGACACCGTCATTGTAAAAATCCTCAGCGATAATTCCATTTCCGTTGAAGATAATGGCCGCGGAATTCCTGTCGACATGCACGCTGAAGAAGGCGTTTCCGCAGCACAAGTAGTACTAACAAAGCTCCACGCCGGTGGTAAGTTCGATTCCAATACTTACAAAGTCTCGGGCGGTCTTCACGGAGTCGGTGTAAGTTGCGTCAATGCACTGTCTGAAAAATTCGACCTGGAAATTTGGCGCGATGGCTACACCTGGACGCAGGAATATTCCAAAGGCGCTCCCCTTGCCCCATTAGTTCGCGCTGGCAAAGCGGGTAAGAAGCACGGTACGCAAATCACCTTCAAGCCCGATACCACCATCTTCACCGTTAGTGAATATAATTTTGACACGCTAGCAAATCGTCTTCGCCAACTGGCCTTCCTCAACAAAGGCCTCACCATTCAGTTGTATGACGATCGCGTGGAACCACCCAATCACCACGAGTTTCATTACTCCGGCGGCATTGCTGAATTCATCAAGCATTTGAACAAGTCCAAATCAGTCCTGCACGATAAGCCAATCTATTTTGAAGGCGAACGGGAGATGCCAAATAACCTTGGCAAAATCACCATGGAAGTAGCCCTCCAGTACAACGATGGCTATACCGATACAGTTTTCAGCTTCGCCAACAACATCAACACTGTCGACGGCGGCACCCACTTAAGCGGATTCCGCAGTGCACTAACCAGAACCATTAATGCTCACGGTCAAACTGCTGGTCTGTTCAAAGACGTAAAGGAAAACCTAAGCGGCGATGACGTCCGCGAAGGTCTTACCGCAGTTATTTCCGTCAAGCTTCCCCAACCTCAATTCGAAGGCCAAACCAAAGGCAAATTGAATAGCGATATTCAAGGTCATGTGGTGCAGTTAGTCAACGAAAAGCTCGGCGAATTTTTTGAAAAAAACCAAGCCGTCATGAAAAAAATCGTCGGCAAAGCGATTGATGCATCCCGTGCCCGCGAAGCTGCCCGCAAGGCTCGCGATCTAACTCGGCGCAAGGGCGCACTTGATTCCGGCGGCTTGCCCGGCAAGCTTTCCGATTGCCAGGAAAAAGATCCTACGCGCTGCGAAATCTACCTGGTCGAAGGCGAGTCAGCAGGCGGTACGGCCAAGTCTGGCCGAGACCGTAAATTCCAGGCGATTCTTCCGTTGAAGGGTAAAATTCTCAACGTGGAAAAAGCCCGCTACGACAAAATGCTTGGCCACGACGAAATTCGGCACATGATCACCGCCATTGGCACCGGCATTGGTCATAACGATTTCGACATGGCGCGTCTACGCTATCACAAGATCATCATCATGACCGACGCAGACGTGGACGGTAGCCATATCCGCACTCTGCTTCTGACTTTCTTCTTCCGCCACATGCAGGAATTGATTACCCGCGGCCACGTATTTGTTGCGCAACCGCCCTTGTATCGCATGAAGAAAGGTAAGAAGGAAGATTACATTAAGGACGACAAGGAATTCACCAAGGAAATTCTGAAGCGCGCGACCGATAATTTGGTAGTGGAATACGGCAACCCTGCAACCAAAGTGGAAGGCGCTGAGCTTCGCACATTCCTTAACGGCCTTGATGAATTTCAAGGTGTCTATCGCAAAGTAGAAAAGCGGCTCCGCGATTTACGTGTTGTGGAATTGCTGACCAACGTCGATTTAAAGATCGATTCCAAAGTGGATTTCACCGATCAGGCAAACATCAAGCCCATATTGGCCGCGATGAAAGCCGCGAAAGTGGAAGCTGAGTTGGTTCAGGATGAAGAGCACGGTGCCTGGACCATCGTCTACGTTGACCCAACAAATGCCCGCCGAACCATCAACATTGAATTCGCAACGGGTCCTGATTTCCGTCGTCTGCGTGCATTGGCAAAATCGCTTGATAAGCACAACAAGCCTCCCTTCACCGCCAAAAAAGGGGAGACCGGCCAACCCCAAGTGCTGGCAAATTGGCGCGACTTGTTAGCCTTCGCTCGCGAAGAAGGCATGAAAGACGTGAACATTCAACGCTACAAAGGTTTGGGCGAAATGAATGCCGAACAGTTGTGGGAAACCACCATGAATCCCGAAAAGCGCACGCTGCTCCGCGTCGACTTAAAGGATTTGGTGGAAAGCGATCAAATCTTCTCCACGCTCATGGGTGAAGACGTGGAACAGCGCCGCAAATTTATCGAAGACAACGCGCTCGATGTGCGGAATCTGGATATCTAAACGGCGATAAAAGCCCGATGTCTGATGCGTGATGGATTGGTCATTTCTCAATTAGAAATCTCCCATGCTTTAGCGGACCTCGCTGAACTTTTTGCCAAACAACCACCGACTAAGAATTCAGTACCTTGATATTAAAATCGACGGTGGGTTCTGCTTATTCCAAAGGCCGGCGCTTTAACAAAAGGAATGAATCACCAATCTGAATCGATCGATTCTATCGAGAATGTGTCAGTTTAAGGGGCGTTTGACTCATTGAGGTAACACGCACGGCATGATGAGCAAATAGAATTCTTTCGCATCAAAACAAGACAGTTAGAGGAATCCACCTGGAATGCCGCCCGGTGCTTTTTGAGTTGCTTTGTCACTTTTTGCTCCTCGTTCACGCTAGTTGATGTAGAAGGTGTCTATGAACGAACGGTCATATTCCGCTCTTTTCGCCTTGCCCTTAGCATTGGCAATTGCCTCTTTCTTTGGTCAAAGTTCTGAGTCGTCAAATTCGCCGCAACCGAAAGGTGACCAAATTACAGTTAGCGCACCTGCCATTGGTAGCGCCGCATCTCATGCCGACACCAGTGCACGGGCTGGGTGGCCGCTACATGCCGCTTGCCATGTCCTTGCCGATTATTTTGATTTACAACCCAAACCAAAACAAAAGGCGAAAACGTGGGGAGTATCGCTGGAAGACGAGGCTGGAAACAAGTCACGCTTTAAGGTTCTGGAGGAGGGAGAAACAAAAGACGAGGATTGTTCGAAGGCTACGATCGGTAACCGATTGAGCGATGTGGAGCCATTTTTCGTTTTCGTACCCGACCCTAACGCAAGTGCTCTGTCCCTGGAGACAGATCGTTCCCTGGACGCCATCCGCACTGCTTTTGGCGAGCAGGGTTACATCCCTTATCGAACAAATGTTCTGCTTTGGAAGGCTAATCAAAATCCTTCAAACAACAAGATGGCGGAACTAAAACCCGAAGGCAAAAAAGACTTGGAGCGTCCTGGGATTTGGCTCTTTCGGTCTACCGATGCGAAAAATGACAAGTTGAAGCTAATATTTCTGATCGGCGACAGCCCAATCCTTGGCATCTCTAAGATTCAGTTCGCAAACGCATTGCGGCAACACAAAGACTTGTTCAATCGAAAAGATCTGTGGATGGCAGGACCGTTTTTTTCCGGTTCAGTAAAGTCGCTGGGGATCTCGCTTCGCGAAAATGCTTCATTGCGGATTCACGACATTCATGCGGTTAGCGGGACGGCCGAGTTGCCCGAGTTGCAAGATGCTTTGCGGAAAGTAGCTGGACCGGGCTACACAATTACTTTGCTGCAACTCGCCAAAAAAAATGCGTTGAAACTATTATTGGATCAACTACCCGGAAACAAGAAGGCGGTGTTGCGTGAAGCGGATACAGCTTTTGGAAGAGTGATCGCTGGCGAGAACGACCAGAGAGGCGGAAATGCAGATAATGTCTGCTACCATAAGCAGGTTGCGTGTTTCGGCTACTCGAGAGACCTTCTGAATTTACGGGGAGCGTACGAATCCGATTCTAACTTGATGTCAAGGATCTTTCCTAAAAGCCTACGCCCTGACCAGCTTCCGATTCACTTCAAGGCATCACAAAACCCATCCGACGCACTTCCCATTTTTTCTCTCCAAAATGCCGCAGTATCCCAGCAAATCGCCCTACGCCATTTTGCGAGTTCCTTACAGCGGCAGAGTTTTAAGAGCCTCGTGATAGTATCCTCCGATAGCTTAGATGCTGTTTTTCTTACGAGGTTCTTCCAGCAAGCCACTCCAAACCTACGTTTGGGGGTTTTGGATTCGGATGTGTTATTGGATACTGGTTCTGTTTCGCTCCGCGGAGTTCTGACCATTTCCCAACAGCCCACTGGAGCTGTTGCTCTGGACCAAATTGAGCAACCCGGAGGAGCCGCTTTTGGAATTTACCGGGCAGTTCTCTACATGCTTGCCTCGCCTACCGGGACGCCCGATACTGTTGTTTCTGTGGTTGGGTTCGATGGGGAATGGCCCTTGAAAGCCATGGAGGGAGGTCCAGCAGAGAATATCTGGCGGTTCATCCATAAAGGTCCTGTGGGGGCTTTTTTCTTCGTATTTGCGATGCTAACAGCAGTTCCGGGACTTGCCTATTGGTTGCTTAAGAAATCACCCTGGCTGTTGCTAACACGATTTGCAATGGTTGTGTACCCGTTCAGTTCCCCAACTGCAAATTTAGACCCTACTAGATACAATCGTGAGGTGAAGCGCGAAAGGTGGGCAGCCTTGCTTGTTTCAGAACAAAAGCGTGAACGGTGGCTGTGGCTGTTTTCGGTTAGTGGCGTGGTCAGCCTGTTTGTTCCCTTTGGATTTCTACTTGCCGTAATAAGTAGTATCGACTCCGGAACGGCTGGCGCGGCAATTGCAGCTCGTTATTTTTCATTCGCGAATGGGGTTTCCCCGGTGTTGCCCCTTTGCGCTCTAATTTTCGGACTTCATGCTTGCGTTTGGATCCGGGTGCGAAGCTGTTACCTTCAATCTTACGTGTATCACCCTAAGCCATGTCCGCTGCCTTTGTCGAAAGGCTCCCATTCCGAGGAAGATGAGGTAAAGGATTTGTTGGATCAAGTTGAAGCCAAATCAAAAATATTCTTTGGTTTAGCCACTGCTGTTTTTCTGAGCCTTTCCGTGCCAATCGTTCTTATGTATGATGTCAAAATCAATGATATTGAAATCAGGTTAACCGGCCGATGGCATGAGCTTGCAACCTGCGTTTGGACCTGCCTATTCTGCGTGTTAAGCAGCTTGGCCATCAACACGGTTTGGCGTTTTGGGAATCTATGGTTTTCCTTGCAGAACCTTTTGCGCAGACTCGAATACCACCCGCTACGAACGGGCTTTACTCACCTTCCGGACAGGGTTTCCTGGAGTTCCATTTGGTCCATTGGCGGCTTACGGCCTAACATGATCGGCCTGCAAATGACTGCGGATTTTCTCTGCGCCATCGACGAAAAAGGCAAAGAAGATCACACCGATCTTTGCAACAACATCGATTCGTTCATGAAACGGTTTCTTTCGAAAAAACCGTCTTCCAATGAAAAAATATTTGAACAGCTGTGGATCATCAACGAACAGGTACAATCAGTGTGCGGCAAGTACATTGAAGAACTAGTGGACGGAGCCTGGAAAGAACAACGAGTTGAGGGTTGGCGTCATTCCGGCGAGTCCAAAAAAGAAAGCAATCATTCCTCACTGCTTCCACTCCGCATCGATTCACATAGTGGTGGTGCCACTATTGAAACCGTAAAGCAGGACGCTGAGAAAGAACTCGTGAACTTAAAAAACCAAGTGATTGCACTGCAGTACGCATCCTTCATCCGATATGCTTTTATGCAATTGCGCAACCTCCTCGGATACCTGGGCACCTCCATGACAATGCTCTTTGTTTCCCTCAATGTTTATCCATTCCAACCCATTGGCACAATGACAAATTTTGCAAGCCTGCTCTTCGGCATCGCATCATTCTGGTGGTTACAACGTTCTATCTAATGGATAAAGATCCATTGTTGAGCCGGTTATCCAACACAAAGGCTGGAGAACTAGACGCCGGGTTTGGCTGGCGGCTGCTTCAATTCGGCGCCCTGCCAACGGTTACATTCCTGGCAACACACTTTCCCCCAATTGGTCATGCTTTGTTGCAGATAGTTCAAATTATTCCAGGTTTGGCCAAACTCTGAGGCTGCCTTGCTTCCAGGATTTGGCATAGCATATCACGCAACTTGTAGGTAAGCCTCAAACCGAAGATGCGAGGTTAAATTGACTATCTCGTATTGGGAATAAATCGCCTCACAAACGCAGGACGTGAACATTCAACGCTACAAAGGTTTGGGCGAAATGAATGCCGAACAGTTGTGGGAAACCACCATGAATCCCGAAAAGCGCACGTTTAGCGTGGAGAAGATTTGGGTGAAGACGTGGAACAGCGCCGCAAATTTATCGAAGACAACGCGCTCGATGTGCGGAATCTGGATATCTAGCAGGACATTATGAGCCAACGGGATCAGCGCCGCTCTATACCAGCGGCCTGAGTTCCATGACCTCTTTCTCTCCCGTTGGCTCCAATCCATGCCACATGCAATCTACAGCTCCTCGTAAGAACGATTCTTGGAAACGGCCGCCATATGCTCCCAAGTGTTCCAAGAACGCCACTGAATGTGCGACCGCCCACAATTGAAGCGCCGCAGCTCCGGGATCCACTTTGCCTATCGTGCCTTTCACCTGCTCTCTGATCACGAATCCAACTAATTCCTTGCGCAGGGTAGACAACGATGATTCCGGATTTCGAGCCGCGAACTCCTCAAAGCGAAATGCAGGATGAGACATCAATGGAATCACTAAGGGTAAGGTGAGCCTGAAATACTCGGTTAAGGCTAAAACCACCTGTTCTATTAATTGACTGCCCTTCAATTGGGGATGATGAAAAAGATCACTCAAGTTCGCAGCCGGCGGAATCATGGCAGCGAAGAACAGGTCCTCTTTGGTTGCGAAGCGTTGAAAAACCAGACTTTCCGAAACCCCTGCTAGACGCGCGATTTCTTTAGTAGATGCGGCAAAACCCACTTCTACGAAGACCTTTCGAGCGACGTTCAGCAATTCATCATCGGATAAAGTCTTCTTCCTGCCCATTCAACCTAATTGTATTGTGAGTACTTGCTTAGTTATAAACCATTTACTATCAACACGTCAATGAAAACAATGATAACCAACCTAGGGAAGGACTACCAACCACTGGACAGAGTAGGGAATCCGCTAAACGTTGACATTGGACTGGGCACCTTCGGCATCTGCCGTTCGACCGGTGACTATTACTTCAGGGTCGTGTGGAGCCATTCCACTAACTGTGGCTTGTAGGCTTGGAAGCGTTGTTCCTTTTCCCAGTTGATGACACCATGCACGCCGTCTTCGACGACGATCAGGTCGGCTTTCAAGCCGTGCTTCCGGAACAGTTCCTGATGTAGGGCGGCGACTTCAAAAGGAACCGCTTCATCTTTGGTCCCGTGAATCAACAAGAACGGCGGAGTTTTCTTGCTTACATAAGTAGAGCCGGAAGCGGCCCGGAGCTTGTCCCACGCTACTTCGTTCTTTTCGGTAATGAGGAAGAAATCTTTCATTCCTTGCGAAATCGGAATCTTGGCAAAGCGTATTTTGGTGAACTCCACCATATCAAGAGGTCCATAGAAACTAACCACTGCTGCAATGCCCTGGCGGTTGCGAGCACCAACCAAGTTGACTAAGTGACCTCCGGCGGATTCACCCATCAAGGCGATGCGCCTGGTATTCACTTTGTACTTTCTGGCATTCTTTTTCACAAACGTGATGGCGGCTTCAACGTCGTCTGCGGCGGCAGGGTAGGGATGTTTTGGTGCGAGGCGGTAATCGATGGTGAACCACACATAGCCGGTGGAATCAAGCACAGGAAACAGGGGTTTGACGAAGTTGGCGGTCTTGGTTCCGTTTGTCCAACCGCCGCCGTGGACGAGAATGATGGTTGGAAACGGGCCAGGGCCATCGGGGATATGGGCATCCAGTTTAAGGCTTATTCCGTCGGGCTTGGTGAATTCGACATCTTCAAGAACCTTGTAAGACTGGGTAGCAAAAAGCGGAAGACAGAATAGGGCTGTGAGAAATCGCATGCATGTCAGTTATACACTATGAGGCATGTCCCTGCAAACTCGCGTGACGCGCCGCACTCTTTTTTCTTTGGCTGCTACTTCTTTAGCCTCGGCACAAAACGCCAAGAAGCCGAATGTTGTTTTTATCCTTGCTGATGATCTTGGCATAGAATGCCTGGGATGTTATGGGGGCACCTCTTACAGCACACCCAACTTGGACCGGCTGGCGAAAAAAGGACTGCTGTTTTCGCATGGATATGCGCAGCCACTTTGTACTCCAACGCGGTTGCAGTTGTTGACCGGGCAGCACAATTTTCGCAATTGGCGATCGTTCGGAATTATGGATCCAACGGAGAAAACTTTTGGACACATGATGCAGCAGGCAGGCTATAAGACATGCATGGCTGGCAAGTGGCAGATGTATAGTTACGAAGCGTTGGGATCTCCGCGGTATGGTATTGGGATGCTGCCGGAGCAAAGCGGTTTCGACGAATGGATTGTCTGGCATGACAAGTACACCGAAACAAAAGGCTCGAGGTATGCTGATCCGGTTTTGAACCAAAACGGAAAAATGCTGAAGAATACGAAGGGCAAGTACGGCGAGGATCTGTTTGTGGAATATCTGAGCGGGTTCATGGAGCGGAACAAAGACCGTCCATTTTTTGCCTATTTTCCGATGACGCTGACCCATGGGCCGTTCAACGCGACGCCTACGAGCGCAGATTGGGAACATGGCAATCGTCTGAAGGACGATCCAAAGTATTTCGCTGATATGGTGGCTTACATGGATGAATGTGTAGGCCGCGTGTTGAAGAAGTTGGATGATTTGAAGTTGAGTGAGAACACTTTGGTGCTGTTCTTTGGAGACAACGGAACGCCGCCTGAAATTGAATCGAAGATGGGGGAGCGGGTAATACCGGGCGGAAAAACTCTGACCACCGATGCAGGAATGCATGTGCCATTGATGGCGTATTGGAAAGGGGTGACACCCTCTGGAAAAATTTGTGCAGACTTGATCGATTCGACCGATTTTCTCCCGACCATTGCCGAGGCTACGGGGGCGAAGTGGTTCACGGGGCGTCCGCTCGATGGGCGCAGTTTTCTGCCACAGGTTCG
>JAYUSZ010000128.1:0-13007 GCA_043755435.1 Bryobacterales bacterium | reverse complement strand
TGAGCAACAGTTCGGCTGATTACTATTCGCCATTTTCGGGTTATGAAACTAACCCTGTGTTTCATTTCACACTTATGAATCTTGGAGAACCGGTTTCGACACCGCCAGTTGTAACAAATACTACACCTCCTCCGGTAGGATCCAGTGGGACAACACCAACCGTGGGGAGTGGGAGTGCTGGCAACACAACTCCAGGCCCACCCCCAATTCCCTACCTTGTACCTAATTGGGGAGATCCACCGCCGCAAAGAAATTCATCCATTCCAACCGCGCCCTATGTAGTTCCGAATTGGGGCGATATTCCACCAATCACGATTCAGCAGGTCTCACTCTCAGACCCTGGTGGTCCGCCTCCTGGGGTGATGGAAACAACGCCAGAACCGGGAACATTTGGTCTGATGATCGCGGGTGTTTTGCTACTTGCTGGAAAGTTGGGAACTGGAGTTCGCAGGACTAACTGCGGTTAGGACCTTAGCTGTTAGGATTGCCTGTCCGACATGGCGCTGGGTATGCTCAGCGATGTGGACAAGCAATCCAATCACGGTGGTAGGCAATTGTTTTCGTCCAACACCTCTGCGGTCAGCCATAGAGGCTGCATCCAACAATTCAACTTTTTTCACAACCCTTTCAAAGACCGCATCCATTTCACAGAACAACTCAGAGAGCGTAGCACCCGGAACCATTTCTGAACGAAGGGTGGACATTTGCGTTTCGTTCAGTTGCTCCCCTTCAACATAAGTGAACAGACGGTCCACACTACCGGCGATGTGGCGAAGTTGGAATCCTAAGGGAGCCAATCCGAGGGGTTGGGCCCATATCTGTTCTTCCGACAGCCCGAGGGTCCAATGCCTCAAATCCTGTTGCGCCTGTTCTAAGGAGAACAGCAGGGGTCTGAAACAAGGGTGAATCGCGGAGTGTGCACCACTCAGCCATGGTTCAATACTAGTTTGGGCCATATCCTCGGTTTTACCATAAGCAAACCGTGTGGTATCATCTTTAAAGCAGTATCGCCTATTATTTCCAAGGACATCTGAATGCCCAAAATGAAGACCCACAAAGGCGCGTCTAAGCGGTTCAAAAAGACCGGCACTGGCAAAATTGTTCGCCGCCATGCATTCGCCCGTCATATTTTGACCTCAAAGTCACGCTCACGGAAGCGCAAGCTATCCGGTTCCACGGTGATGGATAAAACCAATACCGACGCAATTAATGTGATGCTGCCCTACTAGCCTAAAGCTTGTGAATTGCATCCGCTAGTGCGGTCGTGGCGCGCGGCACGTGCCCGAACCGCCTAACAGCAACAACAGACATAAACCAGAAACGAAGGAGAAAACGTGCCCAGAGTAAAACGAAGTACTAAACGAGTCCACTACCGCAAGAGAACTCTTGCGTTGGCGAGTGGATTCTTTCTCACCAAAAGCAAGCTGAACCGGGCTGCCCAAGAAGCAGTCGAAAAGTCTCTAAAATACGGCTATGTTGGTCGTAAACTGAAGAAGCGCGAATTCCGCAGCTTGTGGATTGTTCGTATCGGCGCAGCCACTCGTGCTGCAGGCCTAAGCTATTCGAAGTTTATGTCAGGCATGAAGAAGGCCAATATTGAGTTGAACCGGAAGGTGCTGGCAGATCTGGCGGCAACCCAGCCGGTTGCATTCTCTCAGCTTATAGAAAAAGCTAAAGCCGCTCTCGGCTAACCAAAAAACGGTACAATTTGAAAACAATCCTGGGGACAGCGTACTTTTCGGTATACTGTCCCCAGAGTATTTTCCACCATGGATTCCTCTCAAGATAACGGCATCTTCGCCATTCTCGAAGAAAAAGTTCAAAAAGCAGTTGAGATGGTGCATTCGTTGCGTACGGAAAACAGCAAGCTAACGGATGAAGTGCGGCGCTTGTCTGCGCTGAGCACCGATACTACCAAGCTTCAACAGGAATTTTCCATTTCCCTGGAAAAAGCTAACCGCGATGCGGAAAAGTTTCGTGCGGAAGCGCAACGGGCAAAAGAAGAGAGTGAGGCTCTGCGGGCGGAGCGAAAACTTGTGCGGGCACGCATTGAAAAGATTTTGGGGCAGATTGATCAGTTGGCAGAGCGATAAACCATGCCGGAACGTAAATCCGTAAAAGTCATTATTTACAACCAGCAGTACAGCATGCTTTCGGAATCCGATCCATCGGAAGTGGAAGAGTTGGCTGCAGCAGTGGATAGCCTGATTCGTTCCATATCGAGCAAAACTGGGAGTGGTGATTTGGGAAGGATTGCGGTTCTGGCGTGTTTACATTTGGCCGATCAGTTGAGGACCGTTGAGCGAGAGTTGACTGAGACACAAGAGCATTCAGGAAAGCGCCATGCAGAATTGCTGAAGCTTCTAAACACACTTTAAGTTGAGCATTCGAAAAATCCACTTTTGAAAAACAAACCGCCGTAATCTGGGGATCGATTGTTCCCAGATTACGGCGTGGGCTTTTTGTTAGGCAGTGCGCTTGGCAGTGAATTGTTGCCCGCGTTTGGCCCCTTCTTTGGCAGACTGGGTACCCTTCAACGAGTCCCCGTCAAGAGTGCCTTTCCAGTAAATGGTCTTCTCGCCCTTTTTCGTGGTTAGCTTTGTGGCGAAAGAAAACGTGTTTCCGTCGATAAGACCCATGTTTACAGTGGAAGACATTTTCTTACCTGATATGGTTCCAGTTAATTGGTTACCCTGGGTCTTCAACTCGAGGGTGATGGTACGGCTCTTGTTCTTTCCAGCCTTCTTCGCTTGTCCTTCGGCCTTAGGGGTGATCTGGACATTCCAGCGGCCATCTAAGGTTCCGGCGAACAGGGATCCGGAGAATGTTAAGAAGATCAGTGTTGTTGCAATCCGATTAAGAATCATTTATTTCTCCTACTGCACCTTAAAACACAGGCTCCAGAAACGAGTTGCGGCAATCTTAATTTCTAGTTCCGTTCGCTGGAAGGTGGAACAATACCTTTCAGGCGCATGTAGGTAACCAGATTTCCGTAGTGTTCAAACAGGTGCATGGTGTTGAAAGAGAGAATGCTCAATTTGGTGCGATCGGAGCCGAAGAACTTCACTTTTTCGCCAGCGTTTGCCTCAGTGACTGATGCATGGGCTTTATCGCAATAATCGAAGGCAGCCTTGACGGCAGTGACCAAGTCGGCCTTAGACTTCATCTTTTTTTCAACACCAGGGGTAGGATTCTTTTCGCCTAAGACTGCGGAACAGAAGGCGTATTGGGCGTCGGCGGTATGAGCTACAATTGCGCCGAAGGAACGGACATCTGTTGTGGGCTTGAAATCGTAGTTTTCGCTGCTCATTTTTTCAGCAGATTTCACGATGGAACTGCGAACATTGTTCTGAAGGCTTAAGGCAGCGGAGCTGTTGGTGGAAAAGTCGGGGGTCTGGGCAATGAGGAAAGTAGTAGCTGCGAATAAGAAGAGTGGATGTTTCATTCTTCTAGTGGAATCCAGCTAGAAGTCAAAAGCAAGTTGAGGCTCTTTAAAACTCTGATAGTTGGCCTCTGCTAGAGGTAGCAAAACGCAAATAGAGCCAAGACAGCTACGAGCCACGGTTTGGTATTGCCGTTATTATGAGAGTTTTTCCAAGTTTTGGGATTTCCGAGGAGTGATCTTGCCTAAAGCCGCGATCAATTCGGCAAGTCGAATGGGTTTGGCGACGTAGTCGTCCATTCCTGCGGCGAGGCATTTTTCACGATCCCCTTGCATTGCATTTGCAGTCATGGCGATGATTGGTATTCTGCCCAACATGGAAAGGGATGATTCCAAGGCGCGAATGGCGGCAGTCGCTTCCAGTCCGTCTAATTCGGGCATTTGGCAATCCATTAAGATCGCGTCGTAATTCCCAGAACTGGCGGCGTCGACCGCTTGCCGTCCATCGGAGACAACATCAACTCGAAACCCGTTCTTGGCAAGCAGCCTGACAGCAAGTTTCTGGTTCACAAGATTATCTTCGGCAAGCAACAACTTAAGGCCGCTTATGGAAGTTTCAGCCACATCTCGTGGGGGAGCAAATGCGGTCAGGACTCCAGAATTGAAACGATGCTTCAAGATTCCATTCAGGCATCGATGCAATTGACTGCGGCGGAACGGCCGGGAAAGATAACCCTGAATTTCCTCGAGTGGATCTGTAGGGGGATCGGCAGAGCGCGCCAGGCCGCCGATCATCACTGCTGGTAAATCATGCTGCTGCATCATTCGACGGACTGAGGAAATCCATTGCGGCCCATTGCTGCCGGCAGCTTTTTCATCGAACATCAAAACATCGAATGTTTGGTTTTGAAGGGTTTCGGCCGCTTCCTCACGACTGCGCAATTTTGAAATGGCCACCCCTAAGGGCTCAAGCACAGAGCACAAAAATGCTGAGCTCAGGGGATCGGGATCGACGACTAGTACCTTAGCGCCAAGGAGAAGCGCCTTGGTTGACTCAAGGTCTTGCAACCAGGCGACGGGCGGTTGCTTTGCCTCCAGCCTAACTGTGAACCAGAACGTGCTGCCCCGCCCTTCCTTACTAACAACGCCAATTTCACCTCCCATCATTTCCGATAGGCGCTTGGAGATGGCCAGACCCAAGCCAGTACCTCCGAACCGCCTGGTGGTTGATGAATCGACTTGAGAAAACTGTTGGAACAGACGGCCAAGGGCTTTCTCCGGAATGCCAATTCCTGTATCGCTGACCGCGAACCGGATTTGAACGAAGCCGTCTTGATGGCAACTATCTAAACTTACTTTTACTGCGACAGCGCCCGTACTTGTGAATTTGATGGCGTTGGTCAAGAGATTCAAAATCACCTGTCGAATCCGGCCAGGATCGCCACTGACGTAAGAGGGAATGGAAGGCTCAACCATAGCAAGCAATTCAATATTCTTGGCTTTGGCCCGTTCGAGCATCAGTTCGATGGAATCTTCCATTACCTTTCGCAAATCAAAATCGAGAGTTTCAATTTCAACGCGGCCAGCTTCGATCTTGGAAAAGTCCAGCAAATCGTTCAGCAAAGCTAAGAGGGCCTCAGCACTGTTGCGGACCACTTCCGCCAGTTCTCTTTGTTCCACATTGAGGTCAGTTTCAAGGAGTAGGCCAGTCATCCCAATGACGCCATTCATTGGCGTGCGGATTTCGTGACTCATGGTTGCGAGGAAACTGGATTTGGCATGATTGGCAGATTCGGCCTTTTCCATTGCCTGCCAAAGATCCTGCTCTACTCGTTTGCGTTCAGTAATGTCGCCGGTGACTCCCAGCAAGTACCCTCGCCGCTTGCTAAACCTGCCTCTTTCCCAAATCCAACAGACTCCTTTTTCTGGGTGAATAATCCGGTATTCGCACTCGTAAATGTCGAAAGTGCCTTCCAGATGAGGCTCGATGGCTAGCTTGGTTTTGTTTTTGTCTTCGGGGTGAATCAGTTCGTCCCAATCCTTACGATCCATTCCGCCGGCCGGAAGCCGCAATCCAACCAAAGCTTGAAGCTCTTCCGAGCAGGTCATCCAGCCTGTTTCGAGATCCCAACTCCAAACTCCTTCGCTAGAACCGACGAGACATAAGCGAAGGCGCTCCTGAGCTTCGTACAATTCGTCTTCCGATCCAATGGTCGTTATCTCTTCGAGAACGCCGGCGAACGTTTGTTCGGTTGCGTGATTGCTCCATGCCCCGCGAATTTTGAAAATCCTATCCAAAGGTGAACTTTGATGAGCCCCCTGGCGAGCGGTAAATTGAAACTCAAATGGACGTGTAGATCCTAGTTTTTGAGTCCAAAGTTTTCGCACAGCCAACAGTTCAGAATCGCCAACGAGACTAAACAGGCCGGCAATTCTCCCACCTGTCTTGTGAATACAAGAATCGTTTTGCAGTAATACCGCGCCTTTAGCATCGGCCACAAATAAGCTCAAGGGCAGAGCATTCCAAGCAAGTTCCGACAGTTCACTTGTGAGTTGACTAGGCATTTGACCCGATACGGCGCACAGAAGACGTATCGGCCGTGGCCGGAGGAGTTTTAAACTGAGTATGCTGGAGAATGGACTTCGTCGAACAACTTAAGTCTTCCGTGGACATTGTCAAAGTTGTGGGCGATTACGTCCGTCTTCGCAAACTGGGAAACAGCTATAAAGGCTTGTGCCCGTTCCATAACGAACGAACCCCATCGTTTAACGTCCACGCTGTGCAGCAGTACTTCAAGTGCTTTGGGTGCGGCAAGGGTGGAGATCTGATTAAGTTCGTAATGGAAATTGAAAGTGTCCCCTTTTACGAGGCCCTGACGATGTTGGCTGAGCGCAATGGCATTCCTATGCCGAAGCGTTCTGACTATTCCGATCCAGAGTCGAAACAGCGGGCCACTTTGTTTTCAGCCCAGGAAATGGCGCTGGAGCATTTTCGGCAAAATCTGCATGGGCAGAGCGGGGTTGCGGCGAGATCGTATTTGAAGAACCGTGGAATTGGAGGCGACCTTGCCGGGGAATTTGCTCTTGGGCTTTCGCTGCGCGGTGGTGGGGCAATAACGGCACTGTTGCAACAGCAGGGATTTTCAGCGGAACAAATTGTGGAATCGGGTTTGGCGCTTCGTCGTGAGGATGGGACCCTCTATGACCGTTTCCGTGGGCGGCTGATGTTTCCGATCCATAACGAATCAGGAAAGGTGATCGCATTTGGGGGACGAGCGCTGGAGGCTGGTGACGAACCCAAATATATGAACTCCCCGGCAACGGTGCTTTATGACAAGAGCCGGACGCTGTACAATCTTCACCGGGCTCGCCAGGCAGCGCGGAATGCGGACAGGATTGTTCTGGTGGAAGGGTATATGGACGTGATTGGTGCGTGGGCGGCGGGTGTGAAAGAAGTATTGGCAACCTGCGGGACTGCGCTGACGAACATGCAGGTGCGGAACTTGCGGAAGTATAGCGGACGTATTGTTTTGAACTTCGATTCGGATACGGCGGGAACGAATGCGGCGGAAAAATCGATTCAAATGCTGTTAGAAGAGAATATGCATGTGCGGATTCTGGAATTGCCCGAGGGGTTGGATCCGGACGAGTATGTGCAAAAGCATGGGGCGGAATCATATCAGGGACAGATTGAAAGAGCTGGGAACTATTTTTTCTGGCTGGCGGACCGGGCGCGTTCGCGTTTCGACTTGAAGGAAGCGGAAGGGCGGGTTGAGGCGCTGCGGTTTTTGTTGCCATCGATTCAGAG
The DNA here is from genome assembly GCA_043755435.1 of Bryobacterales bacterium. Classification (GTDB taxonomy): domain Bacteria; phylum Acidobacteriota; class Terriglobia; order Bryobacterales; family Bryobacteraceae; genus JANXSF01. The sequence continues at coordinate 5,817 of JAYUSZ010000128.1, read as the reverse complement.
AATTCCGGACAAGAATGAGCGAGCGGCGGTGGTTACTGATATAGCCCAATATTTAAACCTGGATGCGGGAGTGCTGTTGGAACAATTTCGGAAGGCGGCAACAAATCGTCAGCAGGCAAAATTAGATAAACCTCGTTTCGATCTGCCTTCGGTCGAAAAGATGCTGGTGCAGGGTTTAATCAATAGTGCTGAGGCCCGGCGGCAGATTCTGGAACCATTGGCGGCTTTGCCACATTTCCAACAACTGGCAGGGAAACATATCTTTGAAAGTATGTTGGCTATTGAGCGGGCGGGGGAACCGTTTCGTTATGCAGAATTGGAAGCCCGGTTGACAGAAGAGGAAAATACGCTAATGGCCGGGCTTGCTTTTGCCGATGATACTGATGAAGAAGACATTCTTGTGAAAGTAGCATTGGCCTGCCTCGATAAGTTGAAGCAGCTCCCATCCCGTTTGCTGGTGGAAGAAACCAAAGCGGAGATTGCGGCTGCGGAAAAATCAGGGGATATGGGCAAAGCCTTGGCTTTAACGCAGGAATTGAATCGGCAGCAGATCCGTAAAACGGATTACTAGGAAATTGCGGCCGGAATTTTGTTCTGGTCTGCTGGTATAAAATGGTGGATACCTTACTCGGTGCTCCTTTGGCGATAGAAGAAAAAGACAACGGATTCGGAGAACTTATCGAAACAGGCAAAGACAAGACCTTTGCCCCTTTTGATGATGGCGCTGACCTTGTCCCTGACGAGATCTCCGCGGGACCTGAATTGGATGAATTACTATCCAGTCCGGATTTTGCTGTTGATTATCTGGGCGAAGGAAAGTTGGATTTCAAGAAGGACGAAGAAGCCGACGAATTCAGCGAGCTTGACCCTGTTCAGGAATTTTCGGACAAAACCAACGATCCGGTTCGAATGTACTTGCGCGAAATGGGGACGGTTCCCTTGCTTACGCGCGAGGGGGAGATTGAACTAGCCCGAAGGATTGAGCGCGGTCAAAAGGGTGTTCGTAAGACATTGAGCCGTTCGCCGGTGGTGGTTCAGGAGTTGCTGCAATTGCCGCTGCTGCTGGAAGACGGAACATTGTATCTTCGCGACATCCTCAATCTGCCTGATTTGATGGTTACCGACGAGGCGCTGGACGAACAGAAGGTTAGCATTTGCGCGTCGATTGATGAGATCGACAAGAATTTTCAAAAGGCGCAGCATTACCGGCAACGCCTTTTGGCGGTCCCCAGAGCAACCAAACCGAAACAACACCGCAGCCTGAAGTGGAGCTTGGCGCGGGCAATGGTGAGAGTGTCGAGAGGGATCCGCAACATGCCTTTTTCGAGCGTTTATATGCATCGCTTGGCGGCCAAGCTGCGTGTAAAGGTGGAAGAGTTTCGGCCCCTTGAGCAGGAGATTACAAAGGCTCAACGTCAGTTGGAAGAGCAACCGGTTTCCCCAGGCCGCGACAATCGTAAGGATTTGCGAGCCCTGAATCTGCGAGTTCAGCAATTGGAGGAAGAGTTTGGAGCTTCGGCGACGGAAATCCGGCGAACTCTGCACATTGTTGACCGAGGGACCGAGGAAGCGGACCACGCAAAGAAGAAGCTGATTGAAGCCAATTTGCGGTTGGTTGTTTCTATTGCAAAACGTTATACCAATCGTGGTTTGCAATTTCTGGATTTGATTCAGGAAGGCAACATCGGACTGATGAAGGCTGTGGACAAGTTCGATTATCTGCGCGGCTACAAATTTTCGACTTATGCAACTTGGTGGGTGCGGCAAGCGATTACTCGGGCCATTGCCGATCAAGCCAGGACGATTCGTATTCCAGTGCATATGATCGAGACGATCAACAAGCTGGTGCGAACGCAACGGTTAATGCAGCAGGAGTTGAATCGCGAACCGACTAGTGAAGAATTGGCGCGTCGCATGGAAATGCCAGTGGGCAAAGTTCGCAAAGTAATGCGGATTGCCCAGGAACCAATTTCTCTGGAAACTCCAGTGGGCGAAGAAGATGAATCGCATCTTGGGGACTTCATTATTGACCGGCGCGTGACGTCGCCTTCAGAAGCCGTGATCAACCTGAACCTTAGGGAACAGACGGCCGAGGTTTTGAAGAGCCTAAGCCCACGCGAAGAAAAGATCATCAAGATGCGCTTTGGGTTGCAAGATGGAAGCGAGCATACGCTGGAAGAAGTTGGGCAACACTTCGCTGTTACGCGGGAACGGATTCGCCAGATTGAGGCAAAGGCGTTACGCAAGCTTCGTCATCCTAGCCGCAGTCACAGGTTGAAGGCGTTTTTGGAAAACGGTCCGAACGGGGAATAGGCGGCTAGCCTAGCCGTACAAAATACCTACCTGATCAACAATGGGCTGGGGAACCAGATGCTGCCAAGGTTCCTGGGCCCTTATTCTTCTCCTCACTTCACTGGCTGAAATGTGTCCCATGTCAGCCACCATGGGTAGAGTGTGAATGCGGGTGCGAAAGCCAAAGGGCGGATCAAAAGCCCCGCTGCGGGCAGCTACCAGCAGTTCATACTCATCCAACTGATTTGCTAAAGCGCCAGGGGAACCGTAGTCCCAACCCACCACTCGTTCAGCGGCATCACGCCCACACAAAATCATAATTCGTGGGCGGTATGGAACCATTTCCATGTACTCGCGGGCCATATCAAGGAATAATCCACCTTCGGATTGCGCGACGGAGAAGCGGTCGTCACCTTCCAGGGCGGCTGCGACCAGGAGCATTCTTTCCGTGGGGCCGACTCCGTCGTAGCTTTTGTGGGGAAAGTTCTGGGGCATGACGAAAACAATTTCGTCCCCATAGATGAGAGCCCGCTTGGCTACCTCGAGGTGAGCAACGGTAGGTGGATGAAAACTGCCAGGGAACAATACGACAGTCCGGGGAGTGAGTTCATAGGTCCGGTGAAAGAAACGCACGTTTTTTCCATGGTACCCTTTTTAATTGACAGCCACCTTTGATTGATAACCACAATTTCTCACATGAAAATTCAAAAAGTTGAAGCACTGGCGATCTCTATTCCGCTTGAGAATCCAGTGTCTGATGCGGTAAGGCTGATCACTCATCGCGATCATCTGATGGTGCATATTCACACGTCGGATGGGCTGATAGGCACTGGCTTTACGCTTGGATATGATTCTTCGCTTGCAATGGTATCGATGGTGGATACGATTTTCAGGCCACTGCTGGTTGGTGCAAATGTGGTTGAAACGGAATGGCTATGGGCTGAAATGTACAGGCAATCGATTCAAGCGGGACGCCGTGGAGCGGGGCTTCGGGCTATCAGTGCGATTGACATTGCGTTGTGGGATTTACGGGGTAAGGCGGCACGAATGCCAGTGATGGAATTATTAGGCGTGCATTCCCGCAAGCTTCGTTGCTACGCGACGGGTGGCTATTATCGGCCCGGGCAAACTTATCAGGAACTGGCAGCCGAATATGAGCTGTACATTGAAAAAGGTTTTGACGCCGTTAAGTTGAAGGTGGGAAAACTGGGTGCGGCTGAGGATGCGCGGCGCATGGCGGCGGTGCGTAAGGCTGTTGGGGATGATGTGGATATTTTGTTGGACGCCAACGGAGGCTGGCCGGATGCTCCAACTGCGGTTTCGGCAATGCGGAGGCTAGAAGAGTTCAGACCATTTTGGATAGAGGAGCCGGTGCGGGCTGACAATTTGGCGGCGATGTCGCGCATTGCAGAGGCGCTGGATACTCCAGTGGCGACGGGCGAACTGGAGGCCACGCGGTGGGCATTTCACCAGATCACGGAGTTGCGTGCGGCGGACATCCTGCAGCCAGACGCAACGGTGTGTGGTGGCGTTTCGGAGTGGCTGAAGATTGCGCATATGGCTGCGGCGATGGATATTCCCATTGCGCCTCACTACAATTGGGACATCCATACACAGTTGAGTTCGACAATTCCGAACCACTGCATTACGGAATATTTTGTATGGGAATCGGGCGTTAAACTGTTTGATGAACTGTTGGAGAACCCAATTTATCCTATGAATGGGATGATTACGGCGCGGAATGGGCCTGGATTTGGGATCGAATATGTTGCTGAGAAAATTGCGAAGTACCGCATTGGTTAACAAGTGAGGGAAACTTCAGGCCATTGTTAGACGTCAGATAGAGAGCCGTGCGCAAGATATAGATAGAGGGAGTTTGTAAAAATGTTCACTTGGATCTGCCCCACCTGCGGTCGTGAAGTTCCACCGTCAATGAGCGAGTGCAGAAACTGCGCTCAAAAGCCGGCTGAGGCCCAAGTGGCAGCGCCGCCTGTTGTGGCACCTCCGCAACCAGTGCAGCCACAGCAAGTGTATCAGCAACCGGTGATTCAGCAACAGCCGATGATGCAGCAGATGCCACCGCAAGCTGCTGCGCCTCAGCCTCAATACCAAGCTGCGCCACCACCGGAGCCCAGAGGTTATGCACCTGCCCCGGCACCGACGTATCAGACAGTGTCATATCTGGCACCTCCGGTTCAGCAAGCACAGGGATTGCCATCATGGCTGATCACCCTTTTGGTATTTGGAGGATTGTTAGGTTTAGGTGCTGCATTTTATTTCTTCTATCTTCCCAGCACGAAGAGAGAGAGCAGTGAATCAGCAAAAGTGGAATCAGCGGAGAGTGCATCGGAAGGGGCGAAGATTTCCAAATTGAATCCTTTGACGAAACAGTTGGAGGTCACCGGGCTTCGTATCACTGAAGACGCAAGGAAGAAATTGCAGGTGAGGATGATCGTAATCAATCATTCCAGTGCGGATATGGGCGAAGTGAAATTGATCGTCACACTTTCATCGGCGGCTGGAAATGGACAGCCGACGGTACTTGGAAAATTTCCGTTGACGGTGAGTGATCTTGGTCCGATGGAGGCCAAGGAGACAAAGGGCTCGCTGACTACAAACCTTAGAGCGTATGAGTTGCCGGATTGGCAATTCTTGCGGGCTACTGCGGAAATCGTCGAATAGGAATTAATCCTATCTTTTTAGTCAATGGCCACGATCACGGGATGAGTGATTTTAGCGCTTCCCCACATTTCGGCCAACGCTTGTTGACGGAAGCTGAAGATCTGTACTAACTGGCGTTTCACAATTGGCTGAGCCAACTTTCCTAACAATCCAAATGGAAGCGTGTAGTCCACGACGTCGCGCACGGCAACGCCTTGGGGTGTCTCTTCAAACGTATGAAGGTGGTGCCAACGTGTATAGGGTCCACTGCTTTGCTCATCAATGAACTGGACTGGCGGATCGTAAGAGGCGATTAGAGTGGTCCATGACAAAGGGACACCCATCATCTTGAATTTGTAGTTGATGCTTGCACCTTTTCGCATCACTACTTTGTCAGGATTGGTTACACGGAAATCGAGCCATGGCGGGGTGATCTTGATGAGGTTGTAGGGATTTTCGAATACTGCAAAAACCTCTTTGGCTGGAAGAGGTACAACCATGGCGCAGCGAAGTTGGTAGCTTGCCATTATTGCACCAGACCAAACTGTCGCCTTTGATTCTGATTCCAGCGGCACTGGTTTGGAGGAGGATCCATGGGGAAGCCGAGGCGTTTGAGGTTGTAACGGGCATCATACTGGCAGGGGTCTAACTTCAAGGCTCGATCAAAATCAGACTTTGCGGCTTCTTTTTGTCCGAGCATTCCAAGGACTGCTCCACGGTTGGAAATTGCCAGGGGGTCACTGGGTGATAGTGCGAGGGCTTTGCCGAATTCGGCAAGGGCGAGTTCCGGTTTATGCATGCTCAAATAGACTCTTGCTTTTTCAGATGCCACGGTTCGGTTGTCGGTCACACTATTTGGCAAAG
>JAYUSZ010000127.1:0-37392 GCA_043755435.1 Bryobacterales bacterium | reverse complement strand
TAACGAGCCTGCGGAAAATGCGCGGCTCAAAAATCCTCGACGACTAACAATTTCTACCCGGTTCATGCTTGCACCCCCGCCGCAACCTTAATTGCTTTCCGAATTCTTTGATAGGTGCCGCAGCGGCAAATGTTGCCCTGCATGGCGTCATCAATATCTTTATCGTTGGGTTTAGGTTTATCTTTCAGAAGGGCGGCAGCCTGCATAATTTGCCCGCTCTGGCAATAGCCGCATTGGGGAACCGCGCATTGCTTCCAGGCCTTTTGAACTGGATGTTCGCCTTTGCCCTTAGCATGCAATCCTTCAATTGTCAGAATGTTTTTGCCAGCTGCCGAAGTCATGGAAGTTTGGCAACTGCGGGTGGGCTTTCCATCCAAATGAACTGTGCAAGCGCCACAAAGGCCCATTCCACAGCCGAATTTCGTGCCTTTCATCTTAAGTTCGTCGCGCAGGTACCACAACAGTGGCATCTCTGGATCGCCGCTAAACTGCTTGGTTGAGCCATTCACTTTCAACTGAATCATTCGCGTCTCCCTGGTTATTTGGGTGGTTCGTACTTAGTGTACAAGAAACATCAGCGGGCCTTGGGCCGGCCATATATAAAAGTTCTTTCTAACAGGTTCAACTGCTTGTCATACTTTGTCCGGAACGAAAATGACGCATCGCGCGGAGGCCCGAATCGTAAGTCGTTCGCCTCCACGGAAACGGAACCCTCCGGATCTGCCTCGGGTGATACTCGCCAAGCGGCGAACCGTGCGAAATCGCGAAACGTTTTACCCTCCGAAGATTGCCACGTGCGATTGAACGCCGGATGCGGTGGAGGTTTGTAGGCCATGCTGCCAGCGGAAGGGTCGAACGGAGCGTTCAAATTGAATTCGTAATATCCCCACGATTGATCTGTCTCAACAAATCCAATCCAAGCGAACGGGGAAAAGGCTGTGGGGAATGCTTCCACTCGCCGAGCCATTCCTTGCACGTAAACGTGGCTGTCCAAGGTCTCCACTGCGCGCTGATGCAGCATCGCTCGCCACACTCCATAACTAAGGACGAACAGAAGCGCAAACGCTGCCCATCCGCTACCAGTTGATTTGCGTCCGCCAATTTCTCCAGCAACAAGCCCCGAAATAGCAGGTGCGGCAACTGCCAGCAACAATACGAAGAGGATCAATGGATCCACTACATAAAAGATGTTTGCGCTGTACCATTCTGCCGAGAAGGGCAGGGCAGCACGCACTGCGTAGGAATTGGTCCCATCAAACAAAATGTGGATTACGATGCCGAGGATAGAAACCAGATACGCACGCACCCAGGAACCGGTGGTCCAGACAGCAGCTTTCCAGGACGGGATAAAGCGTGCCAACAACCACAAGATGCCGATGTTCAGCAATGCAAGAACCGGTGCCATAGGCAAACCGTGGGTCCAGTGCCTGTGATATTGCAAATAGTTGAGTGGTCCACCAAGGAAGTAAATCAAATCAATATCGGGGAGATTCGAGGACAAAAGCAGCGCGGCAGTAGCTTGTGGTGCCAGTCGGTTCAATCCGATTCTCGCCAGCATTAGTCCGGTCAACGTGTGAGTAATGTTTTCCATGGCTAGAGCCTGGATTCGATATAGCCTTGCGGCAACAGCAAGTTGATCGCTGCAGGGATAATTTTAATACTTGCCGGGGCTACTCCGGAAAGTTCCCCATCCGCTTGTATCAAAATTCGCTGACCATTCACCGGTTCTAATCTCACTTCCGTCGTACGCATAATATGGACACCTGGAATGCGCCTATGTTGCCCGGTGATCACGCCAGCGAAATACGGAAGGTACCTAAATGAGTTGGACCCTTCAAACAGCACCACTTCAAAATCGTCGTCAAGAAGCGAAACACTGCTGGCGATTTCCAGGTCGCCACCGTAGTTTCGAATGCGGCTTACCAAAACGAATCCTGCCTTAACCCTTCCGGTTGAAGTGTGGACGTAACACTCTTCCAACGTCTTGCCGGTTTGCATCAATCCAGCAATCCAGTAAGCGACTTTTCCAAGCTTGCGCTTGATACCAGGCTTCACTGCATCCACTACTCGAGCATCCAGCCCAGCACCAAGCATCATTAGAAAATGGCGTGCTGGTTTGCCTTCCACTTCTAATCGGCCAACGCTAATGCGCCGGGGCACTAGTGAAGAAACACCGGCAGCAGTTTTTACCAAATTACTGCCTTGCCCGGTTTCCATGGAAAGCACATTAGCCGTTCCTCCAGGCAGAATTGCCAATTGTGCGTCAGAACCGATAACGCCGCCAGCCACTTCATTAATGGTGCCGTCGCCTCCGCAAGCAAGGATAAGGTCTGCTCCGCCTTCAATGGCTTGCCTTGCCTGATCCCCAGCAGTTCCGGGGCCTTTGGTAGGCACACGTGTCACTCCATGACCAGCACGTTCCAGAGCGGCTACAGCATCATCCAGCTTTTGCGGATTCCTTTGAAGGCGGCCCGCAAACGGATTATAGAGGAGAGCGATATTCTTGTAAGTAGGAATAGAGATTTCATTTTAATGCACCAGCCGGCCAAAGAAGTAACTATTCAAGAAATAAACCACTTGCGCAACCAGTTGCGCCGTCACGAACATCTTTACTACGTTCAGGACAAACCAGAAATCAGCGACGCGGAATACGACGTGCTGATGCGGCAACTGAAAGAACTGGAAGATGCAAATCCAGAACTGCAATCCCCCGATTCCCCAACGGCCCGCGTAGGTGGCACACCACGCGATGGATTTACCAAGGTCCGCCACAGTTCCAGCATGCTGAGTTTGGATAATGCCCTTACAGAACAGGAACTTCGCGATTTTGACCGCCGTGTGCGCGAAGGGTTGAACGGTTCTGCTTTTCGATATGTTGCCGAACTAAAGATGGATGGACTCTCCATGGCCACTCGTTATCGCGAAGGGAAACTGGAGTTGGCCCTCACTCGTGGTGATGGCGCAGAGGGTGAGGAGGTGACGGCGAATGCCCGCACCATTCGTTCTGCTCCGCTTGTGGTTCAAGGTCGCACCATGGAATTTGAGGTGCGCGGCGAAGTTGTGATGCCCAACCAGGCATTTCAACGCCTGAATGCTGAACGGGAAATCGCCGGACTCCCACGGTATGCCAACCCTCGAAATTCCGCTGCAGGAAGTTTGCGAATTCTAGACCCTTCCATAACTGCGGCGCGAAAACTGGATTACTACGCCTACTACCTACTCAACGAAAACGGTGAACCGTTTCTAGAGAGTCATTGGGAATCGCTAAACGAGTTGCAGCGGCTTGGATTCAAAGTGAACGAAGCCCGTCATTTGTGTGATGACGTGGATCAGCTTTTGGAATTCTGCCAGAAGTTTGAAGCACTGCGCGAAACACTTCCATATGAAATTGACGGCGTGGTGGCGAAAGTAGACTCCCTGGCGCAACAGCGGCAATTGGGTTATACGTCAAGGGCGCCGCGATGGGCCATTGCCTTCAAGTATCCTGCCCGGCAAGCGGAAACGGTCGTGGAAAAAATCGAAGTGCAAGTAGGACGCACCGGCACTTTGACTCCAGTCGCCCATCTGCGGCCCGTGGAAGTTAGCGGCGTTATGGTGAGCCGTGCCACGCTCCACAACGAAGACGAAATTGAACGCCTGGGAATTGCTGCTGGTGACACGGTGCTGCTGGAACGTAGCGGCGATGTGATTCCCAAAGTGCTGAAGGTTACCGTGCAAGGATCGCCCAGAGAATTGTTTGTGATGCCTTCAGTCTGCCCCGTTTGCGGCGGCGTGGTGACACGTGCGGAAGGTGAAGTGGCTCGGCGCTGTCTCAATACGAATTGCCCCGCACGACTGAAGGAATCCATCCTTCATTTTGCGGCTCGTGGCGTGATGGATATCGACGGCATGGGTGATGCCCTGGTGGATCAACTGGTAACAGCCGGGCTGGTGAAGAACATCGCCGATTTGTATTCGCTTACCAATCAGCAGTTGATGGGGCTGGAACGAATGGGCGAGAAATCGGCGGCGAAAATTGTAACCAACATCGATCGTTCCCGCCGGCATCCGCTCCCCCGCTTGCTGAATGGCCTGGGGATCCCCTTTGTTGGGGAACGTACTGCTCAGATTCTGGCCGATACGTTCGGTCCGCTGGATTCTATCACATCCCTTAGCGAGGAAGAGTTGCAGAAGGCGGAGGAAGTGGGGCCGAAGGTTGCCGCAGCAGTCGCAGGCTTTTTCGCCGAGCAGCATAATCGCGAATTATTGGATCGGCTTCGAACGGCTGGCTTAAATTTCCATCATGCGAAAAAGGACCGGCCGCCAGAGGGGACCTTGGTTGGCTTGAACTTTGCACTTACCGGAACCCTGCCCACACTATCGCGCGAAGAGGCGAAGCAGCGTATTGAACAGGCTGGTGGGAAAGTGGTTGGCTCGGTGAGCAAGAAGACCAACTATGTTGTGGCTGGTGAAGAGGCGGGATCCAAAAAAGATAAGGCGATTGAATTGGGATTGAGAATTGTGAACGAGCAAGAAATGCTTGCCCTCATCGAGCACGGTAAAATCGAAGATTGAAACATTTTCTTGAAACTCTAGTGAGTTGGGGTCCGCTAGGGCTGTTTGTATTAGCGTCCCTCGATTCATCTGGCATCCCCGTTCCCGCCGCTGTCGATGTGCTCTTGTTGGCAGTATCGGCTAAGAACCCTGCACAAGCCTATTTCACAGCACTTTTGACCATCATAGGATCCGTAGCGGGCTGCATGTTCCTCTTCTTCGCCGCCCGCAAAGGAGGACAAGCTTATTTGTATCGAAACCCTTCAGCCAACACCGCCCGATTCCGCGAATGGTTTGAACGCTACGGTCTCGCCACTGTCTTCGTCACCACGCTAGTCCCGTTCATTCCCACTCCCACCAAAGCGTTTGTGATTTCAGCAGGTGTGCTGGGCGTAAGCCATCGTATGTTCTTCTTGTCAGTGTTGCTAGGCCGCGTGCTGCACTACTTTGGCTTGGCCTATCTGGGCATCCAAATGGGCGATGGTGCCGGAGCTTATTTAAAGAGCCATGGCTGGTATTTGGCGGCGTTTGCAGTGGGACTTTGCGCTGCACTGTTTCTAGTGTTGAAGGTTAGTGAACGGATGCGGACGGTCAGGTAGGCATTGTATTCCTTAAATTTCGAATTCCGAATCGAATTCCGGGGCGAATTAAATCCGGGGAATTAAATCCGGGACGGTGGTAACAACCGGTTTGGGAGAATTCCGGAGAATTCCGGGGAGAATTCCGGGACGGTGGTAACAACTCACGAATTCCCCGCGCCTGTTACTAGTTATTTTCGTGAATTGTTACCACCGTCCCGGAATTCATCCCCCGTCCCGGAATTCATCCCGGAATTCAGAACTATTGATTGTTCAGTACGAAATTAACATCTATCGGCGCGATCACTTCCACCGCTTGCCCATTCAATAGTGTTGGCGAGTACACCCATTGCCGCACTGCATCAATGGCAGCCTTTACCAACAAAGCATGCCCGCTAATCACCCTCAGTTGCTGAATGGATCCGTCCTTGGCGATGATCCCTTCCAGCCTGACCGACCCTGAAACCCGTGCCTGTTTCGCTAACGGAGGATAGATGGGAACCACTCGCTTAATCATCTTCGCTTCCAGCACCGAGCCACCCACTCGCACAGGCTTCGCCGGCTCTGATTTCGCAGCAGGTATGGGGGCTGGTGGAGGAGGCAAAGCAGTATCCACTAACCCCACACTTGAAATCGAGCCTGGGACAAATGGACCGTTCGGCCCTCCAGCTCCAATAGATGGGGCACTCGGCACAAAAGCCCCCTGATCCACTATCTGCGCCACAGGATTAATAGTCCGCCCAGGAGCTTGCAAAACCCTGCGGACAAATTGGGTCATTGCAGTAACCGGCGATTGCGTGGCTGGAGTGCTCGCGGTTACGGTTTGCTGAGGTAAAGGCCTTAGAGGCTCAGGTTGAAAAGTGAGGGCTGCGTGTTTGACGATCAATTGCATCGTCTGTGGAGCCAACAACGGCACCAGAATAATCGCACCGATAAGGGCTAATTGCATACCCACTGCGGCTAGTGTCCAGGCGCGGCTTTTCGTCGCCCTATCGTCTAGGATTGCTGTTTCAAACATTGCGTTTCTCCTGTCAAAATAGACTCCGCCAGTTCACCGCATGTTCCCGTGTCTAATGCAAAGTCTTTCCCCCACCGATAGACGTTGTAGAGGTGTGGATGGTCGGTTCGGGCACCAATTCAGTGGCTATTTTGATTCCTATCTTTAACGACTGGGAATCCGTGCGTCTCCTGCTGCCACTGATCAGTTCAGCCTTAACCGGTACCTGTTGGACGGCCGAGGTTTGCCTGGTGGATGACGGATCAACCGTTGTTCTACCAGATGACTGGAACCAGGGACCCGTGGAATTCATCACATCGATTGAGGTTCTCCATCTGCGCCGGAACTTGGGGCACCAGCGGGCGATTGCTGTGGGCCTGTTCCATATCCATGAACGCTACACCGCCGATGCTGTGCTGGTGATGGATGGCGATGGCGAAGACCGCGCGCTGGATATTCCAAGGCTGCTTGCCGAGTTCGATAAAGCTGGCAGAGCAAATGTTATTTTTGCGGAGCGCACAAAGCGGATGGAAGGAACTTTGTTCAAAGTGTTTTATTCGCTGTACCGCTGGTCGCACCATGCGTTGACTGGCATTTCCGTCCGTGTCGGTAATTTCAGTGTGATCCCGCCAATAGCACTTAGTCGATTAATGGTTGTCAGCGAATTGTGGAATCACTACGCCGCTGCTATCTTCCGCGCGCGAATTCCATACCAAATGGCACCTCTGCCAAGAGGAGAACGGTTGACCGGCGAATCAAGAATGAGCTTCGTCAGTCTGGTGGTGCATGGGCTAAGTGCCATGTCCGTTTTCAGCGATCAGGTGAGTGCGCGGGTTTTGATTGGGGCACTTGGGACAACCGTGGCGCTGGGGATTGGTATGTTGTTCGCCCAAAGTGCCTGGCCCATGTTCCTGCTGATGGTTCAAGTCCTGATGCTTTCGGTTCTATTCGTCTTCACCATCATCAGCGGAAGAAATCAACTGGGTTTCCTTCCGATTCGGGATGCGCGTTTTTTTATCATGTCCAGAACTTCAATTTTGCAACGAAGCAATTCAATGGGAGCTTTGGCGTTGGCCATCGGCACCGTTGAGGAAAAATCCATTCTCGAAACAAGCAACGAAAGGCAAGTGATTCATGGCCAGTAGTGAGGCGGCGTTTCAATACGAAGGGGAAGAGCTAGACCTCTTCCGGAAGGCCGTCAATTGGAAGGGATATTGGTCGGGCAAAGTGCTGCCCTATCTCTCGGGCGATGTCCTCGAAGTTGGCGCAGGCGCAGGCATCAACACAGCATTTTTCCAAAGTGCGAAGGTCCGTTCCTGGACGGCACTCGAACCGGATGAATCGCTGGCCCGGCAAATCTGTTTGCCATCATCTCTGAATGGTCGAAGTATTGTGGGTACGATTGCATCGCTACCCTCAGCCAGTCTGTTCGATTCCATTATTTACATTGATGTCTTGGAGCATATTGCAGATCATGCCGATGAAATGCAGCGCGCAGCCGCCCATCTAAAACCCAATGGAATCCTGCTTGTTCTATCGCCAGCGCACCAGTTTCTGTATACGCCGTTCGACTCTTCCATCGGTCACTTCCGCCGGTATACTCGGGCCACTCTTCAACGAGTAGCCCCTAAGGAATTGCAGTGTGAAAAGTTGGTTTATTTAGACTCGGTCGGTATGATCGCATCCCTTGCCAACCGTCTGCTGCTAGGCCAATCCATGCCCACCCAAGGGCAAGTTCTAATTTGGGATCGCCTGATGGTGCCGGCGTCTCGAATCACTGACCGATTGACCTTTGGCGCGGTGGGTAAAACTGTGTTGGGCGTCTGGAGAAACAAAATCAATGACTAGCTCCTTAAGAATTCAAACCTTGTTGTTCGCCATGGTGGCCACCGGACTTTTCCTAATCCACGGCAACAAAGTGGTTTTCACACTGGACGAAGGCATTATTCTGGACACGGCGCAAAGGGTGATGGCAGGGCAGCGGCCCTATGTCGATTTCTTTGGCTATATGAGTCCAGGCAGCTATTGGTTGCAAGTGCTGGTGTTCAAACTTTTCGGAATTTCACTGTTGGCTGGCCGAATTCTTCCCATTCTCGATTGGGGGATTCAAAGTGCCCTCGTCTTCCGCTTGGTTGATCACTTTGGATCCCGCAGGAGCGCCTTCGTCACCACCGGCCTATTCTTCGCCTCACAGCTTTGCAATGCGGGAACTTTGACGGCGCATCATCGTTGGGATAGCGGCACACTCGCTTTAGGTGCCATCTGCCTTGCCCTAGATGCGCGGCGGTTGCAGTCCACCTGGCGAGTGGTAGTTAGTGGTGTTCTGGCAGGTGCCGCCGCACTATGCACTCCATCAATGGCGTTAGTACCCATCGCAACGTTTCTCTGGCTTGTGATCGATCGGCGTGAGTTCAACAATTGGCTTCCCTATGGGTGTGGAGTATTGGGCATTGGTGCGGCCGCTGCAGCTTGGCTGCTTGCCGAAGGTACGCTGATGGCATTTGTTCAACAACTGCTGTGGCTGCAAAAGAACTATACCGCCGTCAACCTCATGCCCTACGGCTCCGTAATCGGTGGCTACGATGCGCTGATTCGTCAGGGTCTCGTCCCAACCGCCTTTGCAGGATTCCTCGCTGTTCCGGCCATCTTGCCCTTCCTCGTTTGGTTGGGTCTCGGCGTATCCGTTTGGCGCAGCTCAGATGGGTACCGCTCCCCTCTTCTGTTTCTACTCGCCGCCATGACCGCCATGGTCCTAACCGCTTTCCCGCGTCCTGATGTTGGTCACATTTCCTTCGTCACAGCGTTGCCTTATGCCTTGATGGGTATCTGGGTTGCTCGTTCCTGGAGCAATCGGCAGGCTGCCTATTTCGTTGCCGCATTTGCTGTGGTTCCTGCTGCCTTCCTGATGCACTTCGGGTTGGATTCCATGGGCACGAGTAAGATTGGTACCCCAGTCGGAGAACTGCGAGTGGCCCCCGAGGATAGTGATGGAATGGCTGGACTAATTCGTGAGGTAAGGCCGGGTCAGTCTCTCTACGTGCATCCATACATGCCCGTGCTCTACTTCCTCACACAAGCTGCAAACCCTACTCGCTTTTCCTATCTTGCTCCCGGCATGATGACGCCCACCGAAGAAGAAATCGCCCTGCAAGAGTTGGAGAAGAATCCACCGCAACAGCTAATGCACTTGAAGTGGACGCGCGAAGAATTTCTGCGTGTGTTTCCCGGTGGTCGAAACTTGAGTGAGAAGTTCCCTCGCATCGAAACGTGGATTGAACAAAACTACACTCCGGTGGAACCGCAAGTTTTTGTCTCCGGCTATAAGTTGCTTCGCCGCAAAGATTCTCCTGCAGGAATGTGAAGAACATATGACCAGGGCGGCAAATTCCTTAATCATTCAGTTCGCCATTTTCTTTCTGGTAGCTGCCGGCCTGCTCTATTTCCATGGCACTCGCTATGTAGTCACTCTGGACGAAGGTATTGTGCTGGAGACAGCGCAGAGAATGGTTTCAGGGCAGCGTCTCTATGTAGATTTCTTCGGCTATATGAGCCCAGGTGGTTACTGGTTGCAGGAATTGGTGTTCCGCCTTTTTGGCGTAAGCCTTTTGGCCGGCCGCATCCTGCCTATTGTTTGGTGTGCGCTGCAAGCAAGCCTGGTGTTCCGGCTGACGGATCGATTCGCCACACGTCTGGCAGCCAGCATCGCCACACTGCTCTTCGTCGCCCTGCAACTGGAGGATCACACCAACATCTCCGCTAAACATCGTTGGGATTCCGCCGCCCTCGCTTTGCTATCCGTTTCATTCGCTGCTGATGCCAAGGAAAAGCAAAGCCTGTGGCGTTGGGGTGTTTCCGGAGCCCTCGCCTGCGCCGCTGTATTATGCACGCCCTCCATGGCGATTCTGATTGTCATCACAATGCTGTGGACCTGCTCGGCCAAAGAATGGAAATCAGCCTCAGCCTATTTATCGGGTGTGATTCATCTCGGCATTCCAGCACTACTGTTGCTTGAGTCGGAAGGAATACTTAAATCTTTTATTGACCAAATGCGGTGGCTTTCACAATCTCATTCGGAGGTGAATGCCATGGGTTACGGGTCCATTATGGGCGGCTATTCAAAGATCCTTGCCAACGGTGATGGTATCGCGAAACTGCTCCCCTTGGGTCTGGCCGCCTGCCTTGCATTACCAGCAATCCTTCCCGTGCTGGGTGTTTCCGGACTCACATGGGAAGCTCTTCGAGGCAAAGTTAATCGCGAGGAAAAATCAATATTTCTGTACCTCGCCGCGGTTATTTTGGCCTTGATTGTGGCCACCATGCCTCGGCTTTGCGTCTCCATGTTGCTGTACACTTCAGCGTTGCCTCTGGCTGCCGCTGCCATCTATATTTCGCGTTCGTGGCCTGCTCGTGCAACCGCCTATTTCATGATGGTGCTTGGCATTTTCATGGCGGCGTTTGCTATGAACTTCTGGTCGGAATCGACAAAGAGCAAACCTTTAGCATCCCCAGTTGGGGTGGTCCGCCCGGCGCCGGATGATCGTCCCGGTATTGCCGCGTTGCTGGAACAAGTGAAACCCGGTCAATCTCTCTATGTGCATCCTTACATGCCGCTCTTGTACTTTGTCACACAGGCCAAAAACGTCTCCCGGTTCAATTTTCTGCACCCGGGGATGATGGCTGCAAACGAAGAGCAATCCGTTATGGACGACCTGACTAAATCGTCACCCGAGTGGCTGTTGTTCCTTGCATGGTCGCGCGAAGATTTCCTCAGCCTTTTTCCGGGTGGGGCAAACCGCAGTGACCGCTTCCCTCGCATTGAATCCTGGATAGAAGCTAACTATAAACCAGTGGAGCCCGCCGTAAATGTTTCCGGCTATAAGCTAATGCAAAAGCGCCGCGTGCTGGAGGGAATGTAGATGACTCGTTTCCGCACCTCTCTGCTGATCTTCTTCGTCGTTGCCTCGGCGCTGATGGCCATTCATGGATCGCGTCTAGTGTTTACCGGCGATGAAGGCATCTTACTCGAACCCGCCCAACGCGTCGCCATGGGGGAACGCCCATACGTCGATTTCTTCGCCTACATGAGCCCCGGAAGCTATTGGATTCAAGCGATAATTTTCAAGCTCCTAGGGTTCACCATGTTTGCCGGGCGCTTGATGACCATCCTCGACTTTTCCTTGCAATGCGCCCTGGTCTTCTGGCTGGTGGCTCGATTCGCTTCCATGCGCGCCGCATCCATCACCACAGCATTGTTCGTTGTCTTCCAAATCGCCGATCCGTCCTTTCTTACGGCTCAACACCGTTGGGATAGCGGAGCGCTCGCGCTGCTCTCCATTGTCCTTACATTGACCGCCTGCGACCAGCCAGTCACCTGGCGTTGGATGCTCAGCGGTGGACTCATCGCAGCAGCCGTACTTTGCACCCCTACTGTGGGTCTTGTCGTGCTAATTACTCTTTCCTGGCTCTTGATTGAAAAGCGATGGATCGAAGCTTTGAAATATTCTAGCGGGGGTGCCCTGGTAGCAATTTCCGCAGCCCTCTTTCTTTGGCAAGTAGGGAACCTTCAGGGATTCCTCGACCAAATGAACTGGCTCAGAACCAATTATTCCGAAGTCAACATTGTCCCCTACGGCGCAGTAATCGGTGGGTACAAAACTCTTTTTGATGGAATGTCCGGATTCCTACTTGTCCTCGAAGCGGGCCTCGTGTTTTGCATGGCATTGCCTGCTATCCTGCCACCCTTTGCTGTCGGTGCAAATGTGATTCAAATCGCCCGCGGAAAAGTGGAGCCCAGGGAACGGTCCATACTCCTGTTCCTCATCGCCTGTACTATTGCCTTGGTATCCACATCATTTCCGCGGCCAGATGTAATGCATCTTGCCTTCGTCGCGTTCCTTCCATATGTGCTGACCGGCATCTGGATTTCCCGCTGGTGTCCGCTACGCCTTGCTGGGCCGGTAGTTGCTCTAGTTTCTGGATTTGCCGGACTCTATCTTGTTGGCGTCTATACAGGACTCGCCGGTACCACGCAGCTACCGTTCGCCGTTGGCACCCTGCGCGTTCCCAAACATCTCGAACCGGAACTAAAGCAACTGGTAGCCAGAGTCGGCAGGCAACAATCGCTGTTCGTTCATCCCTACATGCCTGTATTCTACTTTCTCACTCAGGCAACCAATCCAACCCGCTTCGCCTATCTGCAGCCTGGCTTGATGACCTCTCGCGAAGAATCCATGGCCTTGGAAGACCTGGCAAAAAAGCCACCCGAGTGGGTTTTATTTCTCTCCTTAAGCCGCGAGGAGTTCCTCCGGGTGTTCCCCAACGGAACAGCCTATAACGAAAAATTCCCCAAGATGGAAGCGTGGCTTGCATCCCATTACCGGCAACTCGATCCACCAGTTACAGTCAACGGCTATCAGTTGCTACGCCGTGACGCCACTCCGCTTGCTCTCACTAAACCACTCGCCCATCCCGCATCTCAATAGTCCGATCCGCAAAAGCTGCAGCCTCTGGGTTGTGCGTAATCATCAGAATGGTCTGCCCAATTGTATGGTTCAACTCACGCAAGATACTCAGCACATTGGTTGAATTCTCGCTATCCAAATTTCCGGTAGGTTCATCCGCAAGCAAAATGGCCGGATGATTCACTATGGCCCGTGCAATGGCTACCCTCTGCTGCTCGCCTCCAGACAGCGCCCGGGGTTTATGATCCATCCTGTGCGCGATGCCCAGTAATTCAAGCGCCTTTTCAAATTGAGGTTCCAGCGGCCCAGTCTTGTGCGCAATGTTGCGGGCAATTTCAATGTTGTCGCGGACCGTCAAGGTCGGCAATAAATTGTACTTTTGAAAAACGAAACTTACCGTAGTTCGGCGAAGGGTGGTCCGCTCCGATTCAGACATTTTGCTGAGTTCCTTCCCGTCCATAAAGACCTCACCGGCCGTCGCCGGAGTCAGTCCTCCCAGAATATGGAAAAGAGTTGACTTGCCCGAACCTGATGGGCCAATCACGGACAGAAACTCTCCACGTTTCACCTGAACATCCACTCCACGCAAGGCAGCTACATCCATGTCGCCCTGACGATAGACTTTGCGCAATCCTCGAGTCTCGATGATCAGTCCGTTAGTCATAGGACAATGACTCCAAAGTATCCTGCGTTGCTGCTTTCCATGCCGGATAAAGTACGCCCAACAGTGCCCCGCCCATCGTAACTAAACTCGCAAACGGCCACCAGTTATAAACAATTTCTTGAGTAAATGTTGCTGGAATCAGCAGCATCATCACCCATCGCGTCACGTAGCTGAACCCAATTCCGACAATGGTTCCAAGTAAGGACATCAAAATGGTCTCTCTCAAGAGAATGCCCAGAACAAAGCCAGGTGTTGCACCCAACGATTTCAAAATTCCGATTTCCCGCGTCCGTTCCAGCACTGCGGTGTACATGGCAAGAAAAACCATCAATGCCCCGAAAAAGACGCTCAAGCAAATCACAACGTTAGTGAATACTTTGAACTCCGGCACAGCGTTGGTGGTGTACTGGCTCACCAGTTCTTCCATTGAAAAAATCTTATAATCTTGCAACTGGCTTTTCAGCGAAGCAATGACTTTATCTGTATTATTCGTATCATCCAGTTTGAGATAGATCATGGTCAGCTTGCCCTGCGTGCTAGTCAGATCCTGCACAATTTTAATGGGCAACAGCACCCTGGCTGCGTTGCCAGACCGGTACACCCCAGCCACTCTCCAATCCCTGTTCATCATCTTCACAATATCGCCCACTTGTTTTTTTTCCTGGCGGGAATAATATTCGTCAATCAGAATGTCATCAGGCTTTGCAAAGGAACCACCAGACAAGAACCTAAGTCCCCCATTCATACGGTTGAATTTTTCAATGTCCGCGCCATGAATGGTCTTAAATGTTCCCAGCGAATGGACCACCGTCCCGGTAGCCAAAGTGACATGAGGCTGTCCTTCCAGAAATTTCAAGAGGCCCTCGTTCATGGAGGCGGTTCCAGTTCCGATGACGGAACTATTGGAACCCATAATGAAAATGTCGGCACCAATGCCCTTCGTCCGTTTCTTCTGTTCGTTCAGTGTGCCTTCACTCATCCCAACCAGCGTCAGCATCATCGTTACGCCTACGCCAATCACAAGCGTGCTCAGAAGAGTGCGCAATGGCCTGTGTTTTAAGTTTTCGAATACTAGCTTGTATATCAAATTGATTGATCCTTAGCTGCAAACCCCGGATACTGGGAGCCTGAGTACTCTACAGCTAATTTGGTAAGGCCCTTAGGTAGGGCAAAGATAACTTCCATTCTAACGTGCCCTGAAGTGTTTACGAAACATGCAAACTGAAAATCGAACAGTATTGATCACCGGTTCTTCCACCGGAATTGGAGAAGCGTGCAGCTTGCTGCTAGCTCGCCAAGGGTTTCGGGTGTTCGCAGCCGTCCGGAGGATTGAGGACGCGGATCGACTCAAGGCAACTATTCCAGGCGTCAACACTCTGCTCATGGACGTTACCAATGACGATTCCGTTTCACAGGCAACTCACGAATTTCACCACGCGGCCAGTGGACAATTGTTTGGTCTGATTAACAATGCTGGCATCGCTATTGCAGGGCCACTAGAGTGCCTGCCAATCGCTGAACTACAAAAGCAATTGGACATAAACGTAGTTGGACCCGTAAGGGTGACGCAAAAATTCCTGCCCATGCTGCGTCGCTCCCGCGGAAGAATCATCATGATGAGTTCAATCGCGGGCCGTAGCGCTCTGCCTGTTGTTGGCGCGTATAGCGCTTCAAAATTTGCACTCGAAGCCATCAGCGATACTTTGCGTGTAGAGCTATATAAATGGGGTATCAAAGTGATTTTGGTAGAACCCGGTGCCACACGAACTCCGATTTGGGATAAATCTGCAACTCTAACAACAGGCACTATGGAGGGCGTCCCTGATGATAAAGTCGCGCTCTACCGCAGCCTGATCGATGTTGGACGCAAATTTGCCAACAAAGCAAGTGTGGATGGAATGCCCGTTGAACAAGTGGCGTCCGTTGTGCTGTGCGCCCTCACAGTCAATAGTCCCAAAGCTCGCTATCTGGTGGGGCCAAGCGTAAGGCAGCGAATGATTCTGGAATCCCTTCCCACCGGGCTCCGTGATTGGATTCTGGCCAAGTCGCTGTAGCAGCGGCATGGCCTCGGCTTGCGCTAAAATAAAAGAGCGCCAAGAGAGTAATTAGGGACGAGCCAATCATTAGCCGCAACGTCCCGGCGAACCTCTAGTCCGATTATTCTTACTCAGTACTTTTTCTTCGCACATGCCATTTCAAATTCGCCCGCACAAAGAATTTCTGGTCCGACCCTCGCTTCCACCTGCCCTCAGCCGGCTAGCAGAATTAGCTTCCAATTTGCTTTGGGTTTGGGACTATAGCGTCCGCGGCATCTTCCGCCGGCTCGATCCAATAGAATGGCGTCAAGCTCACCACAATCCTGTCCTGATGCTAGGCCGATTGCCGCAAGCCACGCTTGAAAAAGCCGCGCGCGACCCGCGCTTTCTGGCTCTGTATCGCAAAGCCTGCGACAGACTCGATTACTACCTCCAATCGTCCAGCCAATCCAGTGAAAAGTTGATCGCCTATTTTTCCATGGAATACGGACTCGCCGAATGCCTGCCCATATACTCCGGTGGCCTTGGCGTTCTTTCGGGCGATCATATGAAAGGCGCAAGCGATCTTGATCTGCCCTTAGTTGGCGTCGGGTTGCTCTATCAAAAAGGTTATTTTTCGCAATCTATCAATCCCGATGGCTGGCAGATTGAGCGAGTACTTCCTAACGATTTTTATACGTTGCCAGTTTCGCCTGTAGTCCGGTCTGACGGAAGCGAAATGCTGGTTAGCGTGCAAATGCCTTGGGGCGAAGTTTTTGCCAAGGTGTGGGTCATTGAAGTTGGGCGCGTAAAGTTATACATGCTCGATACCAATATCCCAGTGAATTCGCGAGCCGAAGATAGAGCCATCACCGAACAACTATATGGTGGCGATTCCCGCACCCGCATTCAGCAGGAAATTATTCTTGGCCTGGGCGGCATGCGGGCGTTAAAGGAACTGGGCCTCAACCCCACTGTGTTCCATATGAACGAAGGCCATTCCGCATTTCTGGCGATTGAACGAATTAAAATCCTGATGCGCGAACAATCGATGAGTTTCGATGAAGCTTTGGAAGCATCTCGTAACAACAATGTGTTCACAACTCACACTTCTGTCCCCGCTGGAATTGATCTGTTTGAAACTGGCTTGGTTTCCGAATTTTTCCTCGATTACTGCAATCAGAACGGCATCCCATTCGACAACTTTCTTTCCCTCGGACGCTGGCACAACAGCAGCAATTCTGGCGAATCGTTCTCGATGGCCATTTTCGCTATAAAAGCGTCCTGCTGGCGTAACGCCGTCAGTGCCCTGCATGGCGAAGTTTCACGTTCAATGTGGCAGGAGTTGTGGCCGCAATTGCCTCCCGTAGAAGTTCCTATCACGCACGTCACCAATGGCGTTCACCTCAACAGTTGGTTGAACGGAGACTTGGCTGCTTTGTTTGAACAATATCTGCAACCAGACTGGCGCGACCGCATCGACGATCCCGCCACCTGGACCTTGGTGGATGATATTCCCGACAATGAATTGTGGGAAATTCATAAGCGCCGCCGCCGGCAGTTGATCACCTTTGTTCGTGGCCGTCTGGTAGATGCTGCATCTCATCGCAAAGCATCTCCGGCGGAAGTGAAGCGGCTTAGCGAAGCGCTCGATCCCGAAGTGCTTACCGTCGGATTTGCACGCCGGTTCGCTACTTATAAACGCGCCACACTCTTCCTGCAAGACGTTGCTCGTCTAAAGCGTCTACTAACCAATAACCGCATGCCGGTGCAAATTGTGATTTCCGGCAAAGCGCACCCCAAAGATAATCCAGGCAAAGCCTTCATTCGTGAAATTGTACAATTGACCCGCGACCCTGAACTTGCCAAGCGGATTGTCTTTGTCGAAGACTACAGTATCGGCGTAGCCCGCGAATTAGTCCACGGTGTTGACGTATGGCTCAACAATCCCGTCCGTGGCGAAGAAGCTTGCGGCACTAGTGGCATGAAGGCTGGCATCAATGGCGTGTTGAATTTAAGCATTCTCGACGGCTGGTACGACGAAGCCTATGAAGTATCTGGCGGCTGGGCTATTGGCGATCGTGACGATTACAGGCCAGAGCAGGATGAAATGCACGCCAGCGCCATTTACTCCCGTCTGGAAAATGAAATTGTGCCCCTGTTCTACGAAGCTCGTGAAGACGGTGTTCCGCACGAATGGGTGAAGCGCGTGAAGCTTTCCCTGAAGAATCTGAACCCCACTTTTGACATGAGCCGCATGTTGAAGGATTACAGCCGGCTTCTTTATGACCCCGCGCACGATGCGTTTCTCGCTTCGGCCAAAGATAACTTCGATGCAGCCCGGAAAAAAATCCGTTGGAATCAGCAAGTCCGCTCTTCGTGGGATCATGTCCGTTTCATTGAAATGGAAGGTGGCCCAGCAACCCCTGTATACAACGGAAGGGCACTGCCGGTTCGCGCTGCTGTCGATCTCGCCGGATTGACTGCAAGCGACGTTCGTGTGGAGGCTGTCGTTGGCCGCGTGGCTCCTTCCGGTAATTTGGAGCAAGTTCAGATTTTCCAGTTGCCTGCTGTAGAACAGCGGGGTACCGTGTATCTGTTTTCCACAGAATTCATGCCTCACCAGACGGGAAGATTGGGATATTCGCTGCGCATCAGCTCAAACCATTTCACGAATCCTTTGATGAGGCCCTGTGAGGCACTTCTAAAATGGGGCTGATTTGGAAGTAGGTAAAGATTTTGCTTTCGCTCAGGGAATTTCCGTGGTAAACAAGAAGTGTAATCTCTGGATGCATTACCAAATAGCCTATTCTTGGCCATCCACAGGTTCCCCCGATTCAATTCCTTCCACTGGTTCCAACTCGACTGGGTAGCGCCAGCAGATTTGAACCTTAAGGTTTGGTTGTGTAGTAAGAATCAAAGCAGTCAGTCAAAAGGAGTCTCCGCAATCTTTTATGGACGGCGACCGCAAATATAAACAAAACGGCTATCAACAGTCGGATAGAGATCGAAGTGATCATGCACGTACTGATAGTAGTCCTCGACCTCCTAAACAACCAATAGACATTACAGGTCCACGGCTCCCGCGCCTGGTTCAAGCAACGGCAGCATCGCGCTGCCACGCCTGCGCTACGCCCTTGCTCCCTGGTACCGATTTTCGCGGTACTTGTCCAAAATGTAAGGCCGATTTGCATTGTTGTAAACAATGCTCGCATTTTGAATCCTCCACGCGCTTTCAATGCTTAAAGCCCGTGCCGCTACGAATTGCTGTCAAGGACAAAGCGAACGAATGCGAGCTGTTTAGTCCACGCGTAACCGTCGCCCGAGACTCGGTAGCAAGCGGCCCATCCCCTTCGCCCTCATCGAATGGAAATAGGGATTCCAATGGCAATCCTCGCAACCCCAGCGACGCGCGTGCTATGTTCGATAACCTTTTCAAAAAATGAACCTAAAACGTATGCGAGTCGCTCCGCTTGTTGCGCAGCATCGCTTTGAAATTACTGATGCTCCGGTTCCCGATCCCGGCCCGGGACAAATCCAGGTGCGCGTCTCCCACGTCGGTGTTTGCGGTTCCGACCTGCATAATTTCGCCGAAGGATCTGTTGGTGATACTCCCAGCGTTTACCCCATGGTCTTAGGTCACGAGCCTTCCGGCACGGTTGTGAAAACTGGTACCGGCGTCACCGGTTGGGCACCCGGAGATGAAGCAGCTCTCGAGCCTGCCATCTACTGTTATCATTGCGAATTTTGCCTACGGGGACGGCATAATCTCTGCTCTCACATTGTATTCCTCAGCCAGCCAACTGACCCTGGCTTCTTTCGTGACTATGTGAATCTACCCGTCCACAATTTGTTGCCGAAACCGAAAAACATTGGACTGAAAGAACTCACACTGTTTGAGCCTCTGGCTGTTGTCCTCCATTCCATGGAGTTTGTTCAACTGCGCACTGGGGAAGACGCAGTTGTGTTTGGCTCCGGCACGATCGGTGCTATGACCGTGGCTGCCCTCAAAATGAGCGGAGCCGGCCGGGTATATGTAGTCGACCCGGTGCCTCACCGCCGCGAATTGGCTAAGGCGATGGGGGCCGATGTTGTAATCGATCCTCTGCAAGTTTCCGCTGGCAAAGAAATCCTGCGTGAAACAAATGGCCGGGGCGTAGACGTTGCAATTGATTGTGCAACAAAAAACGGATCCATGGATGAAGCGCTGATCGCCACTCGCAGTGCAGGCCGCGTAGTAATAACCGGAATTCCCTCCGAGCCCGAACCAACTCTCAAGTTTCACGTTGCGCGCCGCAAGGAACTGGCCATATTTAATGTCCGCCGGTCCAATCATGAATCCGAATTGGCCCTTCGCGTTCTAGCCACCGAATCCCGCCGCTTTGCACCAATCCTAACTCACACCTTGCCCCTTGAAAAAATCCAACAAGCCTTCACCATGCTGGAACACTATTCCGATGGCGTGGGCAAAGTCTGCATTGAAATTGCACACAAGTCCGCATGAAAGAGCTGTTTGTGTAGTTACGGAGCCTCGATCCGTTAGGAAGCGGTCCCGTCGGCCTGTTCAAACACTTCAGTCTCCCCCTTCGAATCTTTGTATTTGCAGTGGCCTAACTACTCCGCTCAACTAACTTTTGAGCAAATTACACATCGTTACATGAGATGATGTCACCAATGCAAAATCTACACGGCCAAGTCGCTATCGTCACAGGTGGAAGCTTCGGCGTTGGCCGGGGCGTCGCAACAATACTTGCTCAATTCGGAGCCCGCGTGTTCGTCACCGGCCGTTCTGCCCCCAATGCTTCAGCAGACAACGAGAAGATTACCAATATCCAGTGCGATCATCGCATCGACGAACAAGTCATAGCCGCCTTCCACAATGTTGTTGAGCAGACAGGTAAAATCGACATTCTCGTCAACAACGTTTGGGGCGGCTACGAGCGAATGATTGAAGACGGTGCATTCACCTGGGGAAAGCCATTTTGGGAACAACCTCTCTGGCGATGGGACGCCATGTTCAACGCCGGCGTTCGCGCACACTATCTAGCAAGTCAACTCGCTGCAAAGTCCATGGTCACATCCCAGCAAGGTTTAATCGTCAACATCTCTTTTTGGGCTGCTCAAAAGCACATCGGCAATGTTGCCTATGGAGTATCGAAGGCCGCCACCGACAAGATGACATCAGACATGGCCCATGAATTAAGGGCCCATGGTATCACCGCCGTCTCTTTGTACCCTGGCTTGGTAAGGACAGAAAAAGTGATGGAGGCCGCAGCCTGGCTCAACCTCACCAATTCAGAGTCCCCCGAGTTCATCGGACTTGCAGTTGCCGCGCTTGCCACCGACCCCAACGTTATGCGGCATTCTGGAACCGTCTTGGTCGCCGCCAGCATTGCATCGGAGTACGGTTTCACCGACATTGATGGCAAAACTCCTCGCCCTCTAGCTATCACCGACGTTTGATCCAATTTCAGCTTCGCCATTCTAAACGGTCACGAGTGAAGTTAGAACTTTATGTCCCGCTACTGCAATAACTTCCACCTTTGACGGCATCCAAAATTTGGACCACCAATGGTAGTGTGGTGTCAGGAAGTAATACCGCTGGCCAGCGATCTTCCCTAACGTAAGTCCGCGCGCGGCATCCTGTGTGTTGTTACTCAGGTGGATATCCGGCTGTCTCATTGTTCGATAACTCTTAAAACTCCCAAGGCTGTCGTCGCCGAAAGAGTACCGCTTTGAGTCAGCGAAGCTACCGTTGCGGGTAGCCAAAGAGACGAAAGCAAGAAGGATGGCCGGAGGTCCGTTTCAATTTCTGATGCCGAAGTGTATTTAAAAAACTAGGGTTTCATGAAGGTTGGCAGTCTTAAGCCCTGCAATTCCAAAGCTAGGAATGTTCTGGTCGCATGCACTAACTTCGCATTCTTGTGAACAGCCAGGCAGCGAACAACGCAAAAATCACGTCAGGAGCCCATGCTGCAACTGCCGGCGGCAACTGATTCAGACTCCCGATTTTTTCGAAGAGTTTCGTCACCACCCCATAACCAATCGCCACTATAAAGCTAACGCCGATTGAGGCCATTGCCCCGCGGCTTCCAGTGAGAAATGCGAAAGGAACAGCGATGGCAGCCATGATCAATGCAAACAGCGGCGTGGAAAATTTCAAGTGGTATTGTACCTGGAGCTTCACCGTGTCGAACCCCATTTGTTGCAGCTTTTGAATGTATTGATCCAGTTGCAGGAAGTTCATCTGCTTATACTGCTTTTCTTCCTGCAGGAAATATCCAGGAGTCTCCACCAGTTCCGGGAACGTTGTGGCTTGGTAGGTAGTGTAGGGGTTCTCATAGGTATTCTTGAAATCCCGCACCCATCCATTCTGGAAAATCCAACCGTGGATTGCATCCTGCCACTCTGCTCTATCAGCGGAGATATGGCGCTTTAACTCAAATGTAGATTTATCCAGTTCATAGACATGCACGCCAACCATCACTCTTTCGGTCGCATCAAAGTGCTTGTAATAAAAAATTCGCGAACCCTGTCCGTACACCCATTTGCGGTCCGGCCGAAGCCACGTCTGTGTAGGCCGGCCCATGATCTTGTTCCTCAAAGCGTCCTGCCGTAAGTTTGCGTCGGGGATAATGTAGTGATCGAAAGCAAACATTCCCAGACTCAAAACCATGCTTGCCAGCAATACAGGCAAGGCCAGTCTATGTAAGCTGACACCGCATGCCTTGAACGCAGTGACTTCATTTTGTTTGGAAAGGATGGCGAAGGTTGCTAGCACTGACACAAGAACTGAGTATGGTGCCGAATCGTAAATCAATTTCGGTGTAAGAAACAGATGATATTCCAATACTTCGCGGGCGGAGATATTGTGACGTAGAATATGCCCCATCAATTCGAAGAAGTTGTAAATCTGCGTCATCGAAATAAAGCTCACAAGCCACACAGAGAAATAGAAAAAAAACTCGCTCAGTATGTATGTGTCCACAATCGATGGCAGCATCAAGATGCCCAGTCCGAATTCAGGCCTGGTCTTTGGCTTCGTTCCTTTCACCCAATCGCTGACATCGTCGTAGCGGAAGCGGAACCAATCTTTGATACGGCCAAGATAATCGCGATCCCCAGGGTTCTCTAGTCCAGCCGAAAGGACGACCGCTCCCGCAGCAAAAATCATGTTGGGCAACCATGCGGCCAATGGAACGGAAAGCTTGCCTTGCTGCGCCAACTGGATTAATCCGATCTGCGCCACCCAGTAGACGAATGCCAGGAATACCGTAATTACAAAGGCCCCCGATTTGCCGGACTTGCGCGAAGAAACCCCCAACGGCACACCAAGAAGTGCAAGTAGCAAACATGCCGGTGGCATGGAAAAACGCCGGTGAAATTCTATGGCTCCTTCGCGCGAATCCTGAATCTTCATCCACAGCGGAATGGTATCCATGTCGCGGAATGCCTGCGCCTTGGTCTCACCTGGTCTTTGCGCTTCCAGTAGTTGATCGCTGGGCGAGGATCGCACGATGAAATACTTTGCCGGATCTTTTCCCAGGCTGTGTGTCCGCTGCTCCTTCATGTGGAGTTGAATGCTGTTCTGGTTTGGGTTGGTGACGGCAACTGCTTCTCGGGCGGTAGTAATAATTGGGGCATCGCCCATTTCCTGAGTGCTTTTCTTCCGTTGCTCCGGCGGTGTCAGATCAGCAATGAAAATGTTCCTCCATTGCACTACTGGCCCTGAAATCACATCGCTGACATACAGAGTCTTATTGGGGAATTGCTCAGCAAACACCCCTCCCTGAATGTCCGCTGTCATCTGGGCCGCCGCCAATTGATTCAGCACTCGATAAGTTTCCCGGATAGACCAGGGCGTAAGCCAAAGCGAGCAGGCAGCGGTCAACAACATGCCAAAGACGGAAAACAGAATCACTGGTGTTAGAACTTTTCTGCTTGGGATGCCTGCTGCTCGCATCGCCGTGATCTCGCCATCGCTGGACATCCGGCTAAGTGCGATCAGCACACCCGCCAAAACGCCCAAGGGCAACGTGAAGGTTAATGTGAAGGGGATGATCAGCAGCAGCAGATATCCCACGGTTGAAATTGAGGCCGATCCGCGAACCAACTGTTCGAACAGCAAATTCACCCGCTGCAAAAAAAGGACGAACGTAAACAGCACCGTCCCCAAAAAGGCGCCGGAGATGATTTCCCTTAGAATTGAACGGCCAAGCAATCCCATGAAAGAACTATGCTGCTAATTCGACGTTTCGTACGCAGGAGGAGGAACTATCGGAAGCCGCGGCTTATCGTTTTGCGGCTGCTCCAGTTCCAGCTCATCAAACAAGAGCCCCGGAGATTCAATGGAAGTCCCGTTGATGTATCCGCCGCCCCCGCCCGTCGATAGTGGCACGTTGGTAGCGTATAAGCTGAACAAACTGGTTTCGCTGGAAGCGGCAACAATGTCTCGCAAGGAACGTCCGGTAAGGCCGCGGAACTTCACACCGCGAATCAACTCCTCGCGGCCATCCGGATAAACCTTGTAAATCTGCAACGGCAAACTAAAAACAAATCCGTTGCCGGATTGCCGTGCCGCCGCCATCATTCGTTGACGATCTTCGCCAGGCGCGACCGATGGATAATCCAGCTTGCGTACTAGAATGCCGTAAGGTTTGCCGCGCTGCTTGATTTGGTCGATCAGGCTTGCCTTCAGCGCCGCCATAGGTTTTGCATCGCTCACAATCACTTCGACATTGCTCAGAAAGGGAGCTTTTGCTCCGAATTCCCCAGGAAAACGGGCTCTACCGTTGGAACCTTCATGTCCACGCACAGGAAGCCTTGTGTGCAATTGTGTCTTCAAGGTGCCTTTTTCAATCAACGTCAATGGTTCCGGTTCAACGCCTTCCAGGTCGGCATCAAAGTTTCCAAGATAGGGTTTTCCATCTGGAAACATCTTGTGCGGATTGTCTTTGATAGTGATGAAATCCGGCAGAACACGCGAACCTATTCGCGTACTCCAATCGCTGGGAGGAAGGTTCGCTTGACGGCCTGGAGGAGTAACTGGGCTCCTAACTGGACGCAGTTCATGACTTAGTAATTGGACCAGTAACTGGCCTGCTGCACGAGGTTCAAAAAGGACCGGGCCCGTGTAGGCCTCGCCTACCTTTGCTACCTTTAGCGCTTTCGTATTTTCGGCGATTTCGATGAAAGCTTTTTTTACCTCCTCGATTGAGGGGAGACCGGATTCGTGTTCCGCGCCAATGGAAATGTAGTCCCAGATGTTCGATCCATCGGCGGCCTGTGCCAGTGATCGGGCGCGAAGGTGGAATGCGCCTTCCGGCAGCCGCTGCTTTGAGCCTTCGGAATTCACATAGTAGGCAGTATCGGAAATAGCGTCAAAATCAACCGAAGAATGCAGAATCTCAGGATAGTTGAGGAAGATTTTCGACAGTTCCACAACTCGGCTTTTCCACTTTGCTTCGTCTAGCTGGAAGATAGCTTCCGGCAGTATTTTTACCACAGGCTTGACGGGAGCGAAGTCGTTCAACGGCTCGCTTTGATTGACGTCTTTCAAAGCCGCAACCTTGCGGCTTAAGGCTTCCACCGCCGATTTATACGCCCTGTCTGTTGCCAGCCAATACTGCTGCCGCCACAGTTCATACCCGCCATCGTAGGCCCACTGTCCAGTATCGTAATTGGCACCCACAGGCATGCCAGTGTAAACAGAGTTGCTGTTGTCCAGCTTGGAACTCCCCACACGTACCATCACTCGTGGGTTAAAGAACTGATTTTTCTGAGATCGCACCAACCCGCCCAGCGTTGCCGAAGCGTTGAAAGTTGTCGACCGCTCCGCCCCATATTCAACATAGTAAGGTGGATATGGATTTGGCCCGGGGATGCGAATTTCCATGGAACGTTTCATTTCATCGGCCATGGCCTTCAACAAAACATCGTCGCCTGATGGAGTTTGCCCCTGCACCGCGAATGCGGAAAATATCAGTAACAACGAATAACGATTCACTATTTGCTTCCTCCTTCAGGACGGCTTAAAAGAGGTCTCAAATCTCTAGCGCGATTCTTCTTTTGTACTTCGATTTCAGAAACCAGCAGGGCCGGTGAGATCGCAGACACAGGCACTGTTCCTGACTCCGCTCCGCAATAGCCGTTGAAGACTCGTGGTGCGTCCGACGTTGCCATGATTTTGGCAAAACTGGCAAGCGGGGTACCCACAATATCCACTCCACGAACCAGTTCATCGGCGCGCCCATCTGCATAAACCCGGTAGACCATCAACGGCATAACGGTGAAGGCTTGGAGCCCGGCCCGGCCTGTTGTTGTGTAGCCGCCGGTGACCTTTTCAAAATACAATCCGTACGGCTTGTTTTGGCGCTTCACTTCATCAATCAGCATTTGCCGCAATTGCTTTTCGGGAACCTTCTTCGAAGATTCCACAATCAAGTTCGATTGCCGCGAAACAATTTCTGCACCAGCCTGCCGGCGTCCATGGCCGTTCGAGGCAGGGAAGCCTTGAATGGGCGAGCGCGACAATAGAAAAGTTTTTAGAATTCCTTTTTCCACCAACGTCACCGGACGGCCTTTCACCCCCTCATCGTCGTAGTCATACCAACCGTAAAGATCGGTATCGGCCAGACGATGCTTAGTGGGATCGAAAATAACGCTCAAAAACTCAGGAAGAACACTTTTGCCGACGCTGCGGGTGAACGTTTGCCCTTCCGCTTCGTCCTTTTGGCGATGCCCCTCGATACGGTGGCCGAAAATTTCATGAAAGAAGACGCCACTAGCCCCGCCCGATAGAATCGCCGGACCCACAAAGGGCTCGGTTTCTGGAGCCTTCAATAATCCCAAAAGATCGGCGGCCGCTTTATCGATGGCAGTTTTGATCACCGCGTCTTTCGGCAATCGTTGAATCGTGTCGGCCTCGAAGGTTTCGGTGGCAATCAGATCCATCCCGTCGGTGTGCTTGGCCCGTGCGCTGATCGATACGCGTGCAAACTGGCGGCCATGCTCAAGTTTTGTGCCGTCAGTATTCACGAAGTATTTTGTTTCCCGTTGGCCCATCACCGAAACGCCGCTATTGAGGATCTCTGGATAAACGGCGAACATTTTCGACCAGACTTTCACCTTCGGTTCCCAAACATCGGCGGGGAACTGCAAGGGTGCAGGCGCGATGGCGTGAACGCTCGGCTCGATGAATGAGAAATCACCGGAAGCATCGTCCGGCTTAACTTTCTGCTCCTGATCCGTCCGCAAACGCAGCAGACGCTGGGACCCCATTCGATATACGCGATCGGTTTCAGCCCATAGAAAACGTTTGATTGAATCTGGATTGTTGTCTATTGAAAGTGGAACGCCGCCCGTGAAATAGGCCGGATCGCGTTGATTGCGATGGAAATTATCGAACTGCATCGTACCAGTTCGGACGGTAACATCCAAAGTCCTGGTGTTGTTGGAATTCCGCCCAACCACAGCACCACCTGAAGCGGAAATTGACTCCGCTTGTTCTTCGGTAACTGCATACGCTCCAAAGTAAGGAGCTGGATCAGCTTTTTCTTTAAGAGTTTTGAAGTTCCGTTCCAGTTCTGTGGAGAGAATATCGACCAGGCGGGGAGGGTTGATTGCGGCACCCCATAAGGCCAATCCAGACAGCGCCGCGGCCATTGAAACACGTTTCCAGTAATGCACTGTGCTTAGAATAGCAAACTGCCATCGGATGCACTGCAAATCATGTAAACAATGGTGATTGCAGTACTGCTCTACGGAGGTCTGCGCCGTTGGTCTTGATATTTGTCACCAAGCACTATCATGCAAGGCCATCTTTACTCTCAATTCTTCGCCAAAGCCATTCGGCAGGGCCTTGCTTAAACCGCTGAAACCACCAACGAGACCACAAGACTTAAGCGGCGAAGATTGCGATGCATACAGCGAAGCCAAACAGGTGGCTATGCTTTCCCTGCATCCCCAGGAAGAGCGGATCAAACAACAGGCGCAGGATGGCCCATTGGCTCAAGAAGTTCGTCAGAGCCATACGCCCGGCGGGAGCAAGCCAAGTGAGTTGCTTGGACAGCCGAAAGACCGACGCAGCGTAGCCGATTGCCATGGCGTCGTTGCTCAGCAACATTACAAAACGGCTCACTCCTTTCGAAATTATGCCGCCGTTCGCCGGTGCCGTATCCAGGAACTGATGCAAAAGTGTGCCAGTCAATCCCAGCGTGAGGCCGACCCGTTGCGCATAAGTTAGCCGTTCTGTTGGTGGTGTCCTAGATGCAAGTAGGTTCGACTTGGCGATGTAGAGTCCAAATAAGAACATGACGAGAATTTCGTTCATCCGCATGAGGTAGTATGCTGGCGATGCTAAGCCTGCGGCAGTACCGGCCAAGTTCGACCGCACCGAATCGAGAAACGTGGCCCGTGATCCATCAACGCTGTGGAGTGAAACGCCGAAGGCTTCGCACAGCGGCCGGTCGAACGAAGCAAATATTAAGAAGATGCCAGCAAGAAGGAGGAGCCGACGTTGTGAGGCGTGTCGAAACAAATAGACCACGCAGCCTAGGATGGAGTAGCGGACGAGGATCTGGTTTCCATCAAAAACGATCAACAGCATGAGCCCAAACAGGAACAGCCCGGCCATCCGTCTGAGATGGCGCGCCCATGTCAGGCCGCGAGCCAACTGAAGAGCGATCCCGATTCCAAAGAGCAAAGAGAAGATCGGCCAGAACTTGTTTGAGAAGAACAGTTCCTTCACTACCCTGACCGCGATATCCGCTTGGGTGGGGCGAGCGCCAAGATAGCCGGAGACATTGACAACGAGAACACCAAAAAGAGCGAATCCGCGAAGGATGTCCAACGCAGGTATACGACTATTGTTGTTCGAAGGTTTCACTCAACGAATGGACACCATTTCTTGCGAGAAGTTCCTTGATCTGAAGGGAGTTGGGAACTTTTTGCATTTGACCGGTGTCAAAATTACGAAATGACCTGCTGCGCTTGTGTTCTGGTCACCCTAATTCTAAGTGCCCTCCACGGGCAACAACCCTCCTTCCGTGATTGATGCAGTCGGCAAGAGCCATGCGGTCGGGCGCGAAGCAGTTGGTGTTGCCGCTGTACTTGAGACGCTCGCAAAGGGGGGTGACCTCAATGAGCGGGACAAGACAGGCTGGACGCCTCTAATGCATGCGTGTCTTGAATGCCGAGCTGACTTGGTGAAGCTGCTTTTGGACCGCGGAGCTGACGTGACGCTACACGCCGACGGCGGGCGGAAGACGCCATTTATGGACCACGGACAGGCCCCTTTGACAATAGGTGCGAGTTGTTTTATCGCCAGACGGCGGGCGACCGTAGCGCCCGAGCGAGGCATGCCAGAAAGTTATGTTCGGAAGGAACTTGAGGCCCCGCTGGAAATTGTTAGGAACTTGATTCGCCATGGCGCAAGCGTCAATGGAACGGATGCAGATGGCCGTACTCCGCTAATGATGGCGGCCATGCATAACTGGGAAGAAGTCGTAGGAGAACTGCTTGCGGCAAAGGCAAGAGTTGATCAACGCGACGGCGAAGGCCGCAGCGTTGCTGACTATGCCGATCCCAAAGCGATCCGTATCCAGGAAATGCTAAGAAGCGCAAGTTCGCCGAAACCATCTGGCCGCTCAGGCCGGACTGTATGTGACGCCGAAGTCGCATTGAAAGAACCAATCATAGATTGTATCTGGGCGAAGCAACTCAGCGAGAAAGTGACCAAATTTCAGAAGGAACATCAATTGAGCCCTACCGGAGAACTAGACTCAGCAACGCTAAAGGCGCTGAAGGTTCGTTGAGCTCGTTGGTGCCACTCACGGAATGACGCCGCGCGGCAAACACATTGCCTTCCTACTCTCTGCGGCAGGCTTGCTGTTTTTTTGGATTCTAACCATCGACGGCAACTTCGTTCGTAAGCACGTCCAGCTCGACGCACATCGCGCAACTGAAATGGCCAGCAAGTGCGGTGCTTCCTGGCAAGAAGTGACGATCAACACTTCGGACCAAGTTTCATTGAAGGGCTGGCTTTTTACGCCGAGCCTTGTTAATCGCCGCGCAGTAATGTTCGTTCACGGCCGCGGAGGAACACGGCACCAAATGCTCGAGCGCGCCCTATCGTTCTTGCGCATGGGATATACATGCCTTCTAGTAGACCAGCGGGGTAGCGGTTCATCTGGTGGTGTTTTCTCGTTTGGCATCCATGAGCCAAATGATCTGGTGGCTTGGTCGCAATGGCTGCGTGATCGCCCTCAGATTAGCTTCGTCTTCGGATATGGTGTTTCCCGGGGTAGTACAACCTTGATCCAGAGCCTTGGTGCGAAACCACCGCTAAACGGAGTCGCTGCTGAAAGCGCAGGCGCGGGAAATATCGGCTACCCTTACCAAGTTGTTAGTGACCAGTTGGGTATTTCTGAACGGGCCGCACGCTTCATCTCGTGGCCGCTTATCGAACCGTCATTTGCTTGGGTGCGTGCGAGACACGGATTTGATCTAAGGGAAGCTCCTTCCGGCCTCAATGCGATTCGGTCTACCGAAGTACCTGTTCTGATTGTTCAGGGAACTGACGACCGGGATACGCCAGTGGCTGGTGTTATGCGATTGAGAGATGCAAATCCGAACAAGGTCGAACTGGTCCTGATCCCGCATGCCGATCACGATTGGTTTTCCAATGGCAAACCGGAAGTTATAGGGCGAATTCTCGCTTGGTTCGAAGCACATTCGGCTGCGCGTTGAACAGGGTGAGACGACTGGAACACCGCGCACCCATTGAAGGCTGTGGGCAGGTTATCACAAGGGCTTGCCACTTGAAAGACCGAATTGGAAAACGGCCAGAGTGGACGCTCTGGCCGCGAGGAGGATACAGCGGGAATTAGTTCAGTTCGCGTTGGAAAGTTCGATGAGCCCCTTTTCTTTCATAACCGAAAGCGCCAAGCCATACCGGCCTCGAACACCGGTCTTCTCAAAAATGTGTTTCAGATGAATTTTTACAGTTCCTGGACGAATGCCCAGCTCCCGAGCAATTTCCTTGTTCTTTAGACCCTGCTCCACCAATTCCATCACTTGTTGTTCACGCGGGGTCAGTTCGCTGCGGGAATAGCGATCAATTCGGCTCGATTCCCGGAAAACGCTGTCAGCCATCCAACTGGATCCGCTGGCTACTGATTTCAAACAGGCCATCAAAGTATCGGGATCAGAGGTCTTGCGAACAATCCCCTTGGCTCCTGCCTGAAGAAATCGCAGGGCTTCTGCCTCGGTGATCGACACACCCCAAAGTACGATTTCCAGATCTTCCAGCATTCCCCGTTTGGTGCGGGTGATCCATTCGAGCACAGCTTGGATTCCCAGGGACTTGTCAAGTACAACCAAATCGGGGTGCCGGCTCCTTATGATCTCCGATGCCTCCTCCAAAGTGGAAACACTTGCCATATGTTCCAATTCAGCGGATACGCACAGCAAACCCTGAAGGCCAGCCGCCGTAATGGGCTGTGTTTCGCAAATGAGCACCGTCTTCTTCGTCATGCTGGCTTGCACCGGCATCGTTAATATCGCTTCTTGCACATAAGCCTCTTCTTGCCTCACTGCAATCTCCTTAAGAAAGCCAAACTATCTTTGAATTCGTGAATTTAGGATCTGCATTCAAGATCTGTATTCATTCAGGTGTAGTCGGAATGTCTTACTCCCAACTTCCCCATCCTGAAAAGGCATATCGACCAAGGCCACCTAAGGTTTAAGTTATTTCTTCGCGAAACAACTCTCATGTTTTTGTTCTTTCTTGTCGATAAAAACAACAAAAGAGTTCTGTGAATACTCAATGCGGCTAAGTTGCCGTCGATTTCATTGGTTTTGGGACATGTTCGATTAGTGATTAAGCTACTCATCAATTTCGACTTCTTGATAGCGCAAAAGGCCGGGCGGCGGACCATCAATGTGGAAGGAACACGAGCGTCCCTCGCCGCCGGAGCTCCGTTTTGCGTGTGTTACCTTGAGGGGCCAGTTTTGCGGAGGATCCTGTGAGCGCGGGTTGGACAATTATTTTGATCAGCCCGAATCGTAAGACTGCTTCGGATGTGCTTCCGTTGATAGCTCAGCAGCTTTCTACATCCGTAGTCACCGAACTCAGCGGCTATCCATCTTCCCGAGTTCTCTCGGAATTGCGGCAAAACGGCGGTGCAAACCTTTGTTTTCTTGATATTGAAGGAGATCCAGCCAAGGCTCTTGCCACCATCCCTGACCTTTTGCAAGTGAACTCCGCTATGCAAATCGTCACCCTGTTGGGCAAAGACGATCCTAATCTGATCCTCCAATGCCTTCGCAGCGGTGCTGCCGAATTTCTGGTCCACCCTATTAAAGCCGAACAGTTCCAGGCTGTCATGGATCGCTTGGCTAAATTGAATCCGTTGGTGGCCGCCTCGGCTGACAGCAAGGTCGTCTGTGTGGTTCCCGCCAAAGGAGCCTGTGGTGCCAGCACGTTGGCCGCTAACATGGCCATTCACGCCAAACGCTTGAACAAGAGCAAGAAAGCTTTGCTCGCTGATTTGGATCCTGTTACCGGGACCATCTCCTTCCTGCTGAAGCTCAGTCCCAAATATAGTTTTGTCGAAGCCATGGCTCACGAATCCCAAATGGATGCCAGCATCTGGAATGGTTTAGTGGTCCAATCGAATAATTTGGACATTCTACTTCCACCGGAAAATCCTCTGGAAGTCCCTTTCGCGCTTAAGAACTGCGCGCAACTGCTGGAATTTTCCCGCACGCAATACGAAATGGTTGTGGTGGATGCCGGAAGTGCCTTCGGCGACTGGTACCTAAGCATGGCTCGCTTGTCGGACGAAATTCTATTGGTCGCCACTAATGAACTCCCTTCTCTTCAAGCTGCCCAACGGGTGATGGGTTACTACGAATCGAACCATATCCCCATGGAAAAAATACATCTTGTAATCAACCGCTACAGCGAAAGCGTTGGTCTTACACAAGATATGATTGAAATGGCCTTGCGCATGGAAGTGCGGCAATTAGTCCCTAGTGACTATGAGTCTGTCCAAAAGGCCCTTCTCGATGGAAAGCAGGTCCCCTCCACAAGTCCCTTTGGAAAGAGTATCTTAGCCCTAGCGGAAAGCGTGTTCGGCAAAGAAGATGCCGCAAAAGCTAAGCCTTCCACCTTGGCTGGCATGTTTTCGGGTCTGTTTAAGCGCAAATAACCAACCCTCCCCGGATAAAAGTTCTTGCCTGTGCGGAAAATTCACACTCTGTGCGATGGAACCACACGCACCCCTGCCGACGTCTAATCAATTCATCATCCTAACCTTTGGCAAGGAACCTGCTATGAATTTGTTCATGCGAAGTAAAGATTGGATCGCCTCCGTGCTGTTAGCCTACTCCCTTGGCCTTCTAGCCGGTGTGGCCGGTATCCGCATTGCTCATGCCAAAGTACAGGATGCTACGAATGTCAACACACGTTATACGGTAGAAAGTATCGAACTAACCGGGATCGACGAGGGACGCCTCAGCCGTTCCCTTCGTGCTGAACTAAAACGGAGGGTTGGAGAAAAATTTCACCCCGATATCTTTGCCGAACTAGCCGTTAGGATTAAGCAGGAATTGCGCGCTCGTGCCGTTTCTCCAAAACTGCAACGTGGCACCAATGCTGAAAATGTTAAGGTGTTGCTGGATGTCGAACCAGGCAAGTCGATCCTCGATCCTTCTCGTTCCCGCATCGCCTACCATGGCAAGCAAGGGTGGTCCGGCGCCGCTTTCATCACCTCGCAGGATGCCAATCAAGTAGTTCGTGGCGGCTATCTAAACAATGGCGACGATTACCTCGATCGATTGCAGGGCTTCTCCGCCAGTTACCAGCGTAAATTCTTCCGTGACAAAGTGCGCGCCGGGTTCCAGTTCGACGGGTTCAGGTCTCAATGGAATCCAATTACAACCCTGGCCACATCCAGTGATGGACAATTTTCCAATCGCCAGAATTACACGCCATCAATTACCTATTCCCCATTTGATGGCATCGCGATCTCAACCGGCATTTCGTTCACAAATTTCAATTTCTTACAAGCTTCTCAAGCCTCCAGCTTGGGCAGAGGCTCCTCCCAGGCGTTGGTAACCACTCTGCGACTACACCGCGACTGGGGGGAGCTTAACACCATCCGCCAAACGGTATCGGCCGAATACGGAGCCAGAATCGGCACTCAAATGGCAGGCGGCGATTATGCCTTTCGACGCCATCAGACCGAGGCCCGTTACGTCGTTACGATTAACAAGCAGCGCCTGGAAACATCCTTTGTAGCAGGCCGTTTGGATGGACTTGCTCCTCTTCCAGAGCGGTTTGTCGCTGGCAATTCCAGAATTCTAAGAGGCTGGAACAAGTACGACATTACTCCCATTGGTGCCACTCGCGTCATCGCCGGATCGGTTGAATACTCCATGCGCGTTGGGCAAAAATGGATGCCCGCCGTTTTCGCTGACACCGGAGCCGTGTGGACCAATTCGCTGGCTAAGGTTGTTCGAAACTCAGTCGGAGGTGGTGTTCGCACCCGCGACGGCTATTATTTTTATGTCGCAATTCCCTTGAAAGAAGGACGCATAGAGCCGCAAGTCATGACTGGTGTAAACTTCTGATGTTCAACACTCGGCGCAGGCTTAATTGGTTGATAGCCGGAGTCCTCAGTGGAGTGCTGCTCCAAGGCGTTGCCAGTGTGAAACTTCGTCTTCGTCTGGATGAAAATTACTTACGAGTTTCCGCCCCTCATTTGCATTTCCTCACTGGTCGTCCTCTGGAACGCTTGAAGAATGGTTCCAGCGTTCTCTATTCCGTCCAGTTAGCTTTATCCTCCGACCAATTCGTCACCGTTGAGCGGCGTAGCTTTGAACGTTTCGTAATAAGCTACGACATTTGGGAAGAAAAGTTTTCCGTCGTCGGGTTAGGCAACACCAAAGCAGCAGCATCGCACCTTGATTCCGCCGCAGCCGAGGATTGGTGCGTCGGAAAAATTGGCCTGCTCACCCACGGCCTTCAAAAAGAGGCAAACTATTGGGTGAGGCTTGAAATGCGTGCCGAAGAACCTCGCGACGCCACTGCTCTCTTAACACAACCCCCAGTCGCCTTGGCGAAATTGGTGGACTTGTTTGCACGCCCTCCCAAGCGTGAAACCGACCAGTGGGCTATTGATCAAGGACCGTTCCGGGTGGCGGACCTGAAGCCGTGAGCCTCCGTGCAAAACTGATCGGAATCTTCCTGCTGGCAACTCTGGCTCCGCTCGCTGTCACCATGTGGATCACTGTTTCTCTGCTCGATGAGAGTCTGCGCTATGCCTCAACCCAGGACTTGGACGAGATTTCTCAATCGCTCCACGTCACTGGCCGCGAATTCTACCAACAAGCTCGCAAATCGCTGGAACAAGATTCGCTTGCTGGCCGCGTGAAGCCCACTCACTATGCAGGTAAGGACCAATCGAACTGGCCACCAGCTATTTCCTCATTTCTAAACAGCGGTCAAACCTCCAGATTTCTGTTATCCGGTTCCGATGGCGAACAGTTAGATTACCTGGTCGCTCGTGATGGCAACGTGCTGGTTTACTCCCGCGCGTTAGGTCCTGTCGGAATGAACAAGTTGGCTCGGCAATACACCAAAGCCCGCGACATGGTGGAACGCGCTCATGTCTTCGATTTGCGCAAAGGCATTACAACCACCCTGGTTCTGCTGGCCGCTGCCGTATACCTCATCAGCTTCGCGTTACTCGTCTGGCTTTCGTTACGCATCACCAAGCCGCTGAAGGACCTCACAACTGGCCTTGGACAACTCGCTGCCGGCGATTTGAACGTTCAACTTCCCGTGCGGAATCGCGACGAAGTTGGCCGTGCCGTGATGGCCTTCAACCAAACTTCTACAAAGTTAAAGCACAATCGCGAACGCCTTATCTACCTTGCTCAAGTTGCCAGTTGGCAAGCCCTGGCCCGGAAGATGGCGCATGAAGTAAAGAACTCGCTTACTCCCATTCGCCTCACTATGGAAGAAATCAAAGCTCGCCGTGGTGAAGCCGATACTGAGTTTTTGCGTCAAGCTTCAGACATTGTCGTTGAAGAGGTTGTGTCTCTTGAAAAGCGTGTCAGCGCCTTCAGCCAGTTTGCTGCGGAGCCGCCCATGGAGCCTCGCGATCTTGACCTCAACGCCGTTGTGGAAGAGCGTGTCAGCTTTCTAAAATCCGCTCACCCAGGCCTGGAATACGACCTCGACCTTTCCCCTGTGCCGCCCAAAATTCGTGGCGACGCCGACCTGCTGAAAGGCATTCTCACCAATCTGTTGGAAAACGCCGCACAAGCTGTAGCGCAAGGTGGCCGCATAAAGGGCCGCACATTCCTGGTTGAAAATCGCGCTGGTTTTGAGATTCACGATTCTGGCCCAGGCCTAAGCGACCGCATCAAAGAAACTTTGTTCGAACCTTCCATTTCCTTCAAACCCGGTGGCATGGGCTTGGGCTTATCCATTGTGAAAAAAAGCGCACTCGCATTGGGCGGCGATATCCAAACCATTCAAGGAGAGTTGGGCGGCGCAGCGTTTCGCGTTCAGCTGCCTGCCGCTTAAATGGCTTCCAAACGAATTCTGATTCTGGATGACGAAGAGAATATCGGCCGATCTCTTCGTTTGATTCTAGAACGCGAAGGGTACACCGTAACAATCTGCCGCTCTGGTCATGAATTCCGTTTGTCACCCGAACGGGAACGCGCTGGAGCCATCCTGCTTGACGTTCGCCTTCCCGATGCCAGCGGCATCGAGCTTCTGCGCGAGCTTCGCCAAGCAGACATCCACGCACCCGTAATCATGATCTCCGGCCACGGTACCATTGCCGACGCCGTGGAAGCCACGCGAGCCGGTGCCTTCGATTTTTTAGAAAAGCCACTCAGTCGGGACCGCGTGCTGCTTTCCCTGGAACGCGCCTTTGAACAAGCGAATCTGAAAGAGGAAAACGCCCGACTCAAAGAGTTGGCGCCAACTCCGCACAAAATGATCGGTGCCAGTGGAGCCTTCAAACAAATTGTGGATCAGGCAACGCTCGCCGCCCGTTCCGATGCTCGAGTGCTGTTCATCGGCGAATCCGGAACCGGCAAGGAATTGCTGGCAGCGCACATTCATGAAGCCAGCCCATTTTCCGCCGGACCTTTTGTGAAAGTGAACTGCGCCGCCATTCCGCACGAACTGATTGAAAGTGAATTGTTCGGGCACGAAAAGGGAGCCTTCACCGGAGCCGTTTCCGTTCGTCGAGGAAAATTTGAAATGGCCGATGGCGGCACGCTCTTCCTGGACGAAGTGGGTGATCTTGCCGCTGCCTCGCAAGCAAAGCTTCTGCGCGTTTTAGAAGAAGGGGAATTCCATCGCTTAGGTGGCGAGCGTACGGTGCGCGTTGCCGTACGCGTGGTGGCAGCAACCAATCGTGACCTGAATCAAATGGTGGGGGAAGGGAAGTTCCGCGGCGATCTTTATTGGCGGCTGGCCGGAGTTCCCCTGCGCGTGCCATCCCTTCGTGAACGCGTCGAAGATATTCAAGCGCTGGCCGAATATTTCCTCGACGAATTTTCGCGGCGTAACAATTTCCGCAAACGTGGTTTCGCGAAGGAAGCCATCACGCTGTTGAAAGGTTACCAATGGCCCGGCAATGTTCGCGAGCTGCGCAACACGGTGGAGCGGATGGCCATCCTAGGCCCGCTTGACGAGTTGCAGGAAAGCGATGTGCCCCTGGAAATCCGCGTCCGTGCCGGTGATGTTGGCCCCAACATGTTGGAAGAAGCCCGCCGTTCCGCTGAACGCGAACAGATTGTCCGAGCACTGACGGACACGCGCTGGAACGTTTCCCGCGCAGCCAGAAGCCTCGGCCTGGAACGGACTAATCTGCACAAACGCATCAGAGCTCTGGGCCTCCGCCGCGCCTAAACTAACAGTCCGTGTTTTAATGCTCGGGCCGTTTGCGAGGTCCAGGATCGCGATCGTGCACTATTTGATTTTCAAAGATCTTACGATGAGGGTTGGACTACTTCTTATCGCGCCCGGTGAGCGCTCCCGCTTTTCGCCGGTTTGATTTCTTAGGTGAAGGGTTTGGTTGGCTGTGCGTTTGGTGATGTGATGGCTGGGACT
>JAYUSZ010000126.1:0-13043 GCA_043755435.1 Bryobacterales bacterium | reverse complement strand
GCTCAACGGGCCATCTGGCTGATCGCTTTGGCCAAAGAGCAGAAGGATATCAAGAGCCGGGCGCGCATTCCGGCCGAAATCGAGCAGCGTTACCAGTTAAAGTGTGAGGTTCCTCAGCCGGGGAGCTACCTCCTTCCGGCGTTCGTTGAATCGGTCCAGCCTCAGCTCGCAACCATAGACCAGGTGAACGATGTGCTCGCTACGTTTGAGGGCGTCGCTGGTGCGCTGCAGTCACAGCAGAGGGACAAGGTGGCTGGCTATCTTCCAGACACAGCCATCCGAAAGCGCGTAGTGGATGCGTTTCAGCAGTTGGCTCCAAAGCCTGGAAGCGGCTGGAGACTCGACCTCTCGCGGAATGGCACAACCGTCCGGATGGACGACAACTGGCAACGCCTGGTGCGCAAGATGTACACCCCAACTGAAACCGAGCCGGATCGCGAGACTGTCAATGGCGAGTTGATCGAGATTAACTTTGCAGACCGCCAGATTACGATTCTGCCAAAAGGGTCGAACCGGCAACTCAAGGTGACCTACCAGGACGCGATGGAGGATCTTCTCCTTGAGAACCGCAGGTCGACGATTCAAATCACTGGCAGAGTTTCCCGCGACGAGAATGGTGAGATAAAGAACATGTTCGATCTGGAATCGATTAGCGCGCTGGATCTTTCCCCGCTGGAAGTGAACGAAGTGGAGCACGAAGGCCTGCGGTTGCGATTCAAGGAGGCCGTGCGCCT
Organism: Bryobacterales bacterium; assembly: GCA_043755435.1. Classification (GTDB taxonomy): domain Bacteria; phylum Acidobacteriota; class Terriglobia; order Bryobacterales; family Bryobacteraceae; genus JANXSF01. The sequence goes on along the minus strand of JAYUSZ010000126.1, from coordinate 12,309 downwards.
GCAACCACGTCTGAACGATGACAATCCGCAATTTGTCAGCATCGAAGAACCTAGTCTTGGGTTGGATGCTTTTGCTGGCACCGTTAGTGACCTGCTCGATGAGGTGGCCGAAGATCTTGTGGTGGTCTGGAAGCATTACGCGATGGCACCAGACGCGAACTTGTCCCCAAAGGCCCTGGAACTGAAACACAGGCTACTCGCCGTCATGGAAGAGGTACCGGTTGCCAGTTAGAGCGAAGCGGGATGTCGAAGCCGCACTCAAGAAAAAAGGATTCCAACAAGACGATGGCGACCACCATTGGTTCTTCTTTTGGACGGCAGACGGCAAGAAGACGACAGTCCGCACCAAGACAAGCCACGGCAGTACAAAGGATCTTGGGGATGGCTTGCTCAAGGAAATGGCCAGGCAGGCCCGCGTCTCCAAAATTCAATTCCTCGAACTGGTCGATTGCCCCATGAGCCGTGAGCAGTACCAGGGCCTGCTTGAGGCTGGCGGGCATGTTTGAGTCTGGCAGGTTCCAACTACGCGAACGGCCAATCGGCCTGCTCCTCGCGCAGTGGTCAAGTATTCCTTGACAACTGAATTCCCGCGCGAAAATGCTCGGAACTTGATGCGGACTTTGTTCTGTGCGGAGACCTCGGGCGTGCGCTTTAGTGGATGGTCTGGGGTCCGGCGACGGTGCCATCCAGCTCGGCGAGCTTCGAGGAAGGCGGTGCCGGGATCTCGGCCCCGTGTTCGCCGGAAAGCTTCTCGCCCGCGCTTGCCAGCCTCTCCTGGATTCGGCGCGTGAGATCAGCTTGCCGGTTGAGTTGGATCTTCGTGTATCCCTCGGTCATCCGTACCGTGCTGTGGCCAGCCATCTTCGACGCCTCGATGCTTGATCCCCCGGCTTCCTGGACCCAGGTGATGTAGGCCCGCCGGAGCGAATGTGGTCCGAGGCCAGGGAAGTCGCAGCCATCGGCGGCAGCCGCCTTCTTCAAAGCTTGGCGCACTCCGGAATCCCACAGCAGGAGGCCACTGCCGTCCGTTCGGGCGAAGACCCATTTGTCCGGCTGCGCTTTGTCCGCAGTGGCCTTCACGCGATAGCGTTCCGCCAAGTTGCCCAAGGTAAGAGGCCGCTTGCTGGTCTTCGATTTTGGATCGTCGATGTCGCCTCGCCAGTTACGCTGCACAATTCGGATCACGCCATCCTTGAGATCGATGTGCTGCCACGTCAGGCCCAGGATCTCGGAGATGCGCGCGCCGGTGGCGAGTGCGGTTTCGATGATGAGCAGGTTGGGGTCACTCAAGCGCGCCATCACCTTGACCGTCTCGTCTTCCGTGAGAATCCGCTCCGGCCTCACGGTCCACTTCTCCCCGATCTTGACGCGCGACATTGGGTTGCGACGTCCTTCCGGCCAGTAGCCCCACTCCTCGGCTTTGGTGTAGATGCCGGACATGATTCCTCGCAGGTCGTTCATCATGTGCCAGGATTCGCAGCTCTCAAAGAGCCACTGCTGGACCTCGTCCGGATTGATCTCGCATAACCGGCGCGTGCCCCACTTTGGGACGATGCGCTGCTCGAGGTGGATGACGTACTTCTCTCGCGTCGGCTTCGCCAGCAGGAAGCGCCCGGCGACCTCCGCTTCAACGTGCGCGGCCCTGTACTTTTCGACCATCCTGCTGAAGAGTGCCAAGCCGTCGGCGATCTTCTCCTGTATGGTGGGCTTGTTGATCTTCGCGAGGAATTTGTCACGCTCAACTTCCGCCTGTTTCTTCGTGAGCCGGTTCTCGCCCTTGCTCGGACCGATGGTGTTGAACTTCCGGATGGCCTTCGTCGTGCCATCCGCCTGCAGAACATCTTCCCAATAGCGGAAATACCAGTACGAGCCTCCGCGATCCGTTCGCTCGTGAACACCAGGGTGTTGAATCCGTATTTTCAATCGTAAGCCTCCAGTCAGCGCCTGAAGGTTACCGTCGTTCAAAAGCATCAATCAAGTCCCATGTCTTCAATTACTTGCAGTCAGATAAGAACCGCCATTGAGGATTCTCTTTGGCAGACGTACAGCGTGTGCCGGGCGCGCGTCATGCCGACGTAAAAAAGCCGGATCACCGAGTCTCGTTGTGGTCCGTGCCTCTGGTAGGCGGCGTCACCGGCTGGGCTGAGATCCGGAAAGAGAAACACGACATCTGCCTCCCCGCCCTTTACGGAGTGGATCGTTCCGACGGTCACGCGAGGCGATTCCTCCAGAGCGCTGGGTCCGCGGGCGAGCGCGACTGCGACCGGAAATTTCACACGCCCATGGAATGACGGCGCGACGCGCCTGGACCACCACTGGAGCAACTGCCGGGAATCGCTGGACGCTGCCAGCAGAGACTCAATCGCGGCGCCCTCGAACAATTCGTAGAGCCGCTCGGTCGTCACTGGAAGAGAATCGTCGGATTCCTCGATCAACGCTTTCGCTCCCGGCCTTAGAGTGCCCTTCGGGTTGAGCCACTCTGCCCACAACTTGAGGTCCCCATGGGACCACGGGTGGTCGCCGAGCAGAGACAGAATCCGGTTCGCCGAGGACCCTTTTCGTCCACGCCGCAGCGGATTCCAGAAGCCGTGGGATTTCCGGTACGGGTTGTGAAAGGGGATGCCCCATTGGCGCAGCACGGCGATCACCGGATGCAACATATAGGAGCACGACGCCAACAGCATCACCTTCTGCCCGTTCTCAAGGTGCTGCATGATCGTTTTGAGAATCCAGTACTCCGGCGATTTGTAGCCGCCTTGCGATAGGTGCATGCACATCCCGTCCGCAGGTCGAGGCTCGTAGACTTTTTCCTGCCTGCGGGTGACTTGATGGATCAGCCGGTTCGCTCGCGCGTGAACGGTGCGCGGCACTCGGTGGCTCTCCTTGAGGATGATCTTGTGGTCTTCGGGAATCTCGGGGTCCAGCACCGCGTCCGGCGTCGCGCCGCACCAGCTATAGATGGTCTGATCGTCGTCAGCCGCAATAATGAAATACTGCGCGTTCTCACCCCACCTTCGTACCAACGTCAACTGCATCGGGTTGAGATCCTGCGCTTCGTCGGCGAATATGACATCTGGATTGTGAGGCGCGATGCGGATCTCGCGCATTGCGGTCTCGATCAGGTCACAGAAGTCCATCACTCTGCTAGAAGCCTTGTGGCGGTTCCACTTGGCGGCAAATTCTCGAAGCGCTGCCGGCCAGACTTCCACGGGCCGCATCATTCCCCGAGACCGATTCAACTCACCAAGCCAGTAGTCGCCGCTGCGCACATCGTCGACGGACTCCTCGTCGGATTCCTCGCCGTCCAGTTTCCGGTCCTTCTTTACGGGAGTGATTCGCAGGTGGGGATTCGCCCGATTCCATTCCTCAACGTGTACTTCAGCAATCTCGGGACGTCCCAGCGCGTGCCAGCAATGCGAGTGTAGTGTCCCGACACGATCAGAACTGACAGGGAGGTCCTGCCCGGCGAGTTCCGCGGCGGCCGCACGGGAGAAACTCGTCACCAGCACGGAGTCCTTACCGAACCGCTCGACGGCGCGTCGGATCTGACGGGTTATGTTGGTGGTCTTCCCGGTGCCTGGCGGTCCGAAGATACGGTACTCCGCAGTGATGGAGTGGTCCCGCTGACCAATTGCACTGAGAGCCTCCTCAACGTCAAGATGGTTTGGCATCGTCCCTCTCTCCGCTGGTTCCGGTATTGCTATCGGGAGCGAATTCGCCCGATGGCAGCAGCCACCGGCTCTGGTCCCGCAACCGCGTCCGCTTGAGTCGCGTGCTCGATGCCCCGAGGGCCGAAAGCATCGCGGTCACCTCTTTGATCGCGCGATTCTCGCCCCACGCCTTGTTGATGTGTTGTTGCAGGTCGTGCGAGCGAATCGCGATCTGTCCCTCGTAGACTGCGGGCTTGAAGCGAGTCTGATACGGCTGCTCTTCCTCCGCGTCAATGAACGGCGTTTCGGAGAGATAGCGTTCGACGTACATTTTCGCGCCGCCCACGAGATCCGCTTCGTCGCCACCGTCCTCGACGGTCAAGGCATTCAGCATCATCTGAGCGACTCGATCCCAGACCTTTCCCGGTATTCGCGGGACCAAATGCTCAACCGCGCTCGCGATCTTCATGCGGAAACTCTGCTGCCCGACGAGTTTGTCAACGCTGGGGAACCCGACTTTGGTGGATTTAAGCTCCACCCGGTAGGTTGGTTCCTGGCCGTCAATCTTGACGATCCTGAGCACGCGGACGCCAATAGCGTTCGAGATCTGATCACACAGGAGCGCCCGCGCGGTCGCGGAGTCTGGCTTCGTTTGTGGTCCGGGTTGGCCAGCCTCGTGAATTGGCGCGTCAGACGAGTTGGTTGGATCGGTGTTCTCGTCTCGCCTGAATGCCTTTGCGATGGTCCGCTGAAAGTAGTCGAGCCGGGTTCGTGGTCGTTGGCTGTGGATTCTCCGGTGGTGGATGATCAATTCGACGACTCGCTCTTCCGGCAAGCCTTTCTCGAAACCAAAATTCGCCAGCGCCAAGTCATAACCGGACTGCGACTGATCCTTCAAGTCTTCGCGCTGGCGGAGCCAGGTCTTCTTGAAGCGCGGATCTGTGTCCATGTACCGGCCCAAGAGTTCATCGGAGACGGCGGCGCTTGGGTCTACGGCCAAGGGCTTGTCGGCGAATTTCACCTTCCACGCTTGTGCGGCTCTCTCCTGCGTTTCAGCGTCCGGTATCTCTTGATCTTCGAGGAATTCTGCGAGGTCGCTTGGATTGTAACGGCGGTCAGTTTGACAGTAGATCTCGACCGGTTTCGGACTCGCCGGATTCTTACAATTCTGGGTTCCGGGGACTCGCAGAACTCGGGCGAGATCCGCAAGACGATCAAAGGCCCAGCCGTGCGCTGCTGCATTTAGACGGAGGAGCGACTGCCAGCGGAGCGCGAGATTCCCGGTGTCGCGGCGTTCCTCGTCAGACGCGAAGATCAGCGGCTCGCGGAAGAGCCACCAGGCATGAACACCGTTTCCGGTCCGAACCACGAAGGTGGGTGGAAACTGTTCCGGTAGGATCTTGATCGCATCCTCGATGGTCGCCGGGAGCGCCGCCTTGGGATGCGCGTCTGACTTCAGATCGAGGTCGGCCCACAAGCCGACGATGCCAGCCACTTCGTTCGAAGGGCAGCGGCGCGAGGAGCCGTAGTCCTGGCCGGAGAGTCCGACGCCGACATAGAGATCACGCTGGCGCATCGATTCGGCGAACTGAATCGCGCTCTTGACGTTTTGAAACCAGTTCGACCGCTTCTCCGGAAGCGTCCAAAGCAAGAGGTGCAGTTCGTCCGGCTTACCGGCGAACAGAGCTTCAAGAAAGAGGGTCAGTTCGCGCGAAGCATTCGCGTTGACCGGCGCGGCGGTCATGACTCGACCTCAATTCCGACGGCGCGCGCTATCGCCTTCGTGATGACGAGGGCCTTTGACGTCCCGCGCGCTTCGCCAGCAGTGCCTGCTATTCGAACCTGGACGTGGATGTTTCCTTGGTCGTCGCCGCAAATACTGTATTCCTGTGGCGCAGCCTCCTCCAGGAGCCGAAAGGCGTCTTCGAGCTTTTCAGCGGGTTGAAATCGCCAGCGCGGCGTCCAACCGCGATTGCCCATCATGAAGCGGTCGGGGCCGACGGTCCAGCCCATGACACGCTCGGCCAGGATCGCGGTAAGATGCTCACTGGTCATCGTGTGCCCCCGTTGGTTCCTGCGGAAGCCCCGGCGGGCACAGAGGTATTGGCGCGACGATCCAAGTAGGCCTGAAGGTCAGCCGCCGCGATCCTAATGGTCCGGCTGCTGATGCGCGAAGCGCGGAGTTCGCCGTCGGCGATCAGCTTTCGGACGGTAGAAGGTGCGCACTGGATTTTCGCGCCCACCTGCGCCACGGATAGTAGTTTGGAAACCGGCATTTTCTCTGCTCGGTTCCATCATCAGGGCGGTCGCGACGGTCAGAACATTGCCCGTGAATTATGTTGTTGATCGAAGGCGCTATTTGGATGTTGACGGCCAAATCGGGCAAGTCGAAATTGACCGTCTCTGGCTGCGGAAGTGATTGAAACAATTGATCTAAGAAGGGCAGCGTTGACCGTTCTTGCCCGTTGTCTGATTCTGCGTCGCCCGTTTTTTTGTGACTTCGCGCGACAGCGGATATCCTTTCGCCTCCCTGATGCGGTCAAGACAGCGCTTGATAGCGTCGCTCGACGTAAGCTGGCATTCGGCCCGAAGACGCTTCTTCACGGTCACGTCCTTCATGATCTCCGCATTCGTATGGCTGTTGAAGAGATCTTTGCCGACGACTTCGTGGACGCTGGCATCCCTCTTGGAAAGCGCACCGCCAATCCCCGCCGACCGGGCACTGGACTTGCCTCCCGCAGTGGGTGCCGCGTTACGTATGACGAATTCCATTGCAGCGAGGAGCAGCACGGCCCGGTCAATCGGCAAGTCGGCCTGCGATTCCGTCAGAGCCAATTGCAGAGTCTGGTCTGAGTCCTCCGTAACCAGCGCTTCATCGTTCAGGACGCCTCTGGCCACGAGTACGGTGCGCAAGTCGGCCACGGCCGCCGACGGGGGGACCGAAAGATTCTGCGGGCTGCCCAACTGCTGATCCGCAGACGCGAACAGGCAACGGTGCCAATCTTCGGCGCGCTCCATGTCGTAGCTTGCCTTCAGGAAGCGGGCGGTCCAACGCACCACCTCGGAAGTGATCTGTCCGTCCCCGACCGCCTTTACCCCCAGCGCTACGCCGAGGATTCCGACCGCGTCCTGGCAAAACGGCATCGGCACTCCGTCAACGAAGGGTTCTCGCCCGGCCAGACGACGAAGCCCCTGCTTGAGCGCGTCGACTTGCGGGCCTTCGATCACGCCAGCTTCGGCTCCGTATCCAAGAGTCGCGACCGTCTGGAAATCCTGTTGTGCGCCCTTTCTTTCGGCGGCAGCCGTTACGAGAGACGCAAGTTCTGCTTTGAGTGGCGGCTCGCGCAGGAGCCACGCGGCGAACGCACGGCTCAATTCCGTCCGATCAGGGTCGGCCAGCCTCCTTCTCAGCGCGGCACGGGCGTCGGCAAGCAGGAACTCCGAAGTTGCCGTCACAGGAACCACCTGGTCTTTCCAATGCGGCCGAGCATGACTTCGGGGTTCCAGCGTTCCATCAGCGCGAGGTGACCAAGAGATCCTGCGATCAGATTCGAATACTGGATTGTTACCGGAACTGACGAGGGGAGGAAGGTTCGCCACGAATGGCTGGCGAACGCGAAGACCTGTCGCGTCAAGTAGGTCATGTCCGTGAAGGTCGAATCGCGATGGAGGTTAAGAAGCAAGGGACGTGGTGTACCCTGCTCTGGCCGTTTGACCTCCCTAGGGCCGGTCAGCGAGAGCAGCACTTCGTGATTGCCCAGTTCGAGGTATTGCCCGCGGGCCGGTGCGTAGATCCCCTTGGTCCCGTTTGACTCGAAGTCATGAACGCCGTTCTGACTCTTGTCGAACAGCATGTACGGGTGCTCCTCGTTCATCTGAACGAAGGCATACTCGACGTCGTAGTCGCCAAGCCCCGATACGAGGTCCTTAATCGATTGCACTTCGTCGCCGCTAAATTTCTTGAACGTGGCATGGAAGACCAGCCGAACGGAATCCCTGGATTGCCAGTTCATCTCGCTGCGGACCTTCAGAATCGTAGCCCGCAGCGATTCAAGAAGAGCCGTGCGGTAGTCATCCATCGACACCGCTTTCGACAAATTGGACAGGTAGTAATTGCCGTCGCCGCTGAAAACAGTGGTGATGCCGACGAACCGCTCACGTTCACCGAGGCGGCTCTCTCCGATGTCTGCGCTCCCCAGCCCGATGACCAGCTCGTGGGCGATGGTCGGATTTGCCTTCAGAAGCCACGGAATGCCGTTGAGTTTGGCATAGGTCGCGAGAGCCATGTTGTTCAGGACGTAGATCAGTTGGCTGTCGGACCGTCGGGTGGTCTCGATCTCGAACTCCTGAACAGGAATCTGATGGGTATGAAACGAGACCTTGCACGCGAAGTAGGGGTTGACTCGCGGGGCCAAGTCGTGAAATGGCTCCTCTATCTGAACCAGCGCAAGATCGAGTTTCTGTCCATTGCCGTGAGCCTCAACAGCCTGCTGGCAGGCCTTCTTATAAGCTTCAACAGAACCGTTCGCAGCGAGGAAGAAATCGTACTGGACATTCTTCAGCGCAAACTTGCGGACCAGCCCCTTCTCAAAATAGTTGGTCTTCTTCCTGCGATGATCTCCGTTCGGCGCTGGCAAGACAATGCCGTTTACAAACTTGCGTACAAACTGCTCGACCTGGCCTTTCATGGATTGCTGGCACACGATGCCGATTCGAGGCTGGTTCGGAGTGAATACCTGAGCGCTGTACGGCCCGTATTCAGTCAGGCCCTTGTCATGCCATGTATTCGTTTTGGAGCCAGTCTGATCGAAGATGTACACGGGTTTGGGCGCGTCTTCGATGCGCGGAAATGCGCGGTCGGAACTCGCAAGAAGCGGACCGAAAGAGAAAGAGATACCGGGAGCCATTTCGTGCTGCTTCCCCCTGAAGAACTGAACAATGGCCCCGATCTTTTCGAGGCGCGCTTTGCCTTGGCGTAGCGCTGCCCGCTGACGTTCCAGACCTTCACGTACCTTTGCCGCGCCGCTTCCGAACTCATGCGAAATGCAATCATCGAACGCGCGCTTTTCCAGCCAGACCTCGCTGGCCTCGACCGATTCGACCAGCTCAGGTGAATCGGTCAACTTCAGCAATGATCCGTCCACCGACGTGACTCGGCCCACCAGTTTCGTGTGCGGTGCAATCCGAGGATCGTTGCCCGACACGCGCCTGCCAACGTAGTGCCCCTCCAGAGCGAAGCCGGCCGCGATCAATTCAGATGCTTTCCGCTCGACAAGGCGCGTCGTGCGCACGTCCATAATCGCCGCAATCACGGGTTTCTGCTTGTAGAAGTAGACTGGACGGATCGCAAGCTCATATAGGAGACGAACGGCCAGCCAGTCTGGCTGGGGAACTCCCGGCGGAACACTCGATCTCAGAAGGTCATCCCGAGCGATGAACTTCATCGGCTCGTAGCTCAGCACGGTCCGCCCGAGGCCCGTAAGGTAGGTGAGAAGTGAATTACGAATCAGGGCGGCGGCCAACGGGAGACGTTCGCCGATCCGCAAGGTTTCGGCCTTCCCGATCAGCGGAGCATTGGCGACTACGGGAACAGCGAGAATGCCGTCCGGCCCGTCGCGGCGAAATACGTGAGTGGCGTGGTGCTCTTTTCGAAGCTGGCCCAGAACCTGCTCCCCATCGTCGCCGTAGGGGAGTCGTCCTACGCTGATCTCGTCGTTGTCAAATTGGATCGGAGAAAAATTCAGGACCAAGCTCACGGGCATATTCCTTTCACGAGATTCCCGCGTCCGCTCAGTGTTGGCAGGAACCACAGCTATCGTCGAATCATCGGGTGGCGGCGAACGCCTCAAGCTCCTCGATGTCCTCTGTAAAATCGAGCACCATCTGGATCGCCTGGCCGGAGTTGTAATTCTCGTTATAGCTGTCCACGTCGGACTTGAGTTGCCGACAATCACCGACGATCTGCTGGCGCCTCTGCTGGAAGGCCACTTGCATGTGTTCCCGGCTGGCAGACCGGATGTCCGCCCAAAGCGGCATCTGCTCACCGGCGCGATCCACGGTCGCGACGTGCTTTGCGCGAACACGTCTCCCCTGCGGGTCGGTTACGTACTCCTCGCGCATCGCACGCGACAGTTCCTCGGCGCACTGTCTGATCAACGCCGATGGCTGTGGTGCCCACAGCCCCTTCTCTATTGCCCACGCCCCGATCTCGCGGGATGTGGCTGTGGTTATGCCAGTCTCCCGCATGTACTTGTTTGCGATGTGCTGCAACTGCTCTGAATAGGTTGCCATGACTGTACTCCTTCAAAACTTCCTTGAGCTATGCCGAGATGGTGCTCCCCCATCCGTCCGTCAACGCAGACGAGATAACGATGTTCCGCACTTTGACCAGCAGATCTCTGCTGTGCGCGTAGGCTATCTTCTTCCGGTACTGAAGCTGCCCCACGACAATTCCTGGGTGGACCTCGTTGCTGTTGGCGAACGCGCTGATCTTGAGCTTCGAGTACAAGGGGTGGACGCGAGCGATGAACCTGTCAAGCTTCGCCTGGTTGACAAGGAAGTTCACGGCGAACTGATCAGCCTGCTTTTCGGCCTCGACCTTGTCCTCAAACGGTTGAGCATCAACCCCTACAAGCTCGGTATCCAAGGTCGGCGACTCCACACCGTCCTTGTTCTTCACGTGCGCGATCTCGTGCATCAGCGTGTGCCAGAACCAATCGATGCGGTCGTACCGCACGGACAACGCAATGACGGGGGAGTTTGCGTCAAGCCAGAAGCAGACGCCGTCGATCTTTGTGTGGGGCAGTGGCTCGACAATGAGAAAACGAATGCCCGATTCAAACAGCACGCGGGGAATGTGCCGGGCTTCTTCAACGTCGCGCTTAAGCTTCGCGATCCGCGACACAGCCGAGTTGAGCGAGGCAGCGGAGAACTTGCCCTCTACCTTCGAGGCGCGGGCGAGCTGCCTCGCTCGATACAGCCAGGCAAGCTGCGCCGGGGTGAGCGAACCGTCCGTCGACTTCCTCGCGGCGTGATCAAATCGGATGGGCTGATCAAGCGTTGAGATCTCAAAAAAACCGAGGACCTGGGTTTCGAGTATTTCCGCATTGCTGGTCGTCTCGATCCATCCGCGCCGCTGCATTTCCTTGATGGGTGCCTTGCCGTACAGGAGCGCTCTCTTCGACACGGTGTCATCTTTGGCCGACACTCTTGAAAGCTGAAAGGAGGCCTCCAGGTTCATCCATACCTGCGCGCTCGTGCCGAAGGCATCGGCCAAGCCTCTGGCAGTCTCGGGCGTGATGGACCGCTTTCCGGCGACGATTTCGTTTACGACCTGCGGGGGTCTGCCTAAGATTTCCGCCAAGTCCATTTGCGTCCATCCGCGCTCGACCAGCTCTTCGCGGATGTATTCGCCGGGCGTGAATGCTTCCGGATTGATTCGCTGAGCCATATTTAGTGGTAGTCCTCGATCTTGACAATCACAAGAGCTTTGTTTGGAGAGGTGCCGTCGAACTCTACTACTAACCTCCATTGATCATTCAGGCGCATAGAGTGCTGGTGCTGTCGGTTGCCCCGCAGCTTCTCCAATCGCAACGACTTCCATCCATAGAGATCGCGCTCATCTTGAGCCTGCCGTATGTAGTTGAGGCGGTTCCGATACGCCTTCACGACAGCGGGAGACCATCCGCCGTTGTACTGCGGATCGACCTCGAGTTGGTCGTAACACGGATCTCGGAAACGGACCTCCATCCAGTTCTCAGTGTAATCGCCTTTGCGGGATCTGTCAATCACGACTTCACGGGTGCCGTGTGTTTGGCAAACGGTGTTGGGAATCTGATGGGGATCGATAGCGGAATCGAACAGCGCTGCAGGCAACCAGCAGCCGCCGCGTGCGCGGGCGTTTGGTCGGAGCAAGCACAGGCGATACCCATTCTTTCCGAGTTTCTGTCACAATTGTAGACCGATGTCCATTTCAGACAGCATTCCATCCGGAGAGCTGCGTTGGTACTCCGTGAACGAAGTCGCCGCGCACTTGGGCGTCGCCGCTGATACCGTATACCGGTGGATCGAGAGCAAAGGGTTGCCGGCCCATCGAGTTGGCCGTCTATGGAAGTGCAATTTGCCAGAGGTGGACGCGTGGGTGAGAGGCGGCGGACCCGCCGACGTCCCCGACACTGGCGGCAAGAAACCTCGACGGCGAAGGAGCAAGTAGGAAGCCCACGATGAATCTACAAGACCTGAAAGCCAATGTCATCGTTCGCGGCCCTATGTTTCCGGAGCCCGTGAAGATCATCCGGGTGGTCCCGATGGGCGGCTCCATCAAACTCGTCGGTCAGGGCATGAACACTGGCCTCGTGCATCAGCCCATCCTCACACCGGCCCAGCTCGTCAACCTGGAGGGATCGCCGGAACAGCAACCATTCGACGGCGATGCGACGAAGTTCAAACTCGGCGTCGAGGCCCTACGGCTGGGGATTGCCTACGAGTACGACCCGTACTTCTCCCTGTCGATTGCCAGAGTTGATCCGCTGCCTCACCAACTGGAGGCGGTTTACGACTATTTCCTGCGACTCCCTCGAATCCGCTTTCTTCTAGCCGACGATCCCGGCGCTGGCAAGACGATCATGGCGGGCCTGCTCATCAAAGAACTGAAGGTTCG
>JAYUSZ010000125.1:0-72925 GCA_043755435.1 Bryobacterales bacterium | reverse complement strand
CTGCGGTGGGCTCTGGTGTCTGCCCGGGGGCAAGGTGGATTACGGCGATACCATTGAAGAAGCTGTGGCGCGTGAACTTCAGGAGGAGTCTGGTTTGTGCGCCGTTGATTTGAGTTTTCTGTTCTATCAGGACAGCTTGCCTACCGCACCTGGACTAATGCATTGCATCAACTTCTATTTTCGCTGCCGGGCCAATGGCGAATTGAAGCTGAATGACGAATCTGTTGAATTTGCTTGGATTGGGCAGGACGATTTGTCCCGCTACGTGATCGCATTTCGAAACGATGAAGCGCTTGTTCGCTTTTGGAAGGAGAGGGATAATGGCTGAAAAAGAAGTACTGACCCCGCAAAAGCACAAAGAGCTGATTGAAGTCCACGCGAGCATCCGTCCCCGCTACTGCATATACGCCAGCGCCTTCAAGCGCGTGATGGAGCAGGCGTGCGAGGTTGCGTTTCCACAGGCGCTTGTCCAATCCAGAGCGAAGACGGTGTCCAGCTATGCCGAGAAGCTTGTCCGCAAGTTTCCCAAGAGAGAATTCACCGATCTTTGTGGTGGCCGAGTAATCGTCCAGACCACTGCGCAGGTAAATTCCGTAGTTCACTTTGTCAAGACTCATTTCAATGTTCTTGAAGAGGATGACAAAGTATTGTTACTGGGTCGCGACAAGGTCGGTTATCGTGACATGCATCTTATTGTGCAGCTAAAGCCGGAATGCGCCAGTGAACTAGGGTTCACGGAGGAAGAAATCAAGGCAATCGGCGACTTCAAAGCTGAGATCCAAGTGCGAACCTGGGTGGAGCACGCCTGGGCCGATACTTTGCATGACCGGATCTATAAGAACAAGCTCGAATTCCCGGACGAACTGCACCGAACTGCCGCATTGCTAGCTGCGCTCGCAGAAGAAAGTGATCGAAATTTTGCGCAGTTGGCGGACAGTCTGGATGGCTTGATCGCCAATTACAGTAATTCCGCATCCAGGTCGGATGTGGAAAAGGAGATAGGGATCCAGCAGCTCATCTTCGATAATGAGCCAAAAGCAACAAACAAACCAATGTTGGCGCTCGGATTGGCCAGACTCGAAGCCGCTTTGGGGCACCATGGCCGAGTCGTCGAACTGCTTACCTCTTTTGAAAATGTATCGGGCGCAATGCGGTCCGAACTGCTTCTAGCTCTCGGCTATAGCCTTTGCAAGTTGCATCAAGAGCATCCGGTATCCACTGCATACCTTAAGGGTTTGGCCTGTATTGAGCAAGCTGTGCATCTTTGCGACGCTACGGCCACCCCGTATGTTACAAATCTTCGCAAGTTGGAAAGCCAAAGCGCCCGTGCACACTCCCGGTTGGCTTGGGCCTTGGATGTTGGCAAGAAGCTGGCTCGCCGTGATTATCACGTGGCACATGAAAAAGAGCCCACGAATCCTTACTACTTATCTGGAATGCTGGGCTGCGAACTTCGCTTCCAACCGAAAACGGGTTTGCTTGAGAGTATGCGGGGCACTATCCTGGCTGGGATTCGCAATTGCCGGGAGCACGCCAAGGCGAACATCGAACTGCCATTTGCGTACTTTACTGCCGGACGATTGAGTCTGTTGGCAGGACAAGGGTATGAAGCCTTGGGATACTACGCGCTTGGCGTACGCTATTGCAGTGACGGTACCCATTGCGTTGAGCCAGGCGTTATCGACGATGAGCGGCTCTGGATCGAAGGCATCGATCCGGGACTTAAACCGACACAGGAAGAGCAGGATGTACTCAACTTACTGGACATCGGTAAGCGCGTGGCCGAACTCAAGAATGGCAAGGTGGCCGCAAGGGAGAAGATAGTCCTAATTATTTCTGGCGGCGCGGACAGCATGACACCGGTTATGCTCGAAAAGATACGCCCGATGCTGGAGAACGCACTGGAAACCTATACGGGAACGGTTATCTCTGGAGGGACAACCTCAGGCGTCCCAGGTTGTGTTGGAGATGTGGCGGAGGAGCTAAAGGCCCGCGGTAAAAAGGCCTTCAAGGCAATTGGTTATCTGCCTACTCATCTGCGGGCAGGGGTTTCTCCGCACATGGGTTACGATGACCGTGTCCCGGTAGGTCGCGATTTTCTTCCTGAACAAATCCTGAAAAGTTGGACTGATCTTTTGGATCAAGGAGTTCGTCCTGAGGATGTTGTGCTGTTGGGCTTCGGAGGCGGTGCGCTAAGTGCTGTTGAATATCGTCTCGCTCTTGGCCTAGGAGCTACTGCGGCTATTGTCTCCGGCTCAGAAGGGGCCGCCGACGAACTATTGAAAGATCCGCTGTGGTCCAATCCCAAGACGTTGTCGAATCTCTATCCGGTCCCCTTTGACTCGGCTACTATCCGGGCATTTGTAGTTCCCGCGGACAAGCAAAGACTGGAGCCCGATGAACTAACCGCAATGGCGAAGGAATTCCACGCGAGGTACTGTGCAGGAAGCACCAGTAAACTACCGTCAACTCTACGGCCATGGGATAAGCTGGCGCCGACGTTCCAGAGAGCAAATAGGGAGCAGGCGCTGTATGCCATGACGATTCTGGAAGCTGCTGGATTCGAGGTATGCGAGGTTACGGGTAAGCCAACGATTTTGACTTTCACCGATGGGGAATTGGAGCAGATGGCGGAATTGGAGCATGGCCGCTGGAACATCGAGCGGCTTGAAGATGATTGGCGACCGGGAAAGATACGCGACGATAGTAAGAAGTTACATGATTGTTTGGTGGCGTGGAAGGACTTGCCTGACGGTATCAAGAAGTACGACAGGGATGCGGTGAACGCGTTCTCAGAGATTCTGGCTACGGTTGGGTTGGAGGTGCGGCGGACGTAGGATGAAGGTAATTAGAGGCTGAAATATGTTTGCGAGGAGGTGCATAAATGTCTGAAATGGCTTGCCCCCATTGCGGAAGATCCAATTCAATTGACGGCATGATGTGGGAACGGGATAGAGCGTGCTCAAGATGCGGAAAGCGCCTCATGCCTGGACCGAATATTTGGTTTCTTGCCAATGTGGCTGTCGTAGCATCAACGTGGGCTTGGTTTAGTGAAATGCCACAGGCGGTGGCGGCAGTGCTAACAATAATCGCGATCCTATTGGTTCTAACAGCATTTTTTCAAACGAAGTGATTACGTGTGTGAACGGATTGACAGCGCAGTTGTCACGAGGGGCGAATATAGTATGTTCATTTCTGAATGGTCTCAAGTTGTTGGGACGGTTCTTTGCGCCTTGATCGCATTTCTGGGTACTTATGCGCAAACCAAAGGAGCCTCGAAGGTAGGTAACTGTTTTCTTATTGTTTACGCTGTGTTCGGGTTCTGGTTGTTGGAGGTGCGGGGCGTGCAGATGCCAGGCGTAGGGGCGACTTGGCAGAGACTGTTCCTCTGGAATGCAATCGGAACGTTTCTGGGGGCTGGACTGGCTGCTATCGATGGCTTGATGCGTCCTGGCGAGGCTCGAGGCAGGACGGGACAATGTTGTCTCAGGGATTATGCGGAGCGCGAACCGGAATGCGAGGTCGACGGCGAACGATACGCAAATTGGACACGCGGTTTTTCAATCATGTACTTGAACGATTGGCTGGTGCAGCCATTTGCTCCTGCTTTCGAAAAGATGGGCGGATTTCTTGCAGTGGAGACTGCTGATGGCAAAGCGGTATTGAACATATCCTCGGGGCCGCAAGAGTCAAAAGACTGGGCGGAGCACGCCCGTAACACCTTCGAGGATGTCCGGTCAGAAAATGCTGGCGAACCAGTTCGAACCGTTTCTGTCCATGCAATGGAAGTCGAATCTCAGGCCCTTTGTTTAGAGTTCGATACTACGAAGGACGGTTACCGGGCCAGGATCGGCAAGTTCACAATTATTCATTTTGGCCAGGAATTTGTCGGCTATTACAAGATCCGCAACGATGCTGGCGTTGACATGGACAAAATTCTCGCCTCATGGGCTTGGATTTCGCAACTGCGCCAGCCCTTGGTAACCAATACAAATGATGCACAGTTCCGATTTGACCGCGCCCGTGATCACTTTGACGCATATTTGATCACTTACGGAGTAAAACTTTCCGAATTGACGGTTGGGCAAACAAATCAGGCACAAAGTTCGACGGAGCTCAAAGAAGCCGTTATTGACCTTCGTGAAGCACTTAAACAAAGTGAACAGTCGAAGGAACTTCTTCACGTTGCAGCGGTTAGATCGCAGCTTGGTTTGATTTTACATCTGCAGGGGCTCTTCGACGATGCCGAACGGGAATACGTCCGCTCGTTGAAGACGCTGGACGCATTACCAGTTATCGGCCTCCCGCAGATGGCCAAGTCTATCTGTCAGACCTCAGCCATCGCAAGGAGTCATCTCGCACTGTTGCGGGACCGGAAAAAGGACTACCTTGCCGCTGATAAGCTCTTCGAGGAAGCACGGAAGTTGGCGATTGAGAACAGGGACGAGATACTTGCTTACAACATTGTCGGCATGTCAGAACGATGTCAGCAAAAGCGGCTAAGCAATGGGTGATCAGGCCACCCATCTTCCTGGCGTATTGGTGCTAAGTTTAGTATCGACTGACGTTGTGCTACCAATGAATCAGCCGGAAAGTGTTCATTGGATCGTATTGACAGTAAGCGAAGAACACGAAGCTGCAAAACGAGAGATAGCAGATCCTAACGTTCGCGCAGTCGTCCTGTTGTTGAGTAAATCGGCCATCGAAGATATTGGATTCCTCTCTGTCATAGTGCTGTGCCTGGAACGCCTGGATCGGGATCATGGGTTTGGCGTTTTTGTCGACGAAAAGATCCTCCCACGAGATAGCTCAGGGAATATTTGCAAACTCGATGAGCATCTACCAATTGATGGGGATACGCTGAAGACGCTGGTGCGCCTCGTCGAAACGGTCCAGGTGCCCAGGCCGAGGGATCTGATCGAAACATTGACAGAGGCATCTGAGTTCGCACCCCTTGCAAAGCAGTTTGCTCGCGCTGATCAAGTGAAGCGGCTGCGGTCTCAATGGGCAAGTTGGTTCGGTCGCGCGGCATCGTATATCGAAATCGGCTGTGGTTTAGTCGTCGCAACCGTGGGCTTGTTGAGCCTGCTTCCGCAAAAGGTGTCCATGAGCTCTGCTCTGCCCGCCGCTGCAATTGCGGGATTGCACGTTATGGGAGGAGTTCCAAATCTCCTTTCAATTCTGCTGCCTCTCGTCATCCCTGAAACACGCAGAGGCATTAAGATCCTGGCAATCTTTGCGATGCTTTTTATTGTACGCGGGGGCGTTGTTCTTGCAAACGTTGGTGGTGACAGCATCGACGGCTGGTTTTTATTTGGTCAATGTCTCGGCATCATTCTCGAAGTAGTGCGGCGCGTAGGGCTTCCCGCAACTTGGTTTTTGCATCTCTACGCCAAATCAAAACAAAGAGAGTCAAAAGGATCATCTGCCGACGTTGGCAGATTGTGCGAGCAGGCCAGGAAATCAGTGCGAACGGACCCAATGCAAGCCCTGGTTCTACCCTTGATCCGGCGGTCGACACCCACGGTTTTTCTGAGTTACACGAGGGGAGGATGGAGTGCTAACTTAGCGCGTGAGTGCTACGATCAACTGTCTGCCGCAGGTGCCCGAGTGTTCTACGATGCAGAGTCGATCACGAATGGAACTCGATGGCGTAGAGAACTGTATTGTTCAATATCGCGTGCTACACTCATTGTCGCCATCGTGGACGACGAGACGCTATCGAAGCCGTGGCCAGCGAGAGAAGTAGCGACTGCTCTCCTGGGTTACGGGACTACGCGAATGCCCGAAATAATTGTTCTTACACATACCAATCTGCATCAAGGAAAGCCACTTAACGATTCGACTTTTAGTGTGTTTGATTTATTACTAAAGCAATCTGATTCAAAAACCTCGCGCCGTTGGCAGTTGATCGAAGTGCCTGACAATGAAGAGGAGCGAATCAATACTTTGGCGGCCATTGCGTGGGGGTTGACACCCAGCCGCTATGCATCTCCGGGATTGTTGCCGCGTTGGTTAAATGATTGGGTTAATTATTGGGGCGGCTCTTATGCGGGACGGCTAGGAGAAGTAGGAATCTTTGGGGGCTTGAGCGTGTGGCTTGCGCTGCCTGCGTTGGTTGCTGTCGCCTCGCACACGTTCAGACCTTTGTGGTTTATTTATTGTGCTATGGCTGCCGGGTATTGGACGGGATTCGTGGCAAGGTCGACAATGGCCATCTGGATTGAGCAACGAAAGTGCCCGGCATTCACTCGATGGACCCAACTCCTTGCCGCAGTGGGCTTGATTATGGGAATCACTTCGGCACGTACTTTATTCACCCCGTTGGATTGGGCCTGGGCCTGCTTGACAGCTGCAGTGGGATGGCTAGTATGCGGTCATGTGCGAGAAGTCGTCGCCGATGCGATCCCGGAGCGTTTCCTACTCGAAAGAAGCCCGAACAAGTCGGCTGGCACACTTCCTTGATTCGCCCACCTATTCCGAATTTCTAATCTAAGACCATAAGCGAAGTTGGCCGACGGAATGCCTGTCGGGCTTCGGCGGTGGATCGTTGAGTGCGGTTGAGTATCGCGTCACCCTTGGAATTGGAGCTACCGCGGCTACTGCCGTCGGCGCGGGTGCCGCCGCCGATGAAATGCTGAAAGATCCGCTGTGGTCAAATCCCACCAGGTCTGCAAAATTCTACATTTTAGGAAGTTGAGCAGATGGCGGAATTGGAGCATGGCCGTTGGAATATTGAATGGCAGAAATCGAAGTAACGAATTCTCTGGTTGCAAATTCAATTGGTCCTTAGCAACCGGTCAAGTTTATTCAAGACTAACTGTGGCGCTGTCTGGTTCCATCGAAGTACTTGACGGTTCGCTAAGGGTCTGGGCAGGGAATTAGGGTCGACATCTCCCGTGACGCTCACCAGAGGTGCGTCAACCGGCTTTCTGCCACCAAGAATGTCCTGGTGAAATGACCGCCATTCAAAATCAACCCATGGCTTCATGAAGTGATCTGATCGCAGTCCAACTACAACAAGCGCCCGAGCGGATTCTAACGCTGCATCAATGTCTCGTCCGAATGCTGCTTGATGCAGCGTCTCATCACTAAAAAACACTCTTTGCCCCCGTTCTCGGAGAAAGTCAAAAATTTGCCGCGCTAAGTCGATGCTCTCCGAACTGAAGCTCAGAAAAACGTCATAAGAACCAACTTTGGCAGCCTCGGGAGAGTCAATAGAATTTGAATCATCCATCCGAAGATATCTCCGAATCAACGTGTCCGTAACAGGGCACAAACCAAATTTGAGCACTGCTGTTTCCCCATCATCGGATGAATAGATTTGACGGCCCGCAGCCCCTACCCAACTCTCGTTGACGACATCCCTTAAGTCGTCATTAGATCGATCAAGTCCGTTCCAGAAGATGCGGTCGGGGTAAAACTCCCCCTTCCCAGCCGCCAAAGCAGCGTTCAACCGGTGAACCTTGAACAGGCCAACTACCCTATTAAGCAATTTTCCGCGCTTGATTTCTCCATCACAAAATACGGCTCCAGGCCCGACGGCCATTTTGGCGATACGATCAATCTCGATACCAAAATCTTCCGAATTGATATTCAACAAACATCCATCCAACACCACTGGTTCTTGACCATCAAATCCTATTACGACGCGATCTTTTCCATGCAACCACTTGAGTGGAAGCGCCAATTCGCACAAGCCTTCGAAATTGCGTTCCCCAAACTGCTTTTGCCACAGTTTGCGAGCGGCGGCGAACTCTGGATGATCCGATCGTCGCCCTTCGCTCCAATCGAATACATACCGGTTACCAGCACTCGGATCAATAATGATCAGTTCCTCACGGAGTTCCCGTTCGATAGTCGACTGAGGGTCGAGCAATTCGATTGCAGACTCGGCTCCTCCGTTCGCGATGTTCCATCCTACCGGGTGTGTCGCTCTATGAAAGAGACAGTAATAGTCTTCGCCGTCCATGCGAATGACGGGCAGTGCCCCACCATTGCCAAATCGGAATGGAAAGGCTGGATCGGCATGTGTATAAATTTCTTTAGTCTCGCCGAGCAGCATCTCGCGAAGTGACTCGCCGTATTTCTTCACCTGCAATGGATCCAAGCGTTGTTGAACTTGATGCTTGCCGCGTCGTAACCAGATGGCCGCCGTTTCAAAATCGAAATCCACTTCTAAGCAAAGCCCTGACTCCATCCTGTTTATTTGGAAATCAGAAAGCAAAACCTGCATGAACTCATTCTGGGCGCAATCCAGCCGCCGGACCAACGTGGGATCAAGATCAAGCGAGAGTCTTTGAGGCATGTTACTTCTTTTTTCCTGATACAAGTCTAATGCAGATTTTGCTACCTCGCGCGCTTTCTCCCCGTAAGCTGGAAGATCGCCGTCTCCAACCTCTCCCGCAACGCCTCCAAATCATCTCCGTAGCGAATCAGACTCTCGGTCCGCAAATCGAAAGGCACCGAAGAAAACCCTCCCTCCGAAAGACCCTTGCGCAACAGGATTACTGGTCTGCGATGCGCATGCGCGATCCCCAATTCATACATCACGTTGGGCCGTTCGCCAGTTATGTCGGCAATGGCGAAGTAGGAATTCTTCAGCCCGTCGCGAATGGCTTCAACAATGTTGCCATTCAAAATATGCTTGTCCGTTCGCAAAGGCTGCAGCCCATAGGCTGCCAGAGCCTTTTCAATAGCCAACTCATAGACTGGGTGAAAATCATCGTGAAATGGCATGATGACGAAACAACGCTCGGTGAAGCCTCGCATGAGGAAGGAGCAAGAGCGCCGCGCCCACTCGCGAATTTGCTCAGGGTTCAAACTGGCAAGCTCCATCTGCTCGATTTGTAACGCTTCGGCTGGACTGAGCTGAAACGTATGACAGATGCCCACACGCTCCTCTTGCCAAACGTCCTTCGATTTCCCGCCGCCATAGGGGAACGGCAGAATGGGCCGGTCCATAGCCAGAGCCACGTCCAAAACGGAGCGGGTTCCCACGCCCCCTTCCACGGAAATGACAACGTCGGATGCATGAACCATTCGGAAGCGTCGCGATTGAGCGGTTCGATTCTCCAGAACAATTTCGCGCCCCACCGAGAAACGGCGAAGCTTGGTATAGTCGAGACCGGAGTCGGGGAGAAAGGTCTCGATTCGGTCCTGCGGATCGAGACCCTGTTTGCGCAACCCCTGCAGCATGCCGTCAACAACTGTTCGGTCGGCAGTTTGTCCCCCGGGAGTTTCTAGCATTTCCTGAAGGCCGCCGGTAATGACAACCAGGCCGTCTTCGGCGGCGAGACACTTGCCGAGTTCACGCCAAAGTTGGGCGGCGTTTGCAGAGAGGCTGCTGCCTCCGCTGACGAAGAGGCGGCGCGGGCGGGTGGCGGGGTGGTTCATGGGTTCATTGCAAGTGTAGCCTACGCTAGGCTAGTGGAAAATCTCCGTAATCTTGAGGAGAGGGGACCCGTCCCTCCCCCTCTGTCCCCGTGATTTCTTCGGGCATTGAGGAACTCCTGATTTCGCTATGCTGTACCATGGACTTGTGTTAGGATTCCTGCCGGGCCGCCAGGGAGTTTCGCGGATCCGGCGGCTATCGCTTTCACGACCATTTAGGTCAACCCACAAGGAAGGGCTGGCTGAGAAGAAGGAATTTGCGAGATGCTCCATTCTGCAACGGCGCAGCCACTCACCCACGTATTGCTCATCGATGGGGATGCCCCTGAAAGTGTCCGCGAACTGGGAAACAACACGCACCTCGTCTCCCAGTGTTACAGGCACCTCCTTCTAGAGGACTCAGACTCTATCATGGCGTCAAAATATCGCGTTATTCTCGCTACGCCAGAGGCTAGCAAGCTTGCGGCAACATGCGATGATGTCAGTGGTGAGCTGAAGGCGAAAGGCATCTTCGCCGATGTTGAGACGGTCAAAGCTGGGGACATGTTCATGTGGAAAGGAAAGGTCGGGCTCCTTTCGTGTCTTCTTTGGCGCCTCGGCGGTTCGGTGCTGCTGAACGAAGTGCCTATTTCGGAGAAGCAGGCAGAAAAGATACTTCTTCAAGCGAATCGGTTCGATCACAATGCCCATCACCTCGTCTTGCTAAGGAGGTGGTGGCTTCAGCAGGAGTTAGGGGTCGGCCTCCTTCGCACTGAGGGAAGTATCGGCCACTTGCTTCGGGGGACTGTGGGGCATTTCTCGGATCCGCACTCCGTATTAGATATTCTTAGAGCAATGAAGGCTAATTGTTCCGGAGACGATCTGCTAGTTGTATAGTCCGCTGGTTTCCGCAGCGAAGGTGCGTTGGGAATTATAGCTTATGCCAATCAAACTTCCCCGAATAGAGGGCACTGCGTACGACGGCGCACTGAACAGGCTCATCGACTCCGTGAACGCTGACGTCAGTAGCAATCAGCCGCAGCTTGCGGCCCACGCTGTTGCCGCCATCGTCAAGTTTCTCATGGAGAATCACGAGGTTGAAGCGGGCATTCCCTGGACAGAAAGAGCAGCGCCTCTGATTCGCCACATTCGGATCATTCCTCCAATGGTTGACAAGCTGTATGAGTCACTTTCTGCGATCGCCATGAGGCCACGTGCGTTGGGGTGCGCGGGCGCGGTGTTCGTTTCTCTTGTGCCACCAGTAGCAGCCGGATTGGCGTGGAAGAGGTTCGTCGCTCCTCCGCTGACTGGGGCCCTACTCGTAGGGATATCCGTGATGCTTGTAACGCCGTCGGTCATCCAGTGTATGTCGGCATGGACTTCGAAGGGGGGACGCTTCTTCAGGCTTCTATTCTGGCATGTCCGAACTCAAGTCGCATCTCGACAAGTCTTGCTTCCGGTCGTTTGTACGGCAGCTCTCCTACTCGTGCCATTTTCGCTGGCTGATAAAGCTGCTGTCGTTGCGGTGGCGTGTATTTGGGCTAGCACGATGCTGCAGTGGATTACACCACCGACGATATTGTTATTGGGCGTCTCTGGGTCGAAGAGCAATGAACTCCTGCCGGTGCTGTTTCCCGCCCTGTTTCCAGCAAAAATCGTACATCTGCTCTGTGAGGACTACCAGTCGCCGACGAAGGTTGTTGATCTCAAGTTGCATACACTCTTCACAACGTCTCGGACTTCGGGAGGCGCCGCCTGGGAAGGTGTAGTGATGACGTACTTGCATTTGTGTGAGCGGATCTTGGTCGACTTGAGGACCCACTCCGCTAACCTCCAGGTCGAGTTGTCGATGATAGGTTCGTGCTCGCAGGAAGATAAGGGCAAGGTGCTCTATCTGGTGGATGAAGACGCCGCAGCTCTGCCTTATGCCTTTGACGGTGGCTGTGAGACGCGGCTCTGCTTGACGGTGAACGACGCAGTCCGACGACTCCGTAGCGGCCACTAATCATTTAGCGACATGCTTAAGCGGCTGAGAATCACCCGAACTGACTGGAACCAGATTGTTGTCAGTTTTCTGACGAATTAATTAAGCCTGAGCCGCACCGGTGCGTGTCAATGAAAAGGAGACACTGTTTGTAAAAGTTTCAGGAGTATTTTCCTTGTCCAATGGCTTGTTGATCCGGCGGAAGATCGTGTCTTGCGCAACTTCGGTGAGCTGCGAGAGAGGATTCGATTCGTTCGGCGCTTGCGTGCTCTTAACCAGTCGTGCGCTCGCCAATTGCATTCCCCACAGATGACCGGGAATACAGGGAGATTCTCATGCTGCTGCCGCTCACGCAGGAATAGGAATTCGGTATTGAGGATGTATTCCGATTCGAGCGCTTCCTTGGTCACGCACCACTGCAAGCTGTGCGCTGCCCATGGCCTGTTTGACGTCGCCGTCCCAAAAGGAACTGACTCGAATTTTCCCATCCTGCCACACATCGAGCAGATGGTGCCGCTCGAACACATGCAGAGAGCGAAGCAAGGCCGCTTTCCACTTCGGCCCGTCGCCGCGATGGCTGTAACTGATGAAGATTCTGGATTGCGATGGTAGGTCCATAGCTGGGTCCTAAGTTTCTAGTTCAAAGAGGTCGATCCGACGCCAATTATACAGGCCACGGCACTATCTCGGCAATTTTCCCGCGACTTTTCCTTGATGAGGAATAAACACAATAGTCCAGACCAATGGGGCGATCACACCTCGATATTATATGATTCTAAACAACTTAACAGAATTACCTTTAAGCTGTCTGCTATCCTAACATTAAGGTGCAAATCATGGGACTAGAAAGCAAATGCAATCAACAACACTTTCCAAACAAAGACCTCGACAATGAACACGTACAAAACAAACCCGTTGAAACGAAGCTAACAGCTGCTGACGGGCTACCCGTTAATGTTCCCTTGTTCACCCTCAAAATGGATCTTCTAAGCCGGACCAAGCCCCGCCCGTTGAACGATGAAACAACCCTGTTGAAACGAAGCTAACTGGGTCCGCAGGGCTAATTGAAGCCCCGTTAGAAAGGAAGCCCTGCCAAAGTTGCGTCTTTGCAACCCGCCGTGCTACCATTCTTAAAGTTGGGAGGCAGTGGCTGTATGCGCTGTCGCTTGTACCACACACACCATGGCAAGAAAACAAGGCAAGAAGTATCTAGCTGCCGCAAAGCAGGTAGATGCATTAAAGTCATACTCGCTTACAGAAGCGGTTCCCCTCGTTCAAAAAATCAAATTCACCAAATTTGACGAGACGGTCGAAGTCCATCTGCGCTTAGGCGTGGACCCCAAGCACGCTGACCAAATGGTCCGCGGCACTGTTGTGCTTCCAAATGGGCTCGGCAAGTCGGTCAAAGTATTGGTGATCGCATCCGGTGACAAGATTCGCGAAGCAGAAGCGGCTGGTGCTGACTTCTTCGGCGGCGAAGAAATGGTTACCAAAATTCAGGCGGAAAACTGGCTGGCTTACGATTCCGTAATCGCTACCCCTGATATGATGCGCAGCGTTGGCAAACTGGGTAAGGTGCTGGGACCTCGCGGTCTTATGCCCAACCCCAAAACCGGCACCGTAACCACTGATATCACCAAGGCCGTTACTGAAGCCAAGGCTGGTAAGGTTGAGTTTCGCGTCGATAAAACGGGTGTTATTCACGCACCTGTCGGCAAAGTCAGCTTTTCCACCGAAAAGTTGTTCCAGAATGCCGCAAGCCTGATTTCGGCCGTGGTTCGCGCAAAACCTGCCGCAGCCAAAGGGAAGTATGTGCGCAGCGCAACCATCTGCTCCACCATGGGGCCTGGAATTGTGCTGGACACAACGGAAATGAATGCCACTAAGGTAGCGCAGTAGGAAAGGAATCGTCACATGAAGAAAAGAGCAGACAAGCACAAGGATGGGGTGGATCTTCGCAAGAAATTGGAAGATGCCAACCATCTGTTTCTGGCCGGCTTTGAAAAAATGACGGTGACCCAGGATTACGCGTTGCGCAAAGCGGTTCGTGCAGCAGGGGGCAGCTATCAGGTTATTAAGAATAACGTGGTGCAAAAAGCGGCCGAAGGTACCGGCAAAGAGCCTTTGTTTGAAAAGCTCGCCGGGATGACCTCACTTGCTTCCACAACTGGTGATCCGGTTGCCCTGGCTAAAGCGTTGACGGTTTATGCCAAGACCAATCCAGCCTTTACATTTAAGGCCGGTATGGTGGAAGGGCGCGTCGTCAATGTGGCCGGTATTCAAGAGATTTCCAACCTTCCTTCAAAGGAAGAGTTGTATTCCAAGATTCTTTGGTTGATCAATTCCCCAGCACAGCGTTTGGTTACCGCCATCAATGGTGTGGGCCGCAACCTGGCTGTGGTTATCGATCAGGGTGTCAAAGAGAACAAGTTTCAGGCCTAACGCTTCAACGCGCGCTGGCTAACCGAAAAACGTAGTTTTACGAAATTTATTAACGAGTTCAGGAGTTTTACAAGACAATGGCCGACATCAATGCTATCGCAGAACAGATTCAAGGGTTGACGCTGCTCGAGGCTTCCCAGCTGGTGAAGATGCTCGAAGAGAAATTAGGCGTATCAGCCGCAGCTGCCTCAGTGGCTGCAGCCCCAGCCGGCGGCGGCGCTGCTGCCGCTCCAGTCGAAGAGAAGACCGAATTTACGGTTGTGCTCACCGGCGCTGGCGCAAACAAGATCAATGTCATCAAGGTTGTCCGTGAAGTCACCAGCCTCGGCCTCAAAGAAGCCAAGGATCTGGTTGACGGCGCACCGAAGACAATCAAGGAAGGCATCAATAAGGATGAAGCCGAGACAATTAAGAAGAAGTTTGTGGACGCCGGCGCTAGCGTCGAAGTCAAGTAAACAAGCTTCCTATTTCTAAGCTCAAAAAAAACGGCGCTGGCGGTTCCCTGGGTGGGGAGCCGTTGGCGCTATCCCATTTCACCACCCAAATCAGTACTAGTACGCCCCGGCTAAGGTATTTTCCTTACGAAATTATCGCATTTAGTTCTACTCCTTGCCCCCGTTTGACCAGGGGCTCTGGAGTTTGGTACTATAACTGCAATAGCCGGAGCCGGACCGGATTGCGCCTGTGAATACATCTTTACGCCCTTCAGCCAGCAGTTTGCCTCAAACTGTGATCGAGCTTTCTATGCTTAAACCCACCTTGGCAGAAGTGTATCCGAACATAATCAAAGATAATTTACTGTGCCTTCCCGATCCGCTAACCAATTTTGGTTGGACTGCAGACCGGATTTCCACATCAAACGTTGATTTCTGACGTTGTTGGTGACGTTTTTAAGTTTGCGTCCGGCAAGGGTAGTCTGTTTCCGCCGGCAGTTGTGCCGTTGCATATAGGAGTGGACGAACGAAAATGAGTAACACGGCAATTTCCAATATTCGCGAGCGTGTCGATTTCTCGAAGATCAAAACTTCGGTTCCGATTCCGAATTTGATTGAAGTGCAGAAGCAGAGCTATGCTCGCTTCCTGCAAATGGAGCTGCTGCCTCCTGAGCGAGACGATTCTGGCTTGCAGAGCGTATTTTCCAGCGTATTCCCTATCACCGATTTCCGCGGTCTTTCGCAACTGGAATTCGTTGATTACGCCATCGGTAACTGGGAATGCAAGTGCGGCAACCTGAAAGGGCTGCATCACCTTCGCTCCACTTGCCGCAATCCAGCCTGCGGCGCCACCATCCGTACCGATCCATTCCATGCTGGAGAAGTCCTTTGCCACAAGTGCGGAACCTTCAACAAAAACATTGTCACCTTCTGTAACCGTTGCGGTGATCCTGTCGGCCTGCAGTTGAAGTACGACGTGCCGGAATGCGAAGAGCGCGGCATGACTTATTCCGCCCCGCTGAAAGTAACCATCCGCCTCACTGTATACGACAAAGATCCCGAAACCGGCGTCAAGACCGTGCGCGACATCAAGGAACAGGAAGTGTTCTTTGGTGAAATCCCGCTGATGACCAACAACGGTACGTTCATCATCAACGGCACAGAGCGTGTAATTGTCAGCCAGTTGCATCGTTCGCCTGGTGTGTTTTTTGAAAAGGTTGCAGCCCAAGGGTATTACCTGGGTAAGATCATTCCGTATCGAGGAAGCTGGGTTGAGTTTGAGTACGACAACAAGAACCTGCTCTACGTCCGTATCGATCGCAAGCGCAAGTTTTACGGCAGTGTATTCCTTCGTGCCCTAGGCATGAAGTCCGATGAGCAGATTCTTCGTACTTTCTATACAGACACGCACACCACACTGAAGATCAAAGACAAGAAGCTAATTTGGTTAACTTCTGAATCCGGTCGCGGTGCATTGCTCGGTCTGAAACTGTCGCACGCGATTAACTCCAAGTCAGGTGATACGGTTGTTCCTCAAGGCCGCAAAATCACCAACAGTGTTCTGAAAGATTTGGCTAAGGCCAAGATCGAACAGTTTGAAGTCGCCTCCAATGATCTGGAAGGCGCATTGGTGATGGCTGATGTCATCGATATGGAAACCGGTGAAATTCTGGTTGAAGCCAATCAGGAGTTGACTCCATCGCTTCTAACCAAGCTGATGGACGCCGGCATCGAAAAGCTGGAGCTTTTCTTCCCTGAACGCGACGACGTTGGGAACGTAATTGTTTCCACGCTTCGCAAGGATCCTATCAAGACGCAGAACGACGCACTGCTGGAAATTTACCGCAAGTTGCGCCCAGGCGATCCGCCAACTGTCGACACCGCTACTCAATTGTTCCAGGGTATGTTCTTCGACGCTCGCAAGTACGATTTATCGCGCGTCGGCCGCATGAAGTTCAACATCAAGCTGCACGATAAAGCCGATCATTCCGCGGAAAGCTGGAAGTCCGATCCAAAGAATGATGGCCGCAATCCGCTTGATCGCCGCACTCTCGATGGAGACGATTTTGTTTCTACCATCCGCTACCTGATGCGCCTTCGTAAAGGTATCGGGCTTGTGGACGACATTGATCACTTGGGTAACCGCCGCGTCCGCGCAGTTGGTGAATTGCTGGAAAATCAATTCCGCATTGGCTTGGTTCGTATGGAACGCGCCATTAAGGAAAAGATGTCGGTGTACCAGGAAATGTCCACCGCTATGCCGCACGACTTGGTTAACGCCAAGCCCGTGATGGCCGCCATTCGTGAATTCTTCGGCTCCAGCCAACTTTCGCAGTTCATGGATCAAACCAATCCATTGTCGGAAATCACCCACAAACGGAGACTCTCCGCTCTTGGACCTGGTGGTCTTTCCCGCGAACGTGCCGGCTTTGAAGTCCGCGACGTTCACCCTACTCACTACGGCCGTATCTGCCCCATTGAAACGCCTGAAGGTCCGAACATCGGACTTATTTCCTCACTGTCTTGTTTTGCACGCATCAACGAATACGGCTTTATTGAAAGCCCTTACCGGCGCGTGATTGAAGGCATTGTTGTGGACGAAATCAAGGTGCTGAATCCTGGCGATACTTCAACCAAGGTGAATCAAGTCGTCCCACGCTTAGAAATGGAGAAGATCAATTCGGGTCTCAAGGCTGGCAAACATCCAGCTGAAATTGAAGCCCATTGCGATTACCTCTCTGCCTGGGAAGAAGACAAATACATTATTGCCCAGGCCAACGTGAAGCTGGATCCGGCCGGTAAAATTACCGACGATCTGGTGAACGCCCGTCAGCAAGGTAACTTCGTTCTTATTCATCGGGAGGAAGTGCAGTATATGGACGTCAGCCCGAAACAGCTTGTTTCGGTTGCCGCCAGTCTGATTCCATTCCTTGAAAACGATGACGCCAACCGCGCTTTGATGGGTTCCAACATGCAACGCCAGGCAGTTCCGCTGCTGCGTGCTGAGGCTCCTTTCGTTGGAACCGGTATGGAACGTGTCACTGCTCGCGACTCCGGTGCTGTCGTTATTTGCAAGCGCGCCGGCATTGTTGATTCCGTCGATAGCGAACGAGTAATTGTTCGTGTGGACGGCTCCTCCGCACACGAAGGTCAGATGTCGCGCGAAGTGGGTTCGGACATCTACACGCTGATCAAATTCAAACGTTCCAACCAGAACACCTGTATCACGCAGAAGCCAATCGTAAAGCTTGGCCAACGCGTGAAGAAAGGGGATGTGCTGGCGGATGGTCCTTGTACGGAACTGGGCGAACTTGCCCTTGGCCGCAACGTGCTAGTGGCCTTCATGCCCTGGCGCGGTTACAACTTTGAGGACGCCATTGTGGTTTCCGAAAAGTTGGTGAAGGAAGATTACTACACTTCAATTCATATTGAAGAGTTGGAAATTGAATCTCGCGATACCAAGCTGGGACCTGAGGAAATCACTCGTGATATTCCGAACATCTCAGAAAGCTTCCTGCGCAACCTGGACGAAAGTGGCATTATCCGAGTGGGTGCCACGGTCAAACCTGGTGACATTCTTGTCGGCAAAGTGACGCCGAAGGGTGAAACGCAACTGACTCCTGAAGAGAAGTTGTTGCGTGCCATCTTCGGTGAAAAAGCTGGTGACGTGAAAGACGCTTCGCTCTACTGTCCGCCCGGAATGGAAGGCACGGTCGTAGATTGCAAAGTATTCGCACGCAAAGGTACCGAACTGGATGAACGCTCCAAGCTGATCCTGGAAAACCAGGTGGCCAAGCTACATCGCAACTTGGAAGACGAAAAGCGCATTCTGAACGACGAACGTGCCAAGCGATTAACCAAGGAAATGGACGGCCAAGAAATCCTAGCCGATCTCCACGACGAAAAGAGCAATAAGAAGCTGGTTTCAAAGGGTGCTTACATGAACCGCGAAATGGTTGAATCCATGCGCGGACGTGATTTGAAGCGCCTCCGGTTAAAAGAACGTAATCCCCGGCTGAACGAAATGATCGACGAAATCGAAGAGATGACGTCGCGTCAAATCGCCGTGTTGGAAAAAATCACAGAAGAGAAAACGGCGAAGTTGCGTAAGGGTGATGAACTGCCTCCAGGTGTTATTAAACTGGTCAAGGTTTACATCGCAATGAAGCGCAAGTTAAGCGTTGGCGACAAAATGGCAGGCCGTCACGGAAACAAGGGTGTGATCGCCCGCATTGTTCCCGAAGAAGACATGCCTCACTTGGCCGACGGAACGCCGGTGGAAATTGTCTTGAATCCGCTGGGCGTACCTTCCCGTATGAACGTCGGACAGATTTTGGAAACCCATCTTGGATGGGCTGCAAAATTCCTGGGCTTCCACTTTGCAACACCGGTATTTGACGGTGCAACGGAAGCTGACATTAAAGCCATGCTGGCTCGTGCTGAGCTCCCAAGCTCTGGTAAGGTCCGGTTGATTGATGGCATGTCGGGAATTTGGTTTGAACAGCCAGTGACAGTCGGCTACATCTATATGTTGAAGCTGTCTCACTTGGTGGATGATAAGATCCACGCTCGTTCCATCGGACCGTATTCGTTAATTACGCAGCAGCCCCTGGGCGGCAAGGCGCAATTTGGCGGACAGCGTTTTGGTGAAATGGAAGTGTGGGCCCTTGAAGCCTACGGTGCTGCTTATGTGCTGCAGGAATTGTTAACCGCGAAGTCCGATGACGTTTACGGGCGCGCGAAAATCTACGAAGCTATTGTCAAAGGCGAGGCTGCGGCCGAACCGGGTGTGCCCGAGTCGTTTAACGTGCTCATCCGCGAACTGCAATCTTTATGCCTTGACGTTGAATTAATGAAAAAGCCCCGCGAAGTGATTGACACTGCGCTGGCGGCTGACTAAGGAGGAGGTTAAAGCGATGATGTATAGATCTTCCCCATATGATCGCGCGAATCTGATTGCGGACTTTGATTCCATCCGGATTAGTCTCGCCTCCCCGGAAAAAATCCGGAGCTGGTCCCACGGCGAAGTAACCAAGCCGGAGACCATTAACTATAGAACCTTCAAACCGGAACGGGACGGCCTTTTCTGCGCCCGTATTTTCGGACCGATTGCCGATTGGGAATGCTTGTGCGGTAAGTACAAACGCATGAAGCACCGCGGCGTCATTTGCGATAAGTGCGGTGTGGAAGTCACTCTTTCCCGGGTTCGCCGGGAACGTTTGGGCCACATTGAACTTGCCAGCCCCTGTTCGCACGTTTGGTTCTTCAAGGGATTGCCCAGCCGTATCGGTTATCTTCTTGACATTACCCTGCGCGAATTGGAACGCGTTCTTTACTTTGAAGCTTACGTAATTGTGGATCCAGGCGACGTGCAGGAAATTTCCGCCGGTGAGGTAATCACCGACGAACGCAAGCGTCAATTGGACCTGGAATACCCCGGTAAATTCGTCGCCATGATGGGTGCCGAAGGCATTAAAGATCTTCTCCGCAAGATGGACGTGGAATCACTGTCCATCATGATTCGCGAGAAGATGAAGACGGAACAGTCGGCGCAAAAGAAGTTGAAGTATGCCAAGCGCCTGCGCGTAGCCGAAAGTTTCCGCAAGTCTGCCAATAAGCCTGAATGGATGATTCTGGACGTGATCCCAGTGATCCCGCCGGAACTTCGTCCGCTTGTCCCGCTCGATGGCGGTCGCTTCGCTACGTCCGATTTGAACGATCTTTATCGCCGTGTCATCAACCGCAACAACCGATTGAAGAAGTTGATGGAACTGCACGCCCCGGACGTGATCGTCCGCAACGAAAAGCGGATGCTGCAGGAAGCTGTCGATGCTCTGTTCGATAACGGTCGCCGTGGCCGTGTTTTGCGTGGCGCAAACAACCGTCCATTGAAGTCCCTGTCCGATACGCTGAAAGGCAAGCAGGGTCGTTTCCGTCAAAATCTACTTGGAAAGCGCGTCGATTATTCTGGCCGTTCGGTCATCGTCGTCGGCCCTGAACTGAAGTTGAATCAGTGCGGCTTGCCCAAGAAAATGGCGCTGGAGCTCTTCAAGCCATTCATCTATCATCGTCTGGAACAGCGTGGACATTGCACCACCATCAAGCAAGCGAAGGAACTTGTAGAACAGCAGGATCCCGTAGTTTGGGACATCCTGGAAGAAGTTATTCGCGACCATCCGATCCTTCTGAATCGCGCTCCTACACTGCATCGCTTAGGCATTCAAGCCTTTGAACCGATCCTGGTGGAAGGCAAGGCGATCAAGTTGCATCCGCTGGTTTGTACCGCCTTCAACGCCGATTTCGACGGCGATCAGATGGCCGTCCATATTCCGCTTTCGCCAGAAGCTCAGATTGAAGCAACAACACTGATGCTTTCGTCGAACAACATTCTGTCTCCTGCCCACGGTGCACCAATTGCAATTCCGTCGCAGGACATGGTTCTTGGTCTCTACTACTTAACCAAAGCGGTTCCAGGCACCAAGGGCGAAGGTAAGAAGTTTGCATCCATTGACGACGTATTAATCGCACTGGAAATGGGCGAAGTGGAAACACTCACCCCAATCAAACTGCGCTATACCGGACCCGTGATGGAACTGGGCAAGGCGTTCGACAGCCAGAACATCATGCACACCGAACCGGTTCAGTATGACAAAGCGGACATGGATACCTCCGTTGGCCGCGTCATTTTGAACGATGTGCTGCCCGATGACATGCCGTTTATCAATGGCCTGTTGAAGAAAAAGGGACTGACGCAGATGGTGCACTATTGCTACCTGCGCTTTGGTCTGCACGTTACTGTGAAGATGCTGGATGAAGTGAAGGCTCTTGGGTTCCTGTACGCAACCCGCGCCGGAATTTCCATCGGCATTGACGACATGGTGGTTCCGAAACAGAAAGCCAGCCTAGTGAAGGAAGCTGAAAAGGCCGTTATTGAGGTCCAGAATCAGTACCAGGAAGGCGCCATCACACAGCGCGAACGCTACAACAAAATTATTGAAATCTGGTCCAAAGTCACCGACCGCGTCTCCGAAGAGATGTTCAAAGTGATGGAAGAAGACGACCGTACGGGCCGTTACCTAAACCCGATTTACATCATGGCCGATTCCGGCGCTCGTGGATCGAAACAACAGATCCGCCAGCTGTCTGGTATGCGCGGCTTGATGGCTAAACCATCCGGCGAAATTATTGAAACTCCGATTACCGCCAACTTCCGTGAAGGGTTGAACGTGCTGCAGTACTTCATCTCCACTCACGGTGCCCGTAAAGGGTTGGCCGATACGGCACTTAAAACGGCCGATTCCGGTTATCTTACCCGCCGTTTGGTGGACGTGGCACAAGACGTTATTGTCACCGACACCGATTGCGGAACGATGGACGGAATTTACGTGGAGCCGATCATCGAATCGGGCGAAATCATTGAGCCATTGCGCGACCGCATTGTGGGCCGTGTAGCTCTTGAAACGCAGCTCGACTTTGAAAACAACGTCATTGTAAAGGTGAACCAGGAAATCACCGAAGAGTTGGCCGCCGCCATTCAAGCAGCCGGTATTGAACGGGTGAAGATCCGTTCTGTGCTCACCTGCGAATCCAAGCGCGGTGTTTGCCAGCTTTGCTACGGTCGTAACCTGGCTACTGGCCGATTAGTGGAACGCGGTGAAGCTTGCGGTGTTATTGCCGCTCAGTCCATCGGCGAACCAGGAACGCAGCTTACCATGCGTACCTTCCACATCGGCGGCGCAGCAACACGAGCCTCCGAACAATCGACGCAGGAAGCACGTACCAACGGGTTTGTCCGGCACATTGGAATCCAAACGGTTCGCAATGCTAAGGGTGAACTGGTTGCCATGAATCGCAACGGTATTCTTGCGGTTGTGGACGAAAAGAACCGCGAACGCGAACGGTATCAGGTTGTGTATGGTGCCCGTATTCTGTACGAAGAGGGCGCTCCGGTTAAGGCTAACGAAAAGATGTTGGAATGGGATCCTTATACCTTCTCCATCTTGACTGAACTCACCGGTATTGCTCACTTCAAGGATTTGATTGAAGGCGCAACGCTAACCGAAATGGTGGACGAAATCACTGGGCTTTCCCAGTTGGTTGTGTCCGATTCCATGGACGAAAAGCGCCAGCCGATGGTCATGATCCGGCCCATTGGCGGGCACAAAGCGGATGAGAAGCGATATCTCATGCCGACACATGCCCACTTGATGATGCGCGACGGCGACGAAGTTCACGCCGGCGACGTAATTGCCAAGATTCCGCGCGCCACATCGAAAACCAAAGACATCACCGGTGGTTTGCCGCGTGTTGTGGAATTGTTTGAAGCTCGTAAGCCTCGCGATCCAGCCGTCATTGCTGAAATCAACGGCATTATTAAGCACGGTGAAGTGACCAAGGGTTACCGCAAAATCGCCATCCACGGGGACGACGGCAATGCGCGTGAATACTCCATTCCGCGTGGTGTCCATATCAACGTGCAGGATGGGGAGAGGGTGAAGGCCGGCGATCCTTTGATGGATGGTCCGCGCAATCCGCATGATATTCTCGCCGTACTGGGCGAGCGCGAACTGCAGAAGTACCTGGTGAATGAAATTCAGGAAGTTTACCGGTTGCAGGGCGTGAATATCAACGATAAGCATTTGGAAGTGATCTCACGCCAGATGTTGCGCTGGGTCCGCATTGAAGACATTGGCGATTCCGAATTCCTGCCTGAGGAAGTGGTGGATCGTTTCAAGTTCAAGGAAGAAAATGCCCGGGTGCTGGATGCTGGCGGAAAGCCTGCTGCGGGTAAGGCCGTGTTGCTGGGGATCACGAAGGCGTCGCTCTCGACGGATTCGTTCATCTCCGCCGCCAGTTTCCAGGAGACCACACGTGTGTTGACCGAAGCCGCCATCAACGGTAAGGTTGACTACTTGAGAGGACTCAAAGAAAACGTCATCATGGGCCGCTTGATCCCTGCTGGTACCGGACTCGATTACTACCGCGGCGTGAAAATCGCTGGTGAAGATATCGTGGAAGAGCCAGTGGTGGAAGAGCCAGAGATTTCTCTGGCCGATGGATTGGGTGGATACGACGAGGAGGCTCGCACGGTTTATACTGGCGGGTTGAGCGAAGTATCCGAAATCGGCGGCGGCGAGGATATCGCTGAGTAGTTAGTTCCGACAGATTGGAAAAATGAAACGGCACCGGGGCAACTCGGTGCCGTTTTTAACTTTTGATCAGTGCTGCACCGTCAAGCGGTGTTGGGCGAAGCTTGCTGGGGTGTATCCTCGGGAGTCGCGCAAGTTACGTCCTGAGATTTTGTGACCTCAGATTCTCGCCTTCCGAAATATCATCATCCATGAATATTTTGGGATCGATCTTGAACTCGTATGGGTAATTGTGGAGGAGCACATCACCAATCTCAGAGCCCAAATCGAATCTATGCTGCGCACCTTGCCTGATTAATTTAGGTTGCTCATCGACTTACTTACCCGAATTCTTCAACATCTTCACGCATTCGCTCTTCTATCAACTCATCTATCAGGTTGCGTCCAACGTAGGCCCTCCCGAGTTCTTGACAGCGTTGTAGCAAACGATGTTCTGCTGGCACCATGTCAACAATGAAAGTCCCTGGAATTGTGCTTGGAGTCCACTCAAATTGCGAGCCTGGAGTCAGCCCCATATCAATAGCGATTTGCTCTGGAATAGTTATTTGGTTGACTTCGTTCAATATGGTCATGTTTTAGATTATGACGCGCGTCAGGAAACTATGCCAGAT
The DNA here is from genome assembly GCA_043755435.1 of Bryobacterales bacterium. Lineage (GTDB taxonomy): Bacteria > Acidobacteriota > Terriglobia > Bryobacterales > Bryobacteraceae > JANXSF01. Next base: position 48,933 of record JAYUSZ010000125.1, on the reverse strand, counting down.
TCCTAGCCGCACGGAATTGATTCACCCTTTCATTGCTATACTTGATGAATGGCAAAGTGGCTTCAGCGTTTAATAGTTGCAACCACTCTGGTTTCCTTGTCGTGGGCGTTTATGTCGCCTGACAATGACCCCATCGTGTTACAGCGTGGAAGAATCCTTCAGCGTTTCGCAGCCTCCCACAACTTCCGCGACGAGGTTGGTCCTTCGACTATACTTTCCCATCAACCGCTTGTTCCGATAACTTCCTCATCCTTGGACGTGCTGCCTGTTCTCTGCTTTGTCGGCAAAGTTCACATTGCCACATCTTCTCCAGAGTCGGCGATTGGTCTGGATGTCCGCCCGGGCCGTGCTCCGCCAACGCATCTCTCAGCGTAGTCGCAATTCCAGTTTTTGAATTTCAGTCCAAACTAGCGGTTTAATCCGTGAGCCTGGCGAAGGTTGGAGTCATGTCAACTGAACATCCTCGCATCGAGACAATCGATGCGACGTCTGGAAATTTTCTGAAATACGATGGACCCGCTGGATTAGCGGTTTCCCTGATTGCTTTGCCATTATGCCTGGGTATTGCGTTGGCATCCGGCGCTCCGCTTTTTGCAGGTGTCATTGCCGGGATTGTGGGTGGTATGGTTGTCAGCATATTTTCAGGCTCGCAGGTCAGTGTAAGCGGTCCAGCCGCCGGTCTTGCCGCCATCGTGGCAGGGGCGATCACTGATACAGGATCGTATCAAGCCTTCCTGTTGGCGGTCGTGTTGTCTGGGGTTATCCAACTGGTTTTTGGCATTGTGAAGTTTGGCGTAATTGCCGACTATGTTCCGAATTCAGTCATCAAGGGCATGCTGGCTGGAATCGGCATCGTGATTATCCTCAAGCAAATTCCCCATGCTTTGGGTAGAGACAAAGACTTTGAAGGTAACTTCAAGTTTTTGCAGGTTGGCGATAACAACACATTTAGCGAAATCGCCGCAAGCGTGATGAGCGCTTCGGCTGGTGCCATTTTCATCGCTGCTGTCAGCTTGGCTGTGCTGATTGCCTGGGATGCACTGGCTGGGAAAGTTGCCTTTTTTCGGCAGGTCCCAGGTCCGGTGGCGGTGGTTGCCCTTGGGATTCTGATCAATCAAGCGTTCCGCGTTATTGCCCCCGCCTTGTACCTAGTAGAATCGGAACACTTGGTGAACCTTCCGGCACCTTCCAATTTGGTTGTGTTTTTCCAGCAATTTTCTTTTCCCGACTTCTCCGCAATCGGAAACAGGAATGTTTGGGTGGCGGCCGCTTCGATCGCCTTTGTCGGAAGTCTTGAAACACTTTTCTCCCTGGAGGCTGCTGACCGGTTGGATCCTTTCAAGCGAATCTCTCCGCCGAATCGGGAACTGCTGGCGCAGGGGGTCGGGAATATGGTCTCTGGATTCATTGGTGGCCTTCCCATCACCTCTGTAGTAGTGCGGACGTCAGCGAATGTATATGCCGGCGCTCGTTCCTGGTTGAGTGTCTTCATTCATGGGATGTTTTTGCTGCTGTTTGTGCTGTTGATCCCCGGTGTGCTGCGAATGACGCCATTGGCCAGCCTTGCAGCCATTCTCATCATGCTGGGTATTAAGCTGGCCACGCCGTCCAATTTTCTTAAAACGCGTGACCTTGGTTGGGACCAGTTCATTCCATTTATGACAACTGTAATCGCTGTCGTTCTTACCGATCTGCTCATCGGTGTTCTCATCGGAATCGCTTGCGGGGCGTTTTTCGTTTTCTGGACGAATCACCATGAAGCGATAACCGTTGTCAACCGCGGGAGTGACTATCTGATGCGGTTCAACAAGGACGCCAGCTTTGTTAACAAAAGCGAGTTCCGTAAACGTCTGCGCGAGATTCCTAATAATTCCCATGTTGTAATCGACGGCACTCGCGCCATTTTCATTGATCACGACATCCTGGAGACAGTAGAGGATTTTAAAAAACTGGCTCCTTACAAAAATATTCAGCTCGAATTGAAACATTGGGAAACCTACAAGTCCTAAGGAAAGAGAGGCGAAATGGAATCGTACAAGAAACTATTGCTGGCGAATGAAGCATGGGTGAAAGAAAAACTTAAGATCCGCCCGGACTTCTTCCATAGCCAATCAGAAACCCAGAAGCCCGAATTTCTATGGATTGGCTGTTCCGATTCGCGAGTGCCGGCCGAGGAAATTACAGGCACTGAACCAGGCGAACTGTTTGTGCACAGGAACATTGCCAACATGGTGGTACATACCGACTTCAATCTGCTCAGCGTGCTGCAATATGCTGTTCAGGTTTTGAAAGTGAAGCACATCATCGTGTGTGGGCACTACAATTGCGGCGGCGTAAAAAACGCCATGGGCCGAAGCGATTTGGGATTGCTGAACAAGTGGCTGCGTTATCTGAAAGATGTCTACCGTTTATATCAGCGCGAGTTGGAATCCATTTCCGATCCCCGCGCCCGATGGGATCGCCTAGTGGAGATCAATGTAGCAGAACAGGTGCAAAACCTTGCACAAACGTCTATTGTTCAACGGGCTTGGCATGATGCAGGTGACCGGCCCACCTTGCACGGATGGGTTTACGATTTACGATCCGGGTATTTGAAGGAGATCTCCCTGATGCAGCCAGGCACCAAAACCGACGATATTTATAGATTTCAATTCGATGAGCAACCAAAGCCAGTAACTCAGGAACCGATTGCGCAGAAAGGCGGAATAAAAATCGTGGAGATGCTTTCGGCACACAATCCAATCGAGGTGTCTAAGAACGACGTCGAGAATACTGATGAACAAGCGTCGAAACGGAAAACATAGTAGTGCTGGTTGCCTTCACCGGCCGCTTTTTTCTGTGAAAATCGTATTGGTTTAGACAGTTGCCGGTTGCACAACGGGGGCATCCAAATCGTACCCCTCCCACTTGGCAACCACCGCTGCGGCAAGGCAATTCCCCAGCAGATTCACCGAAGTGCGAGCCATATCCATCAGGGCATCCACACCTAAAATCAGGCTGATCCCTTCAATCGGTAAATTGAAATTAGAAAGCGTGCCGGCCAGAATTACCAGCGACGCGCGAGGCACTGCCGCAACTCCCTTGCTCGATAGCATCAACGTCAGCATCATCATGATCTGGTCTCCAATACTCATGTTGACGCCAGCTGCTTGAGCAACGAAAACGCTGGCCAACGAAAGATACAAAGTGCTGCCATCCAAATTGAAACTATATCCGGTCGGTAGCACGAAGCTGACAATATGCTTTGGCACTCCGAACTTTTCCATGTTCTCTAAAGCCAAGGGTAGGGCAGCCTCGCTCGAAGCTGTCGAAAAGGCCAAGAAGTAAGGCTCTTTCACGGCGTTCCAGAATTTTCGAATCGGTAGGCGAATTACAAGCGCCACGAATCCCAGTACAAAAATGACGAAGAAGAACAACGCACCGTAAAGCGTCAGCACCAGTTTCCCTAAGCTGGTCAGTACGCCGAGCCCTTTCGTCCCTACTGTACTCGCCATCGCCGCCAAAACGCCAAAGGGGGCCAGGTACATCACAAAGCTGGTGTACTGAAACATCACCTCCGAAAGGGAGTGACAAAAATCCACCATTGGCTTAGCTTTCGACCCGATCATGGAGCAAGCAATACCAAACATCACCGAGAAGACCACAATTTGCAGAACTTCCCCTTTTGCCATTGCTTCAATAATGCTGCTTGGAAAAGTATGTTCCAACATGCCTGCCACTGTGATTTTGTTCGCCTGCAGGGCGGGGTCCAATTTAGCGCTCATGTCAATCTTTAACCCAGCACCAGGCTGGGTTAAGTTCACTGCCACCAGTCCTACGAAAAGGGCAACGGTTGTGGCTGGAATAAAATATGCGAACGCCTTGGCACCAATACGACCCATGGCTTTTGGCGTACCTGCCCCGGCAATGCCATAAACTAGCGTTCCAAAAAGCAGCGGCGCAATAATGCTCTTGATCAGGCGCAGGAAAATGTTACTGATGGGCGATAAGTTCTTAGCCACATCGGGCGCAACTATGCCCAAAAAAATACCGGCAAACATCGCGACAAAAACCCAAGTTGTCATAGAAATCTTTTTCATAAGTACAGGCTCCTAACTAACGTTCACCCCAATGCAACTTGGCACGCAGCACATCAAAATACAACATTTTCGGCGGACGGATCAGGTTGATCGTTTTGTGCGAACTCTTGCAGATCACTTTGTCCCCTTGCCTTAGGGGTTGGCCCACTTGGCCATCGACGGTCAACCAAATCGAATCATCATCTCCACGGGCGATGACTTGAATCACACTTGAGTCGGAAACAATCACTGGGCGGTTGGTAAGCATATGCGGGCAAATCGGCGTGATTGCCAATGCCGCTACGGACGGAAAAATAATCGGCCCGCCGGCCGACAACGAATAAGCTGTTGACCCGGTGGGTGTTGAAACAATCAAGCCATCGGCCTTGTAGCGGCAGATGAAATGATTGTCGACGTAAGTCTCAAGATCAATCACGCGAGCCAGTGCGGCTTTGGTAAGCACCACGTCATTCAACGCATCATACTGGGCTATTTCAACTTCATCGCGCATAATCTGGCAGGACAACATACGGCGCAAACCCATATGCTGTTCGCCGCGCAACGCCTTTTCCAGTTCAGGATATAGTTCATCCAAATTCAATGCGGTGAGGAATCCCAAGTTGCCAAGATTCACGGAAAACACAGGGATGCCCTTGTCCCCGACAGCCCTCGCCGCGGCAAGTAAAGTACCATCGCCACCCAGAACAATCATCAACTGCGTGCCATCGGCAAGCTCATTGCGAACCAGCCAATCGGACGACCCGGCATACTCTGCCGCCTGTTCATCCAGACGCACGGAAATGCCCCGTTGTGCCAACCAGGACAGCAATTCGGTGACGATTTGCGGTCCGGCAGCAACTCCCGGTTTGGCGATAATGGCCACACATTTAATGGTGGGCATGCAGCAAAAACTCCTGATTTCCTTCTGCCCCAAGAATCGGACTGGGGATTACTGCGGTTTTCAATTGTAGCTGTTGTTCCACAAACAAGACAATGCGCTCCACTACTTGTTTGTGAATCAAAGGGTCGCGAATAATGCCGCCTTTGCCCACTTGATCTCTTCCGGCTTCAAATTGCGGCTTAATCAAGATGGCCATCTCCCCGTCTTCAGCCATCACAGGTACCACCGCTGGCAGGATCAACGTAACGGAAATAAAGCTGACGTCGCATACGAACAGACTTACTTTTTCTGGAATGTCTTCAGGCTTCAGGTAGCGGACGTTATAGCTTTCCCGCACCACAACTCGCGGATCGTTGCGGATCTTCCAATCCAGTTGTGCCGTGCCGACGTCAAATGCATACACGCGCTTGGCGCCATTCTGAAGCAGGCAATCGGTGAAGCCTCCCGTGGATGCGCCAACGTCCAGGCAAATGCGATCGCGAGGGTCGATATGGAATTCTTCAAGAGCCGCCGCCAACTTATAGCCGCCGCGACCAACATAGGGACAGGATTCAAGAACCTCAAGGCGGACGTCATCCTCGAAGGATTTACCAGGCTTCTCTGACTTCTGACCATTCACCAGAACAGCACCGGCCATAATCAAGCTCTGCGCTTTTTCACGCGACTGCGTAAGTCCACGTTCCACCAGCAATTGGTCGAGTCTGATCTTCCTGGCCTTCATGCCTTCCGGTTGACAATGAAATCGGCGATTGCCCTCAACGGATCTGCCTTTGTTCCAAAGGATGCCACTGCCTCATGAGCAAACTTTAAATGGTGGACCGCCATCTCCCGTGATTGTTCCAGACCATAAACTGCGGGGAAGGTAATTTTCTTTTGGGCCGCATCTTTTCCAGCCGTCTTGCCAAGTTCTTCCGAGGATTGTTCCACGTCAAGAATATCGTCCACAATTTGAAACGCCAAACCAACGTGTTCACCATATTCGGAAAGCTTGTCCAAGCTATCTTCGTTAGCTCCCGCGTAAATGGCTCCCATACGAACGCTCGCTCTTAGGAGCGCTCCGGTTTTTGCTCGATGAATCCGATTGAGCAAGTCTGCGGTTGGAGGTTGACCTTCGCCCTGAATATCTTCCACCTGACCACCGATCATGCCGCCCACTGTGCCTGATGCCCTCGCCAATTCTGACACCAGCCGAACAGCCGTTTCTGCGGGAGTATCGAGTTCTGCCAGAACCTGGAAGGCTAACGTAAGCAAGGAATCGCCTGCTAGAATCGCCATCGCATCGCCGAAAACTTTGTGATTGGTAGGGCGGCCGCGTCGCAGATCGTCATTATCCAGGGCAGGGAGGTCGTCGTGAATCAACGAGTAGGTGTGAATCATTTCGAGGGTGGCCGCGACGTTTTCGATACCTTCAAAAGTACTGCCGACAGCCTCGTATGCTGCAAAGCAGAGCACTGGACGAATGCGCTTTCCACCCGCAAACAAGCTATAGCGCATGGCCTTGTGGATCGTCACCGGAAGCGTGGTTTCCGGCGGCACAAGGGAATCCAATGCCTCTTCGGTCAAGGACGACCGTTCCCTTATATATTCGGAAATATTCATGCGCTAATCTTCATGCGCTAATCGGCGGCATCGAAGGGTTGAGGAACTATCTTCCCCCCCTTCTTTGTAAGAATCTCAATCCGCGATTCGGCATCTTCCAATTGCTTGCGGCATCGATCGCTTAAGGCTACGCCTTTCTCGAAAACCTGGATTGCGCGCTCCAGCGGTAACCCTTCGGTTTCCAGTTCTTTCACTACAGCTTCAAGGTCGGCTAAGCCTGCCTCGAAACTCTGCTCCTGATTCGGTTGTTCCGGCATTCGAACTATTGTAGCGTCACTGTGGGATTGCTACACGAAGGTTGCTGGCATCTTCACAAAGTCGCGCCCAAACGCCCGCTTCAATTGGGATTCCATGCGCAAGGCGATCAGCTTCTATTCGCTCTTCCGGTTCGCCTGCAACCAACACTTCTGAAAATCCTGCCGCTGGTTCCACCGATTTCAGCATGCCGATTAGCTTCGCCATGCGCGGCTCAAATTCACCATCAGGCAGGAAGCGATCAACAGAAATTGCCAGGAACATATGTGCGGCATTCATCGGCTGGTCCAGAACGCGAATTCCACCAAGTTCGGTGCTCATCGCACCGCCTGAAAGTACCGCGCAAAGGATCTCCACCATGATTGCCAAACCATATCCTTTATAGCCGCCAAGAGGCATCACGAAGCCCCCGTCCAACGCCACTTTGGGATCTGTGGTTGGCCTGCCTTCGCGATCCATCGCCCAGCCCAAGGGGATCGACGGTTCCTGATTGGTCACCGCTTTGTAGATGCGATTTGCGGCCACTGTGGTTGTTGCCATATCCAACAAAAACTTGCCGCCTGGTACAGCCATGCAAATAGGGTTCGTACCAAAGCGAACTTCCTTTCCTTGCCACGGAGCCACCAGCGGCGATGCGTTGCAAACTACAATTCCAATGTTTCTGGCCGCTGAAATCCGTTGCGCCCAAAATGCACAAGCACCAAAATGGTTGGCATTCTTTACCGTTACCATTCCTATGCCATGTGCGGCGGCCAATCGATTCGCGTGCTCGCAACATTCCCTTGCCGTGACTGCGCCCAGGCCATTGGCCGCATCGTACACTATCGTTGCCCCCGATTCTGTTGCGGGTGCGCCGATGGAATCGACGGCAATGTTCTTAGCTTGGATTTGTTTCAAGTAATAGCTGAGTAGCTGAACGCCGTGGGAATCCACACCTCGAAGGTTTGCAGCTACCAGGGATTTCGCAACAATATCCGCGTGGTTTGGTGATACTTCAGCGGCAAGCAGAAGCTTCTGCGAAAAGGTTTCCAGGCTCTCCCGGGAAATGGTGATTGCCGTAACCGCCATCTACTTCATGTTTGCCAGAACGCGGCCCGCAGCGATTAAGCTTTCCTGTTCTTGCGGTGAAAAAGTTCGCTCAGTCCGGTTGGCGATTCCCAATGTTCCAGCCACCTTTTCGCCTGCGAAAATCGGCACTACAATTGCGCCCTCCATGCCGGTAGCTTTGGCCCCTGGGCGCACGTCGCCGCTAGTATCGTTTTGAATGTTGCAAGCAGTAATTGCTTCTCCACGTTCCGCACAAAGGCCTGCCATGCCTTTACCGATGGGTACGAGTCGAACAATGTTCAACACCACTTCTGGAATTCCGCGACTGGCTGCTTTCAAGTGCAACGCACCATCCTCGCCAATCATATGAATGGTTCCGCTGTCCGCCGTGAATTCGCTCAGAATGAGGGCAAGCGCGGAATCAATGGAATCGCACTGGTTCAGTTGTTCAGGAAGAGTACTCATTTCTTAAGATATTTTTCCACGTCAGGATGCAGCAGTTCTTTAATTTCAGGCTTCTCTAAATCGGCCTTCGTAACAACGCGGGCACTCAAGTCAATGCGCTTCGGTGGTGTATTGCCGTTCCACTTGTCGATGATGGTTTTCACCGCATCGTGACCCATGCGGAACGGATCTTGCACCACCATGGCGTCAATCACGCCGGCTTGTAGATCCTCAATCAAACCGTCGCTGGAATCAAATGCCACAAGCTTTACCTTGCCCCCCAGCTTGCGTGATTTCAATGCCTGCGATGCTCCAACTGAACTTGGTTCCGAGGAAGCAAAAATTCCATCCAATTCCGGGTGCGCCGTAAGAATGTTCTCCGTTGCACCCATGGCCTTGGAACGGTCGGAATGGCCAAACTGTGTTGCCACAATTTGAATTCCAGGAAACGATTGTTTGATGGCTTCTTCAAAGCCGCGCTCACGGTCCATGGTGGATTGGCTTCCGGGCTCATGAGCCACCATCGCCACTTTGCCTTTCTCGTTTAACAGCTTCGCCAGCGTGCGGGCGGCCATCTGTCCACCTTCGTAATTGTTGGTGGCAAGGAACGTCATATACTTATCCGATTCCAAACCCGAATCGAAAACAGTCACCGGAATTCCGGCCGCAATTGCTCGTTCCATCGGGGCAACCAAAGCCTTCTTTTCACCAGCCGCCAGCACCATACCATCCACATGCCGCGCAATATAGCTATCCACAATTTGGATCTGCCGCGTATAATCCGTTTCAGCCGCCGGACCATTCCATTCAATATCGACGTTAAATTCCTTGCCGGCAGAAAGTGCCCCTGCCTGAACGGAAACCCAGAACAGATGCGATGTGCCTTTAGGAATTACTGCGATCACTTTCTTCTTACTCTGGTTGCAACCTGCCATCAGCAACATTGCTGCGGTAAGGGCAATCAGAAAGATGCGGCTTCTCATTGAGCGCACCACCCTCCGTCAATCAAAATATCGGTGCCCGTGATAAAGTCGGCGGCATCGGAACACAGAAAGGCGGCCAGCGTTCCAATGTCTTTGGGCTGGCCCCATTTGCCGGCTGGAATTTTTGATAAGAACTGCTTGTTCAATTCCGGATTGTTCATCAGTGGAATATTCATTTCCGTGGCGAAGGGTCCGGGGCTAATACCAACAACGCAGATACCCTCGGGAGCCAATTCCATAGCAAGTGCTTTCGTCAGGCCCAACAAAGCGGCTTTACTCGAAGAGTATGCCCCGCGTCCACCTAGGGAAACATGGCTCATAATGGATGTCATATTAAGAATGCGGCCCCAACCTTTACCCTTCATGTGCGGCACGAAAGCCCGGCACAACAAAAAGGCGCTGGTAAGGTTGGTGGTTAGTACTGAATTCCATTCGTCAAGCGTGAACTCGTCAATGTTTTTACGGATGTTTATGCCAGCGTTGTTCACCAGAATGTCGACGCGGCCAAAGCAGGCCATCACGTCTTTACCAAGCTGAATCACTTCCGCTTCACTGGTCACATCCGCAGCAAAGGCAACGCCTTCCGAACCAGCTTCCGCGCACAGGGTGGCGGTTTCCGCCAACATCTTCTTATCGCGGCCAACAATCGCAATTTTACAGCCTTCCTGGGCCAATGCCACAGCCATCGCTCGTCCTAAGCCACGGCTTCCGCCAGTGACAACCGCAACTTTACCTTCCAAATGTTTTGCCATTTTTTCCTTCTACCAGTTTAACTGGAGTCATTTACTGCGTCGCTGCATTTTTTCGTGCAGCATCGCGGCAATGGTGCCAGGGTTATCGATCCCATCAATCGTCAAACGGCTAGTTTCCCCAGCCGTTTCAAGCGTTAGACTGCCGATTCCCAAAATTCTTTCAAATATAGATTGATCCACTCGCACGTCCTGCAGCTTCTGAATTACGATGGTGCGTTGTTGCTTAGAGGCTATGCCCGATTCGTATTTAATCAAATCGCCTTCAATCACAAGTTTCGTGGTTCGCGAAATTAAGTGCTTGGTTCCCGCATAAATCGCGGCGCTGACAGGAACGAATACTGGGTACCAAAATGGGGCCTGCGTAGCGGCCAGGTATGTGAAAAACATAACAAAAAGAAGCCCACTGAAGAGATAGTAGGGGATCAATGGCTTAATGCTTGGATGAATTGTTGTGTCGCTCATGCTGTTGGTCCCAAACCCGCTATTGTATAGCAACGCAGTGGTTGCTTTTTGGATAAACTTCGAAGAGGTAAGTAAAAACATATGAAAACCCTTCTCCCCCTGTCCCTCATCACGGCTTTGCTGGCATCCCATGCCCTGGCCGAAATCACCTATCTTCAAACCACCCAGATGACCGGCGGCGCTGTTTTGAAAATGCCATTTGCTGGCCGCATGAAGCAGCCCATTGAATCGTCAACGGTGGTTCAAGGCAACCGCATGGCCCACACTACCGGCGACCACGGAATGATTTACGATTTGGACAAAGAGACTGTGACCACTGTCGACTACAAAGCCAGCACCTACTCCGTAATGACCTTCGCCGAAATGAAAGCGATGTATGAAAAAATGCTGAACAATGTCTCCCAGGCCGGCAAGAAAAATGAAATGGAAATGTCCTACGACGTGCAAGTGAAGGAGACCGGCAATACAAAAACTATTTCCGGCTACAATGCCCGGGAAGTGATTTTATCAGTTGTGATGAAAATGGCCGATCCTAAGTCTGGTAAGGGCATGGATACGCGCATGGAAAACAGCATGTGGCTTTCAAAGGACGTTCCCGCAAGCAAGGAACTTGCAGCATTCCACAAGCGAATGGCCGAGAAGATCGGCTTCTCCGCCGATACTATGCGCAACGTCCAAGCCAATCCTCAAACCGCAAAAGCTATGGCTGCGATGGCCAGCAAGGCTGGAGCCATGGAAGGATTCCATTTGATGACCGTTACGAAAGTAATGATGTCTCCGGAAATGACGGCGCAGATGGCACAGGCCTCCGAAGCTGGTGCGAAAGCACGGGCGGATGTAGGCAAGGACGTGAAGGATTCAACCGAAGACGCGGCCACGCAAACGGCTGCCAACGAAGTTGCGCGGAAGTTGGGGCGGTTCGGCGGAATAGGTGCAGCGGGTCTCGGCGGATTGAATCGAGGTCGCAAGAAAGCTGAAGCAGAGGCTCCAAAAACGGCCAGTGCTCCTAAGGCGGCTGATTCTGATGCTGGCGTGATGTCGGAAACAACCATGACTACCACATCGATTACGGCTAAAGCGGACACCTCGAAACTCACCGTTCCGGCCACTTTTAAGAAAGTGGATAGCCGGGCTGAAAAAGCAATCCGCCAGTAAGGTGCTACAATCAAACCCTACATGGTTAATAAGGAGAAAAAACGTTCCATGATCTGGATGCTATTCGCCCTTGGGGCTGCGCTTTCCTGGGGCATCTACGGCCCGATTCTGCATAAGGGGCAAGCCGCACTCGGCAATCCATTCAAAGCTTTGCTTTGCGTTGGATTTGCCTACTTTTTGATGGGCGTTATTGTTCCCGTCATCATGCTTGGGTCGCAAGGAAGTCTGAATAACTTCAATTCCACAGGCGTCACAGCCGCGACTATTGGTGGAGCGTTGGGTGCGTTGGGAGCGATTTTTATCATCTTGGCTTTCCGCAACGGTGGGATTCCAAATTATGTGATGCCCATCGTATTCGGCGGCGCTCCGGTTATCAACGTGATGTTCTCTATGTATCAACACCCACCGAAGGATGCACCAAATCCGCTGCTGTTTGTTGGGATGATTATGGCCGCTGTTGGCGCAGGCATGACGTTGTACTTTAAGCCGCAGGCTTAGCTCAAAAAACTAACACTGATCGGGCGCCATCATGAAAAGATTCCGGCCTTATCCAGGTGGCGCACACTGGCATCGCGAACAGACAAAGAACAACCGCAAATTTTAGAGAGGCTCATAGGGGAAAGTTATTACAGCTATCCCCAACTGATCTCCACCACTTGATCCATCGGCGTCATTCCCGTGATGAACAGCGATGGTCCTTGCAATTTGTGCTCAGCTCCGCGTACCTCAACATAACGATGTGGCGGAGCTGTTGAGGAAGTAATCTTCACCGCATCCTTTCCCTTGCGATAGGTTGCACTACCACTCTCAAGCAAGTAGGAATCCGGCTTCAATTGCGTTGCACCGGTCAACTCGCCGCCTTCCCGAAAGTTGATTTCAACTGCTACCGGCACGTCTTTTGTTCCTTCAGCGCGGACTCGAATCCGGAACGAATTCGGTGTCTCGGTTATCAGCACTGATTGCGTCAACAAACAGACTTCTGACTTCTTGCGCTCACTTCTGGTGCTGTCGTAAGTATCCACAGTAATCCGGCGAGCCGGGGTGAACGGCTGAAAATACGGACCCTCCAGTTTCTGTTCCAGTAAATATCCTTCCGAGGTGTTTCTAATCTGTGAGCTCTTGAATTGGCCCTTGCCAAAAAACGCTGAAGCCATTCGTACAGCATTCACAACCGCTTCCCCTTTGCGGAAAGCAAAGAATACCGAGTTGTCCCGAATGATAGTTGCACTGCGTTCCCGCCGACGGATTCGAGCAACCCCAATCACGGGAAAAGTTTTTTCAAAATTATCGGGCAGCGCCTGTTCTGGAACGTTCAATTTGATTAGCTCCGGATACTCCATCAACCAACCCAAAGGTGCTCCCACTTTGAACATCGCGTTGGCCAGCCGTGCATATTTGCCGTTGTCGTCGCGCACCGCAAGGTAAGCCAGCGGAAGCCAATAGCCGGCCATTGTGTAGGGCATGAACGCATCCTGACGATGAGAAACTTCCGTAACCACCTCGTAATCGGCATGGATCAAGTACAGCATGGCGTCCAGATTCTTACGGACAACGTCGAACAGCTCCGGCTTGTTCATCATGATCGCCGTATTCAACAGGCCCTTATCGCAAACCGTGTTGTACATTCCGAAGGACCGCTCTGTGAATTGCCCGTCGGAATCCTGGTCAATCCCTTCAGCCAACCACTGCTCTGCCCGTCGCACCAATGCAGGGTCGGGCATTACGTTATGAAGAGCCGCTAGAGCCCCGCACATCATCCAGCGATGATTTGGCGTATGAATGCCGCCCTTGATCAACCCGCGCTTGGCATTTACCAGAAACGGACGCATCACCTCGAACACTTCTGCGAATCCGTATTTCTTTGCGTTTGAAGCCGTGGTCCCGGCTGTATACATCGCAAACGAAGTATCCGGCGGAGAGTTGAAATTCGTGATGGGCAACCAGATGTTCCCATCGGGTGTCATTTCCCTAACCACCGTATCGATCACCAGCTTCATGCGTTCCAGGACCAATTTGTCCTTATGGTACTTCGACTGCGGACACATGTAAGCTGACCCCAGCACTTCGGCTACACCAATCCCTGTGCCTCCATAAAACAATCCATCGGCAGTGGGCAACATTCCACGCCAACGATGCTTGGGATCTGTAATTTGAGTTTCCAGGTACGATTTCACAGCATCGTCGTGACCCTTTATTATTTCCTGCGGAATCTGTGGGGCAACGGCTGCTTCAAGGGCGGGCAACATGGCAGCCGCGGCTAATATTTCTCGTCTAGTCATCAGGCCTACTTTTTGTTCAGCACTCGAATTGCTTCGCGGGCTTCTTTCATAATTGGACCGTACATCATCTTGTCAAACGGCGGGCACCCAGTTGGAAATTGTCCCAGTGAATTGTTCTTATTGCGCATCAGGAAGGTGCAATACGTTAGAGTTTTGCAGACACGAATTTCATCCAACTCGCCTTTTTCCGCAATGTCCACCGCAAAATCTGGATAAGCCAATGCGTTGCGTCCAATGCCAAAAATACGGATGTTCCCTTCGGCAACATTGTGTGCCGCAGCGTTAATGGAATAGATCTGCAGCCAACTATACCCTGAGCCAACCATCGGAAGGTCAGGAAAAGTGCGCTGCAGTTCCCCGGCGATCCGGAAATGGCGGTCCACTCCAAGCATTGGATGTTCGGGTTGTTCGTAGTTGCCCTCATCCGGTTTTTCGAAAGGCCGGACAATGTGAGGATTGTAGTAAGGGCAGCCGATGGAAACGTTCAGCAGTTCAATTCCCCAATCTTTGAACCAACCAATGGCCTGTTTCACTTCGGTCAAATCTTCCTGCAGCGGATTATTGGAATCCACGCCCCAACCGTAAGGGTAGGGAATTGGATAGGCCAGCGGAACACCCACGCCGTCGGCTCCGTTCCTGTATGGAACCGAATCAAAGCAGCCCAATCGCATCAGCAATGTCAATTGATTCCCAGTTGCCGCACGGATCTTACTCAGGATGTTACGAATGATTCGAGTGCGGTTTTCAAGCGATCCGCCGTATCGTCCCTCACGTGTTTTCGCACCCAACAGTTCGGCCAGCAAATAACCGTGAGTGACCTTCAGCTCCACAGCCCTGAATCCCGCCAACAGAGCTAGCTTGGCAGCCTGCACATAGTCATCTTCAAGCCGCTCCAGTTCGTCGTCACTGATAATCGGATAGTCCGCGGGCACGCCGGATTTCTGATCGATCAGCGGATTATGGTAAGCAATGGTTTTCTTGGGAACAGCGTAACGCCCGGAGTGCGTAAGCTGCATCGGCACCAACAAATCATCGGTGGTGCCGAAGCGAGCTTTGTGCTCGCGTTGGATCATTTCCAGGATGCGCGCGAAATCGCGTACGTTATCTTTCGTAATCCAAAGCTGCCGGGTATTCGCCCGGCCATCTTCGCGGACAGCGGTAGCTTCAAACCAAACCAGCTTCGCGCCACCACGGGCGAAGCGCTCATAACGACGCCAGGTAAGCTCGTCAGGACGGCCATCCAGCGTGCTGTCGCAGCCTTCCATGGGATGAATCGCCATGGAATTTCCCAAATTGAAAGACTTCCCAATTACTGGCCGGGCAAGGGCACTTTGTACTTTTGATTTGTCCGATTCAAATCGGACGTGTTGTGTCAGTTTCTCAGCGGCTTGCTGTAACTGCTCCAGGTTTTTGTAGGTGAATTGTCTCATCTTTTCTTTTACGATTGGGTAGAAGCGCAATCGCCACAGCTCCCATGAAAGCCAGCACGAAAACGAAATTTAAGGCGGCTGAATAGCCCCCGTAGTTCTCGCGAATCTTGGCGATCAGGAACGGGAACCACGTCTGTCCTATGGTATCAGCCGGAAGGATGATTGCCATAGCTCGGGAAAGAGTATTGACGCCGAACTGCTCGGCAGCCATCAAGGGAATCAACATGTAATCAGCACCCATTCCGAAGCCAAAAAGGATGGCAAATAGGTACACCATACTGGGTTGGCTTGGGGTCACCATTTGCAGCAGTGGTATGGTTCCAGCCACCAACGCATAGGTTGCCAGCATCACCCATTTTTTGGGAAAAATGTCGGCTAGATAACCCATCACAATCCTGCCACCGATGGATGAGAAAAGAATCATCATCGTGGCATTGGCGAACATTTCGTTCAGCGTGTTTTGATCAACGAATCCTTGCTCTTTGAATACAAATTTCATGTTTTGGTTAATGGAGCCAATAGCGCCAATGGAACACAAGCTGCCCATCATCAATAGCCAAAAGGAAGGCAGCTTTAGCAACGCGGAAAAACTCTGTGGAACAACTTTGGTGTCCGCAGCGCCAGCAGGATCGCCATCTGGGAATTGACCCATTTCAGAAGGCTTGTCCTTCATTACTAACAATGCCAATGGCCAAGCTAAGACCATCAATCCACCAATAGCTAGAAGCGCCCCTTGGAAGCCGAGCATTTCGGTCAGCGGTTTGGCGATAAGCTTTGCCGAAAGGCCGCCGAATAAGCCGACACCCAAATAAGTTGCGGCCATGGCCTTGCCGCGATCCTTGCGGAACCATTGTGAAATCAGAATCTGATGCGAAATTGGGCCAGACAAAATATAGCCGGCCATGTACAGCAACCACAATCCCCAATAAACATAAATGTTTCCACCCATTGTGCCGAAGCCGATGAATGCCAACGCAGTAAGCCCAGTGCCAACAACAATCATTTTACGCGGACTGAATTTCGGGATAACCACTGGACCGAACCAAAGCATGCAGACTGCAGCAAGGGGGAATCCAAATACGATATCGGAACGCTGCCATCCGAAGGCTTTCTCGTAGTAATCATAAAAGAACGGCATTCCATAGTAGGGGATTCCTACAGCCAGTCCAAACGTAAAGAACGCTGCGATGGAAATCCACCATCCGTAAAAACTTTCTTTTTGATTCAAGAAACCCTCCGCTTCATCGAAGTTACCTTTTTATCACAAGCCAGATGCTCAATGGGCTTTATTCGTAGTTACCGCTTCAGCGCCTGCAGTGCCTTGGCTTCCTTTTCGGAAATCTTGGCCACCGTTCCATGACGGTGATCGTCCTGAGGTTTCGTGTAATGATCATAGTAAATCCACCACTCCGCGCCAATTTTCACGACCGATGGACCCTCAATCCAATCTCTGGTAAAGGGCTCTGTCACGTCGCGCCAAGGTCCGGTTGGTGAATCGCTGAATGCCAGACGAAGCTTCTTCACTGTTGGTGTTTTCCGCTCATCTTTGAACACCATGATCCATCGTTTATCAACATTTACAATTGTCGAATCAATCGCATTGAATCCAGGATCAAAACTGACGTCCCTATCCCATCCGTTATATCCTCGATACAGGAGGCTTTTTGGACGCGCTACGACGATTGAAGAACTTTCCGAAACGGTTATCGTCTCCATCCGTCGGCATTTCCGACCTTGCAGCGCAATCCGGCATTCGTGAAGTGATCGAACAATTCCGACGCGATCGTCAATGGATCACCGAGCAGCACCTGGAGCTTTGCCGAATTCCCGCTCCAACGTTCTTTGAAGCCAAACGTGCTGAATGGATGCTAACCCGCCTTCGTTCCCTTGGGTGCGATGCCAAAATTGATCGCGCCGGAAATGTGATCGCCTTCCCCGGCACTCCAACTACGGGACCCTACGTTGCAGTCACCGCGCATCTGGATACCGTTCTGGCCCCGCGCCGTCCTGAAGAAATTTACCTCGAAGGAGACGGCCGCATGCATGGGCCTGGTGTAGCCGACAATGGTTCTGGATTGGCTGCTTTGTTAGCCATTGCCCGTGCCATTCAAAAAGCTCCGCCGCTTGAAAATCCCAGTGCCTCGCTTATGCTGGTGGCGAATGTAGGCGAGGAGGGGGAGGGAAATCTCAGCGGCATGAAGTATCTGTGCCACCAGTCTCCACTTGGAACCAAGATCCGGAGCTTTCTTGTCTTAGATGGTCCTTCGGTTGAGCACATCACCTCTCAAGCATTGGCTAGCCGCCGCTTTGAAATTACTTTTCAAGGAGTCGGTGGCCATTCCTGGTCCGATTTTGGAGTTGGAAATCCAGTTCACGCTCTTAGCCGTGCCGTTCACCTTTTCAATTTGCACCAGGCCGCCAAGCCCCCAGCACTTTCCAGAACCAGTCACAATTTTGGAATCATTGAAGGTGGTATTTCCGTAAATTCCATCCCTTCTTCGGCTCTGGCAAAACTCGATCTGCGAGCGGAAACACAACTCGCATTGGATGAGATGACCAGTTTGTTGACAGAATGCGTGGAACGGGCTCGCGACGTGGAAAACGAATCGTCCACGCAAAAGGTGTCGGCCAAGATTCGCGATATGGGCCAGCGTCCGGGAGGCCAGCTTCCAGAGACTTCTCCGCTGGTGAGTTACCTGCGTGAAATCGACTTACATTTGGGGATTCGCTCCCGCATCGATTGCGCATCCACGGACGCGAATATTCCACTATCCATGGGCTTGCCCGCAGTTTCCATTGGCACTGGAGGATCTGGCGGAGGCGCACATACACCCGCTGAATGGTATCACCCTGAAGGCCGCGAGATTGGCTTGAAGCGAGTTTTCCTGGCCTTGGCGCTTCTTCTTACGGAATGAAGTTCCCGGTTCAAGCTCGCGCTGAAATAGCGCTGGCGTTGGTGGCAATGCTGTGGGGCGGCACCTTCGTAATTGTGAAGTACGCCTTAGCTGACATTTCTTCACTCGTTTATCTCTTTTTACGTTTTGCCCTGGCTGGCGTCCTGTTGCTCCTCTACTTCTATAAGCAGCCAGTATTCCGCATACCCTTAAGAAGTTTCTGCTTGGCCGCACTCGTTGGTGCCCTGCTGATGACTGGCTACGTTCTGCAGACCGTTGGCTTGCTAACCGTCTCCCCTGCAAAGAGCGCATTCCTCACCGGCCTCTACATTCCGTTGGTTCCCATCTTTGGATCGTTAGTGTTCCGTCGAGCCCCTCGATGGCAGGAAATTGTGGGCTTGGTATTCGCCGTTGCTGGCACCGCACTACTCAGTTGGCCCGGAGAGCGGTTCACTTTTTCACCAGGAGATTGGCTCACCGTCGGCTGCGCTATTGCATTCGCCTTCCATATTTTGGCGCTAGGGCACTTCACTCCCGAAGTTGGATTGGCACCCATGACATGCCTTCAAATTTTGTTCGGCGCGGTGTTCGCTGGAATTGGTGCGCCAATTGTGGAACGTCCATTTTGGAATCCAACCCCAGCCACTTTCCTTGCCATCATCGTGGGAGCCGTATTTGCAACAGCCCTAGCCTTTGCCATACAAACCTGGGCGCAACAACACACTTCGGCCACCAGAGCCGCTCTTTTGTTCAGCCTGGAACCAGTTTTCGCCTGGCTTGTCTCGTTCCTGGTTCTTGGTGAGGTGCTCACTAAACAGGCATCGCTTGGAGCCATGCTCGTTTTATTAGGAATTCTATTCGCAGAATTGAAACCTCAAGCCATTCCAAGGCATCCATTTGATTGACATCTAAACCCGTAATGTTATTAGACTAAGAGTAGGTCTGGATCACAAAACCTGGAGTTATTTCAAAACATGTTAGCCCGCATCCTTAAGCAACAGAAACTACTTGCCGCAAGCCTCTTCGTTTTCACTCTGTCAGTGGGCGTCTTGGTCGGCACCCTTGCCACTACTGGCGTTTATGCAGCCAAGGGACAAACGGCTGCTCCTGATGCCACGCCGTTGGTTGTGCCCGTTGCCCAAAACAACGAAACAGATTTCACTCGACTCGCCAAGATGGCTGAGCCCAGCGTGGTGAATATCACCACAGACTATACTGCCCCCAGGACTTCTTCCAAACAACGTCCGCGCGGCTTGCCGCAGCAAGACGAAGAAGAAGGTGGCGGTGGGGATGAGGGTCTGGAAATGTTCCGGCGATTCTTCCGTGACATGCCTGGTGGTGCCCCTGGTGGCGGCGGTGCTCGTCGCGCTCCACGCGAAGCCACAGGTTCCGGGTTTATCGTGGATAAGAACGGCTACATCATCACTAATAACCATGTAGTGGACAAGGCCGAAGGAATCAAAGTGAAGTTCCCCGGTGACAAAACGGAATATAAGGCCCGAGTGATTGGCACCGACTGGGAATCCGACATCGCTGTAATCAAGATCGACTCGAAGAAGCCTCTTGCCGTTTTGAAGATTGGCAATTCTGATGGTGTCCAAGTGGGGGATTGGGCTGTTGCGATCGGCTCGCCGTTCGGCTTGGCTGCCTCCGTGACGGCTGGCATCGTTTCCGCCACTGGTCGTGACGTGTCCGGTGCCGAAGCCTTCCAGCGTTTTATTCAGACGGATGCAGCCATTAACCCAGGCAATTCTGGTGGTCCCCTGTTGAACATCAAAGGGGAAGTAATCGGAATTAACACTGCTATCGCAACACAGACAGGCGGCTACCAAGGAATTGGTTTTGCGCTGCCAGTGAACGTAATGGCCCGCGTCTACAACAACATTATTCAGTACGGCAGAATGCGCCGCGGTTCCATTGGCATTGGTTGGAGCAAGTTGGAAAAGCCCGAAATTCTGAAGGCCGCCGGCGTCAGTGGGGGTGTTCTAGTGGAGACTGTCACCGAAGGCGGTCCGGCTGCCAAGGCCGGTGTGAAACCCGAAGACGTAGTAACCGCTCTGAACGGAAAGGCCATCAAAGATGGTGACGATCTAATCGCACGCGTTTCGGAAACTCCCATTGGGCAATCTCTTAAAGTGACGGTTGATCGTGAAGGAAAGAAGATGGATTTGAACGTCACGGTGGAAGATCGCGAAGAAGTGTTTAAGGACGATCCACGCTTTGCCAGCCGTCGAAAGGACCTTCCCACAATTGGCGCTAGTCCTGAAGCAACACCCGCCAAATTCGGGATTGCCATTCGCCCCCTCTCCGAAAAGGAAAAGAAAGATGCAAGTACTGAAGGGCGCGGCGTTTACGTCACCACTGTGCAGGAAGGTACCTTCGCTGAGGAAATCGGGTTGCGGGAACGTGACATTATTGTCAGCATTAACCGCCAGCCGGTGGCCTCGCCAGACGATTTGCGCCGGCTTCAAGGAAATCTGAAGCCTGGCGATGCAGTTGCTTTCCGCGTCATGCGTCCAGGTCCGGTTCTTCCCGGCCAGAAAGCCAGCGGTGACAAGACCAATTACGGAAGTATGTACGTTGCCGGAACGCTTCCAGCGAACTAGCTGGTTAGCTCCGAAAACTAGGACATTGTTCACCTACAGAGCCGCCATGCGTTAGCATGCGGTTTTCCCAAACCACCAGGAAAACCGCATGCTGACGCATGGCGGCTCTATAGTGATTTCTAAGCTAAAGCAACCGACGCGAACGAGGCTTGTGAATCTTCGCTTCCAGCCTTGCTTTTCGCTTTACTAACCCGGGGTTTACCTCAAACTCCATCGCCGTCAAAACAAATTCCATTGCCATCGCCGGATTCCGTTCCCGGTGCTCATAGTGCTTCGCCAGCTCCTCGCAAGCGGCCGGACGAAATGGATTTTCTACTCCAGCCAGTTCCGAATAAAGCGCCAGCGCTGAATCTGCTTTTTCCAATTTCCGTTCCAGACCCGCCAAATCCCACATGGTTCGCCAAGTCAGTTCATCGGCAAGGCCACCATTCAGGGCCTTGCGGAACAAGCGGGTGGCTTGGTCAAGCTGTCCAGCCTGCCGCAACCACCGGCCTAGACCTACTAACTCCGCCGGATGACGCACAGGCAAGTCTTCCCACCCGCCAGTTTGAAATGCTCTGGGGACAATGGCCGTAAGACAAGCCAACGTCACAATGTCCAGAGCATTGTGTTCAAACACCGGAGCAAGCCGCATGGAATAACCAGTCCGCACATATTCAAAATAAACGTAAGGGATCATCGCGCCGGGAATATCGCCAACCCGTTCCACTCCCAGAATCTGATGTTCCAACTCCACCAATCGGCAGCTTTCAAATCGCAACTTCCAAAGACGTCGCGAGCCGAAAAGCAGATCAAGGTGCGCCATTTTTGAAAACGGTGGACGCGCCCGTGACATGCGATACCGCGTTTCCAGCAACGGCTGATCATAGGCCCGTCCATTGTAGGTGATCAGAACTTCAAAATCAGCCAAGTGTCTGGTAACCGCATCCAGCAAGCTGGCTTCTTCGGAAAAATCCCGCATGAAGAACTGCTTCACTCGGAACCCTTCTGGTGTGATCCGACCCACGCCAACTAAGAAAGCATAGGTGCCGCTGCCGCCTGCCAAACCAGTAGTTTCCGTATCAAGAAACGCCCAGCGTTCCGGGTGGCATTCAGGGAAGTCAGGCTCGGCCAAGCTGTTTAACAGGTTGTGCGGCAGGTCTGACAAGGAACCAATATCCACACTGCCATGTTGTCGATGCGAGGGCCACAAACGCTCACATTCAAAGTGCTTGCCAAAAGCGGTTTCAACTTCTTCGGCCCCACTCCAACTCTCCAACATTTCCTGCAGTGCCTGCCCGGCTTTTTGACGGATGGGCTTTGGCTCAACCAAAGCGCTC
This sequence comes from Bryobacterales bacterium, assembly GCA_043755435.1. Classification (GTDB taxonomy): domain Bacteria; phylum Acidobacteriota; class Terriglobia; order Bryobacterales; family Bryobacteraceae; genus JANXSF01. The sequence continues at coordinate 26,749 of JAYUSZ010000125.1, read as the reverse complement.
CGCCGCTCGGCATTACCAATGTTGGCAATTTTCGCCCGTAAGATTGCGAGTTGTGCTTGTTGGTCGATCAAGTAAAGTGTTCGCCCTTTCTTTGCCTACTGTAACTCCTCAAGGGTTGCCGCAGCAACCTCCCATTTATCCATGGTGGAGTCGCGCTCCTCAATCAGCTTCTGAACTCTCTGCGAAGCTTCCATCAAAGCGTCCTGTCCGCTGGGGTTTGACATAATTTGTTCGCACTTTGCCACCTCTGCTTCCAACTCCGCCACACGGCTTTCTAATTTGGCGCACTCTTGTTGCATCTGTTTCAGCTTGATCGGATTCACCCGCTTTTTCGCCGAATCCCCAGGCCCTGGCTGCGATGTTACATCTTGAACGGGCGCAACTGCAGAGGACTTAATCCCTGCTTCCATTGCCGCCACACCGCCTTGCTTGCGGAACATATAGTCCTCGTAGTTACCCGGAAAGACCACCACTTCGCCGTTGTCAATTTCGTACACTTTGGTTGCCAGCTTGTCTATGAAGTAACGATCATGCGACACCAGCACCACCGTCCCGCTGAAGGAATCCAGTGCTTCCAAAAGCACATCCTTCGCCCGCATATCCAAATGGTTGGTCGGTTCGTCCAGCAGAATGAAATTCGATGGCTGCATCAAAAGCTTCGCCAAAGCATACCGATTGCGTTCTCCGCCGGACAGCACTCCAATGCGCTTAAACACATCGTCTTCGCTAAACAGAAAGCATCCCAATAACGACCGCAGCTCGGTCTCCGTTTTCATGCCGGCAATGGAACGTAGATCGTCCAGCATCTTCGCGTCGCCGTTCAGTTCCTTGTACTGATCCTGCGCAAAATAATCCACGCCCACGTTATGGCCCAAAGTATATTCGCCAGAAGAAAGCGGCTCCAAGCCCGATAGCAGCTTGATCATGGTGGATTTTCCAGCTCCATTGGTACCAACCAACGCAATCCGTTCCCCGCGTTCAATTACGAAACTAGCCTTACCAAATACAAATTTGTCACCATAGGACTTTGAAACATTCTTGAATTCCGCAACCACCTTGCCGCTTGGCTTGGGCTGCGGAAAAGTGAAGTGAATGGTTTTTTCATCGGGTGGAATTTCTATTCGCTCAATCTTTTCCAGTTCCTTAATGCGGCTTTGCACTTGCTTTGCCTTGGTAGCCTGCGCTCGAAACCGATTAATGAATGCTTCCAGTTGCTCAATCTTTTCTTTCTGATTCTTGTAAGCCGCTTCAAGAGTGGTCTTGCGCATCTCTTTTTCAGCCAGAAACTTTTCGTAGTTTCCACTGTAGAAATGCACACCCTTATTCCAGATTTCGACGATCTTATTCACCGTCACATCCAGAAAATACCGGTCATGCGAAATCAGCACAAACGCATAAGGGTAACTTGTCAGGTAGCCTTCCAGCCAATTGCGAGCCTCCAAATCCAAATGGTTCGTCGGTTCATCCAGCAACAGCATGTTGGGTTTTTCCAGCAGCAGTTTGGCCAGCGAAATCCGCATTTGCCAACCACCGGAAAATTCCTCTGTACGCCGTGTCCAGTCTTCCTTCTTGAAGCCCAGCCCCGTCAGCACCGTGCCTGCTTGCGATTCCAGCGCATAGCCATCATGCGTTGTAAACTCACTTTCAATCCGATGAAACCGGTCGGCCACAACTCCGTATTCTGACGAGGTTGGATCCAGCTCCGACATGCTCCGTGTTAGCGCTTCCATCTCAACTTCCAGCGCGCGTAGCCTGTCGAAAACGCTCATCACTTCGCTGAACACCGTACGTCCAGAAAGCGATAAACCGTCCTGCGGGAGATATCCAGTGGTGACGCCCTTGGTCTGCGTCAACTCCCCCATATCCAGCGTGTCCATGCCGCCAATCACCTTTAACAAAGTTGATTTTCCGGTGCCGTTTCCGCCTACCAACCCACTCCGCTCATTCGGAGTAATCAGCCAATTCAAATTGTCGTAAAGGAGTTTATGTCCGAAACGCTTACCAGCCCCGCTCAGTTGAATCATCGTTTCAGCGCGAGCCCCGCTTTTGCATTGGTCAACTTACTGCCGTCAATCATTAGTTGTCCGTTCACCACAACATAGTCGAAGCCCTCGGAGTATTGATGCGGCTCTGGGTAGGTTGCTTTGTCCTGTACCTTGGCAGGGTCGAACAACAGTAAATCAGCGGCCATGCCTTCACGAATCATTCCACGATCCTTAAATCCAAAAGTACGGGCGGGGAGGGAAGTCATGCGGCGAATGGCATCTTCCAATGTAAGGATATTCCGCCGCCTTACATACTCCGCCAGCACACGGGCATTGGTGCCGTAACTGCGCGGATGGGGTACGCCCACACCAAACTCCCGCACGCCGCCATCACTGGCAACAGCCGTGAACGGATAGCGCATAATGCGATCCACATCCTCATCGCCCATGGAGTGGTAAACCATCTGCGCTCCACCGCTGCGCATGATGCCCAGAATGGTTTCCACTTGATTGTCCACAGTATTCTCCAACTGCTTCAGCTTAGTGATCTCCACTATATTTTTGCCATCCCAATCGTGGTTGGCACCATAGTTGGCAACAGTGGCATAGGTGTAATCAGCATGTCCCTTTTCTTTCAAAGCCGTCTTCATTTCCGACGCAATGCGCGCCTTGCTTTCTGCTGCATCCAAACGTTCTATTAAACTTTTATCGCCACCAGCCAGCGCCCAGCTAGGTAGTGTAATCCCAAGGTTCGTGCTGGAATGATCGTAAGGATACTGGTCAATTACAACGTCCACGCCTTCACGCCGGAATTTCTCCACTAGCGCCAAAGACTTCGTACTGGCACCCCACAGATTGCGATTGTCGATTTTGAAATGCGACAACTCCACTCGCAATCCACTCTCTTTGCCCACCAACACTGCCTCGTTGATAGCGTCTTCAATCTTCTCACCCTCATCGCGCATGTGGCTTGCATAAACGCCACCGAATTTTGACGCCGCCTTTGCCAACGCCACCACTTCAGCCGTATTCGAATACGTGCCAGGAATATAGATCAGGCCAGTTGAAAAGCCGACAGCACCTTCTTCCATGGCCTTCGCCAACATCGCTTGCATCTTCAAAAGCTCTTCTGCCGTGGCTTGCCGGTTGTCCGAACCCATTATTTCGCGGCGTATGGAATTGTGTCCGATTAAGGTGGCCACATTAATTCCCAACCCCAGCTTCTGAATCTTCTTCAGCCAATCGGCAACCATGACGTTGGACCCGCCACAGTTCCCGGTCACAACCGTCGTAACACCGTCGGTAAGGTAGTTATCTGCCCGGGGAACTTTTTCTACCGCGCCTTCAATGTGCGTATGAACGTCAATGAACCCAGGGGCCAAAATGCGTTCCTGGGCATCAATCACGCGGGTTGCAGATGCAGCCCTAAGATTTCCGATGGCCCCAATCTTGCCGCCCTTCACTGCAACATCGGCTCGGTACCATGGATTGCCGGTGCCATCCACTACACGCGCATTGCGGAAAATCAAATCATAATCAGCGGCAAAACAACATGCCGCTAGAAGGGAAAATAGAATTGGTTTCACTGAATTGGTCCGAGGAAAAAATCGAACGATTTGGAAAGATAGTTTTTCATGTCCTGACGCTTCACAATAGCGTCTAGAAAACCATGCGACAGCAGGAACTCACTGCGCTGGAATCCTGGAGGCAATTTCTGCCGTATGGTTTGTTCAATCACACGCGGACCGGCAAAACCAATTAGTGCTCCCGGTTCCGCAATATTCAGGTCGCCCAGCATTGCGTAACTTGCAGTCACTCCGCCCGTTGTCGGATCCGTCAATATGCTGATGTACGGGATACTTGCATCATCCAGTCGCATCAAAGCTGAAGAAATTTTAGCCATCTGCATCAGGCTAATTGCTCCTTCCTGCATCCGTGCCCCACCCGAGGCGGAGATTACAACCAATGGCGACCGGAACTTCAAACAGCGTTCAATTGCCCGAGTTATTTTTTCACCTACCACTGAGCCCATACTGCCGCCCACAAAACGCAAATCCATGGCACAGACTTCAACCCGTCGGCCATTAATTTGTCCTGACGCAGCAATCAACGCATCGTTCCGCGAAGTAACTTTGCGCATTCCTGCCAGCCGCTCCTTATAAGGTTTGGAATCGGTGAATTGCAGCGGATCGGTGGAGGTCAAAGACTTGTCATGCTCGTCCCATTTGCCATCGTCGAACAATAAATCAAGACGCGCCTGCGCTTCCATCTTGAAATGAAAGCCACATTTAACACAAGTATTCAGACTCTTGTCCAAGTCCTTCTTCCAGATTATTTCTGAACAGGAATCACACTTCAGCCAAAGGCCTTCTGTCCTGACTGTTTTTTCGCTATCGTCGGCCGAAGGTGCCGTTAATGAAGGGTTCTTCCGTTTCCACCAGGACATGTTTTAAGGGAAATTACTCCAATCCCAAGGGTATCGCGCCAGCAGCCGCATCGCAAGGTTATTCGGCAATCCGCAAGGAAGCATCCTCTGAATGGAGTACACTAGATTTGGAAGCAATCTCATGACTATAGAAATTCACAACGCCGAACTTGAGTCCATACTCCAGCAGCGGCTCAAGTCGGGGCATTTCGCAAGCTTGGAAGATATGCTGCTCGAAACTTTGAGAGCATCGCAACCTAGTGCAGCCTCTGCCGCCAATGAGAAAAGGGCAAAAGCCCTGGAGTCCGCCTCCTTGATTCGCGAACTCCGCAAGGGCGTTACGCTCAACCGGCCTGAAGGTACGTCTCTCCGCGATTACGCGCATATCGGTCACCAGTACTAAATGGCCGCGTTTGTTGTTGATGTTTCTGCATGCATGCCATGGTGTTGCGAAGATGAAGCAACACTTCAATCGGATCGTTTATTGGAACGTGCAGCTAATCTGGAGCTACTTTACGTTCCGTCTCTTTGGCCTTGGGAAATGATGAACGCCCTCGCGGTCGCTGTGCGTCGGCAAAGAATCACTCAAGAAAAAGCAGAAAAGTTTCTTGCCCTGCTTTCAAATTTCGATTTCCGCATTGCCGAATCACCCGGTATCGAGGATATGCCAAGGTTGAGCGCGTTGGCTGCTCAACACAAACTCACTGCGTACGATGCCGCTTACCTCGACCTTTCATTACGGCTCATGTTACCGCTAGCCACTCTTGACGGAGATCTGACGAAAGCTGCTCTTACTGAGGGCGTAGTCGTTCTTTAACCAACTACTCCCCGCGCACCAAATCTTCCAGCGTCTCCCTCTTGCGAATCACAAGCCATTTATCTCCCTTAACCAGCACTTCCGCTGCTCGTGGCCTGCTGTTGTAATTCGAAGCCTGCACAAATCCATAAGCCCCAGCAGACATCAACGCGACATAATCGCCAGGAAACACATTAGCCAACTCCCGGTCGCGCGCGAAGTAATCTCCCGATTCACACACTGGCCCCACCACATCCGCAGTAATCGTTCCCAAAGTCCGTTGCCGAAGCGGAACAATTTCATGATGAGCCTGATACAGCGATGGCCGAATCAAGTCATTCATTGCCGCATCCACAATCACAAATTCCTTGGTCGCAGTGGTTTTGCGGTACATAACCCGTGTCAGCAAAACACCCGCGTTGGCTGTGATGCTGCGGCCTGGTTCCACCATAAGCTTCACCTTATGTCCAGCAGTTTTTTCGCAGATCATTTGAATGTAAGCCTCGGTCTCCGGTGGTTGCTGTTCCTCTTTGTAAGCCACACCTAGCCCGCCACCCATATCCAGTTCCGTAATTGGATGCCCGGCGGCGCGCAGTTCGTCCACCAGCGCCAACACTCCATTCAACGCCTCGAACAAAGGGTTGGTATCCATCAATTGAGAACCTATGTGGCAACTCACACCCTGCAATCGCAAATGGCCCAGTGACGCAGCGCGATCATAAACACCCTTCACCACATCGATATTGATACCGAATTTATGATCATGCAATCCTGTCGAAATGTAGGGGTGTGTCTTCGCATCCACATTTGGATTCACCCGCAAAGCAACGCGCGCAACCACGCCATGCCGTGCCGCAATGGAATCGATCAGCGCCAACTCTGCTTCCGATTCGCAGTTGAAGCTATGAATGCCCTTTGAAATGGCATACTCCACTTCTTCGCGGCTTTTCCCTACGCCGGAAAATACAACTTTCGCCGGATCTCCGCCAGCCCTCAACACGCGGAAAAGTTCCCCACCGCTGACAATGTCAAATCCTGCGCCGGCTTCAGCCAACAACCGAAGTATGGACAAGTTGGAATTCGCCTTCACCGCGAAACAAACCTGATGCGCAGCCGATCCAAATGCCAGGTCATATGCCCTATATTGCGCAAGTATCGCCGCACTGGAATACACGTAACACGGTGTGCCTTCCTTTTCCGCGATATCGGCCAGTGTCACGTTCTCCACGCTCAATTCGTGGTCACTATAAAAATAGGGTGCAATCATCAGGTAACTTTCAACACTAATAAAGTCTGGTCGTCGAACTGCTCGGTGCCTTCAGTAAAGGTATCCAAGTCCGCAAAGATGGCGTCCACAATTTGTTTTGGCGCTTTTGCGGAAGAACGTGTCATCACATTACTAATTCGCTTCACGCCGAATTCATCGCCACTGGTATTGCTCCCATCGGAGACGCCGTCGGAATAAAGTACAATCACGTCGCCTGCATGCATCGGAATTTGCACTTCGTCGTAATCGCGAGTGTCCAGCAATCCAATCGGCACGCCCTCCGCTTTCGGCTTTATGATTTTTCCGTTGCGGCAAATCAAAGGTGTTGCCGCACCAGCGTTTGCCATGGTCAGCATCCGCGTGGAAGCTTCCCACCGAATCACCAGCAGCGTTACATATTGGGCTTCTACTTTGCGCTCCAGCAGCGTTTCGTTCAACGCCTTCAGTAGAATTGCAGGACCCCGCTTGCGCGGTGCCAAGGACCGCAGCAATCCCCCCACCAGCGCTCCATACAATGCAGCAGCGGCGCCTTTCCCACTGGAATCTCCAAACGCGATAACCACGTTATCTTCACCGTGTTCAAAAAAGTCGAAAAGATCTCCGGAAATTTGCCGAGCTGGGCGCAGCCCAATGCCGATTTCCAGGCCCTTGACTTCAGGTGCTTCGCTAGGCAGCAGAACCGATTGCAACTTTCGGCCAGCCTGCAGATCCTTTTCCATCTTCTGCTCACGAATCGCCACTTCCTCATACAGGCGAGCGTTTTCCACTGATGCTGCAATTTGTGGTGCCAGTGTTTGCAGAATGCGCACATGATCATCGGTGTAGTGTCCGAACTTTTCACTCTCCAAATCCAACACACCAATCACGCGATTCTTTAGCATCAGTGGCAAAGCCACTTCGCTGCGAATTCCTGGGTGAGAAGCAATGTACCGCGGATCAGCAAGCGTATCGTCCACCCTCACAGTTTGACGAGTAACCGCGGCCGTACCGGTGAGTCCCTTCCCCAACGGAATGTTGTCCAACTCCATTCGTTCGTCATAGCGCACCGTGAAGCGCCGCCTCAGCACCCCTTGCTCTTCGTCCACTAAAAATAACGAAAACGAATCATAGGAAATCAGAGTCCGCATGATCTCCGCCAGTTTTCCCAGCAAGGCATCCAGATCCAGCAACGAAGAAAATTCCTGTGAAACACGATGCAGCGTTTTGAAGGTACGATTTTGTTGATCCACACGCCGGTAAAGCCGGGCATTGTCTATGGCCGTAGCTACGCGCGTGGCGATTAGCTTCAGCAAAGCTCGATCATATTCTGTGAATGCTGCCAGCTTGGTTGATTGAATATCAATCACTCCAACCAGCTTCCCGCGCGCCACCATAGGCACCGCTAATTCAGAACGGACTGCGTCCAACGCGTTCAGATAATACGGATGCTTGGTCACATCGGGGACTAGAAGTGCTTGCCGATCAAGCGCAGCTAATCCCGTGATTCCTTCGCCCAGGGCTACAAACAGGTTCTTGCAAATTTCTTCCCGATGGCCAATCGCATGGCGAATTCGCAAACCCTTGCTTTTGTCGCTATACAGCAGAATGGCGAATAATTGATGTGGAATTACCTTTTGAATGATTCCCGCAACATTGTCCAGCAGCCGATCTAAATCCAAAGTCTCCGCAGTAATGGCGGCAACTTCCAATAAAAAATCCAGTAGTTCGGCGCGCTCCTCAAAGCGCACAGCAGTTTTTCGGGTACCCATGTGCTTAGTAACCGTCCTGCCCAGAAGTCGCGGAAGTGCCACCGGCCGCAGCTTCCATGATTTTCACACTGGCACTGGCACCAATTCGCGAAGCCCCAGCTGCCTCCATTGTCTTCACATCTTCCAGGCTGCGAATTCCGCCGGAAGCTTTCACGCCCATACCAGGGCCTACAATACTGCGCATCAAAGCAATGTCCGCTGCAGTTGCACCGCTCTTGGAGAAGCCGGTGGATGTCTTCACGAAATCGGCACCAGCCAGTTTTGCCAACGTGCAGGCCATGGCTTTTTGTTGATCGTCCAGCAACGCAGTTTCCAGAATCACTTTCAAAATCGCGCCACCACGATGCGCCGCCATTGCCACACAGCGGATGTCGCGTTCCACCAATTCGTATTCGCCCGATTTCAGTGCGCCAACGTTGATCACCATATCCACTTCTTCTGCGCCACTCAAAATCGCATTTTCAGTTTCCGCTACTTTGATGTCCGTAGCATTCGCACCCAACGGAAATCCAATCACAGTGCAGACTTTCACCGGAGAACCCTTCAGTTCCTTGGCCACCATCGGTACCCAGAACGGGTTAATGCAAACACTGGCGAAACTATATTTCTTCGCTTCTGCGCAAATCTTCCGCACTTCGTCCGCTGAAGCCTCAGGTTTCAGCAGCGTATGATCAATCAGCGAAGCAATCTCTGGCGCAATGCGCGTCAGCTTTTCGCTGGCAGAGACGCGGTCTGCACCGCATGCAATAATTGACCTGGTCTTGGCCTCACAAGTTTGCACGCAACGCTGCGTGCACCCCGGACACACTGAATCTGAAATACCCAGTCCTTCGGCTCTGGCAAGCTTTTTGGTGCTTAACCTAGCCAGAATTTCTTCGCCGATTTGAGAGACAAGTTGGTCCAATTCTGAGGGATTCATTCTAAGTTCACTTTCTGTGTTTTTGTTCAATCGCTGTAATCTTATCCACTCTTGCCTGATGCCGTCCGCCGGCAAAAGGAGTTGTAATCCAAGTTCTCAAAACATCTTCGCATTGCGTAGCGGTTAGCAAACGGCCACCCAAAGTCAACACATTGGCGTTGTTATGTTCTTTGGCATTGCGTGCGGAGGCTTTATCCCAGCATAGCGAAGCACGCACGCCTGGGACTTTATTTGCAGCCATCGAAGATCCAATCCCCGCACCGTCAATCACCACACCCATTGCCGCTAATCCCTGGGCAACCATGTCTGCAACTTTTTCCGCAATATCAGGGTAGTCTACTGATTTCTCTTCATAGACTCCAACGTCTCTAACCGTAAAGCCCAATTCTTCCAAAATTGGCTTCAAGCGCTCTTTCGTTTCAAATCCGCCATGATCACTGCCAATTCCCACCGTTTTTGCTGGCGGCGCAACTCCATGCAATTCGTGCTCAGCCACTTCAACAATGGCGATTCCACGTTCATCAGCCAATTCTCTTGCCGAAGGCGTTACAATCGTGCCGATGGGCACACGAAGCTTTCCGCTTCCGTTTGCCGGAATATCAATCGTGGTGATTACATTGCGCTGCAATACTATCAGGAACCTTGTAAGGACTATTGTAATGAAGATCAGCACAGGTATGCTGCTTTTTGCCGCGATTCTATTTCCGTTGTGGAGCCATCCAATGGGAAATTTCAGCGTCAATCGCTTCAGTGGGATCACCCTTGGGGCAACGCGGGTGGATGTTGTTTACACGCTGGATCTGGCTGAGATTCCTACGCTTGACCTCATTCGCCAATGGGGTTCGGATGCCGAAGCACCCCGCTCCAAACTAAAGCAAAAAGCATCTGAGCAAATGAACCAATGGGCTGCGAATCTCCGTCTTATGCAGGGCAATAAGCAACTCCCGTTCAAAGTTTCCTCAACAGAGTTAGTGATGGCCGATGGGGCCGGGAATCTTCCCGTTATCCGAATTACTGCGAATCTTGAAGCAGCAGCAAAGCCAGGGCGCATTGACTTTGAGGACCTGAATTATCCAAGTTGTGTGGGATGGAGGGAAATTACAATCTCCTCTTCCGATGGTTTTAGCATCGCCAAAGCCAGCCACTCGGCAGTGTCGGTCAGCAGAGGTTTAACAGCATATCCATCGGCTACAGTCAAATCACCGCCACGCGATTTACGCGCTTTCGCAGAATGGAGACCGTCCGGTTCTGTCTTGACGCAGCCTGTGATCATAGCCATTCCACAGCCTGATATTACTGCTTCCGCCGCTCCGCAACAAACTCCGTCACAGAGCGAAGTAACTCGCGGAGACTACCTCTCCACTTTGCTTGGCCGCCGCGACCTATCCTTTGGCATGATGCTCGTTGGCCTCGCCGCCGCGTTTGGCTTCGGAGCCATGCACGCCCTCTCCCCAGGCCATGGCAAAACTATTGTTGCCGCCTATTTAGTTGGCTCGCGCGGAACAGTTAAGCACGCTTTGTTTCTGGGAGCGATGGTTACCTTCACCCATACCATCAGCGTATTCTTGCTTGGATTTGGCACGTTGCTTTTGTCCGCTTATATAGTTCCAGAAAAAATCATCCCTGTGCTCTCCATCCTCTCTGGTTTGTCCATTGCCATGATCGGTGGTTACCTTCTTATCCAACGGACCAATCATCTAATGCAGCAGGTAAACCACACCCATGACGGTCACGATCACAGCCACGGGGGAATCAATCATCATCACGGGCATCACCACGGACCAGGTGGTCACACTCATGTACCGGAAGGGGAAGTCTCGATGGCCTCGCTCATCGGCTTGGCAATCAGCGGTGGAATGGTGCCCTGTCCTTCAGCGCTGATTCTACTCCTGAGTGCCATTTCAATTGGTCGAACTGGGTTCGGGTTGGCCTTGCTAACATCTTTTAGTTTCGGCCTCGCCTTTGTGCTGATGGCAATCGGGCTCATTGTATTGTTCGCAAAAAACCTTTTGCCTGAATCCTCTCAGGTGCGCAATAGAAAGTTTTTCTTATACGTCCCTGTCATTTCTGCATTCGTCATTTTCTGCGTCGGTATGGTGATGACAGGGATTGCCGCAGGGTTGATTAAGCCGTTTGCCGGGCTGGGTTAAAAACCAATCGTGATCATCGCTTCAATCTGATTTCTCTTATTCACTGTGGAGAAAGAATTGAATGGAGTGTCAAGAAAACGGGTGTAGCGAACACTAGGTACTATGCGAAGTCCTACTGGGTCCACCAATTGAACTCCCAGTCCGCCGATCATACCAGTGGTGTTCAATTTATGTGGCTTTATCGGATTCGTATTGCAACAGCTTGTGTCACCAGTGCCTATAGTAGTGTTAATCGAAGTACTGATTTTGGCTACTTTTCGAATTACTCCGCCACCTTCCACAAACCAATGCGGGCCCCTATCCTGCCTGCCTTTGAAATAGAAGCGGCCGGTTACAGGCAAATCATAGTAGCGGGCGTTCGTGGTTTCGTTCGTGATGGTATGCTTGCGATCGTCCGAAATAGTAAGCGGATTGTCAATCCCTGAAAAGACGTCGCTATTCATGGTGTAGCCGGTCTTCTTCATATGGAAGCCGGCGGTGACCGCTAACTTGTTAGTAATCGCAAGTTGCACCGTCGCCCCGTAGCCAATCCGCTTCAGCACCGCAGTTGTATTGTAAATGGCGTCGATCGAATTGGTCACAAATTGGCTGGTAGTGTTGTTCTTCAAAGTGTCCAAAGCCATTACGCTAAGTGTTCCACCAATGGAAAATCGCCGGATGTAATTGGTCTTTTCAATTAAGGAAGTCCCACTGGTGGATTGTCTCACCGTTGGCTTCCTGATCGTGTCCCGTTCCACAGGAGTTGGTGCTTGAGGGGCCGCCGGTGTGGGAGCTTGTGCGCTCATTCGCGAGACTGACAATAACGCCATTGCGGCAATAGTTTTGGTTTGCTTGGAAAAAAACATTGGGTAATTAAATTCTTCCTATCATAACCCGGATCTTCTTCCGTCTTGCCGCATTTTGGCGATTGTTTACCTTCGTCTATTTCGCACTCGCGCGATGCCATACTGCAAACGACATACCCTGTGGGTCATGCAGCACTGCCATTTCGTCCCCCTCAGGCAGCATTGTGGGCGGAATCAGCAACTTTGCACCCAGGCTTTCGGCCTTGGCTACAGAAGCTCTTACATCCTCCACTGCCATGAAAAGCTGCACGAAATTCGAGGCTTGTGGTGGCGCGGGCCAAATGCCTCCCTGAATTCCCTCGTCCGATCCTGTTCTTATTGTCCGGTATCCCATCGGGTTATCGGCGGCAATTGTCCAACCGAAAAGATTGCCATAAAATGCCGCTGTTTCTTCTGGGGACTTCGACACAATCTGAAACTGCATTACTGGATTCGCCATCTATTTGTTCTCCTAAGTCTTTGCCATTTCCCGCACTCTTGCTAGCCCGATGCGAAGAAATGATTTGCTGGTGATTTCTTTCAGTCCTGTTAATTCGCGCCAGGAACCGCATTCATCTATGGAAAGCAAGCGCAGTCGCAATAGCCTGCTCAATGCAATGTTTACTTGGTCCACGCTTACGCCAAGTTGTTGCGCTAACCAAATGCAATTGGGTTGAAAATTAGTTAATCGGGTGAGCTTCAACATTTCACAATGTACCGGTTCCGAAATAAGGCTCATTGCCTCGGCCGACCAATGCCGAAGTTGCTCATGACGCTTCGACGTCTGCGCATCGGGAACATGTTCTGCTGCAATATATGCGGTAACTTCTTCCTTGCCAAGCGCTAATTTCTTAGCCCACTTGCGGATTGCTGAAGCTGGAATTTTGCGAGTTCCGTTCATCATTTGAGACAGCGTCGAGTGGTCCACTTCAAGAAACGCAGCATATGCGCGCAAGGAATATCTGGTGTTGCTTTCTCTGCGCCGTTGAAATTCCTGGGAAAGGAGATCAGTGAATCGCTGTTCGCTCATCGCCCCATCATGCTACCCAGGATTGGACGGGAAAACAACTGAAAAAGTGAATTTGCTGGGGCATGGATTTGCCCCACACCAAAAAACGCGCGAAATTCTCCTGCTCAATTTCGCGCGTTCGCTTTTTCCTAAATCAACTTACGACCGTCTGGCGTTTTCCGCCATCCGAGACATCGCGATGGTTAATGCTGCCCCACCCAGAGTTTTGATCAGAGTTGGGTGTTCTGCATAAACGGAACTTAGTCTTTCCATAATGGACGGATCGTGCTCCGCAGCTTCATGGGCCAGCTTTTCCACTACATCCTGTGGAATTTGATTTGCCATTTCTGGTGTTACTTGCTGATTCCCGCTCAACAATCCCTCAAGCATGGAAGCGCCGCCTCCACCAAGAAGTCCACCAAGCAATCCAGCCATTCCGCCGCCGCCGCCGCCCAACATTCCAGCCAAAGCTGAACCGCCACCACCACCACCGCCAAGCAAGCCAGATAGCGCCGATTCCATTCCGCCGCCGCCCTGTCCGCCTGCCATTTTCTGCATTATCATTGGACCTGCAACAGCTAACAACATATTCATAACCTGCGATTTCTGTTCACCGCCAGAGGCACCAAACAATTGTGCGGCTTGATTTCCAAACGATGGTGTATGCTGCGAATCCATAAACGCAGCCAATAATCCCTCAGCCATGGAACTGGCCGGCGCAGCTTGTGACACCTGTTCAAAGTGGCGATCCACTTCAGCCGGTGCAGCGTTGCCTTGTGCTCCTGAGTATTGTTGGAGCAAATCTCCCAATTGACCCATTAAATCCATTTCGTTTCTCCCTTACCTTAATTTCACTGGCCAGCGCCAACCGGCAGTCACATATCAAAAAATGAAGGTTCATCACAAAACGACAAACTTAGACTATTGTACAGTCTTCATTCCCAGGACAAAGACGCGGAAAAGTGAAAACGGGTTTCCAAGAGATAATGAAAGTAGATTGAATACAAGAATTGATCCCCGTTCTGAATATGAAAAACGTCTTGCCAAAGCTAAAGCAGACATTGCTGTTTGCGAGAAAAAGCACATCTATTTTGGAAATCTTCGCCTCGCGGTAGCTGTGCTGGCGGCTGCCCTTGGGTATGCATGTTTTCAGTCACTTGCCACAATTTACAACTTGATTATTCCTGTTGTTTTGTTCATTGGGTTAATGATTGGGCACAGCTTTGTATTGACTGCTTCCAACCGAGCGGCACGAATCAGAACTCACTACGAAAGCGCCTTGGCACGAATGAATGACACCTGGCATGGTCGGGGCGAAACCGGAGAAAGATTTCTTGATCCAAATCATCCATATGCTCGTGATCTCGATCTCTTTGGACCAGACAGCCTGTTCCAACTTATGAATTCTGCTAGAACCCGAATGGGCGAAGAGACCCTTGCCAGTTGGCTTTGCAGACCTGCTAACCCAACAACCATAGTTGCTCGCCAGCAAGCCATTTTGGAACTCTCTTCGCGATTGGACCTGCGTGAAGACCTTGCAGTTCTGGGCGAAGAGGCACGAAGCGGAGTTCATCCCGACCGCTTGAAACGCTGGAGCAAAGATCCCGTTGTGCTTCGGGGCGGTTGGCAACAATTGCTTGCTGTGCTTCTTGCTCTTCTGAACGTAAGTGGTGTTGCTTACTGGTTTCTATCTGGACAAATCTGGTGGCTGGGCGCTTCTCTTGGACTCACCTTTTTTCTTGGATTTCTCTTACGGCAGCACATTCAAGCAATTCTTGTATCGGCGCAAGGCGCTGCGGGAGATCTTCAACTTCTGTCTGCAGTATTGGCCAGAATTGAAAAGGAATCATTTGCTGCAAGCTATCTCTTGAATCTCAAACTATCTCTGGAATCAGACGGCGAACCACCTTCGGCTGTGGTCGCAAAACTAGCGAGACTGGCGCAATGCATCGATTCCTTGCGGAGCCCGGCTGTCCAGCCGCTGAATATTTTATTGCTGCTTGCCATTCATTTTTCCTTCGGCGTTGAAGCCTGGCGTCGCACCCACGGATATTTGGTTCCAAAGTGGTTGGACGCAGTCGGCGAATTGGAAGCAGCTCTTTCCTTAGCCGCCTATTGCTTCGAACATCCCGATGATCCATTTCCTGAAATCATCGAGGGAAATGCAACTGTTTGCTTTGAAGCCGAAGGTCTAGGGCACCCTTTGCTGCCTGCCAAAACCATGGTGCGAAACGACGTCACGTTTTCGCAAGCAGAGCCTTTCATCATAATTAGCGGCTCCAACATGTCTGGAAAGAGCACCTTCTTGCGAACCACCGGCATCAATTCAGTGCTGGCTTTCGCCGGAGCTCCGGTCAGAGCTAAGCGGTTTAATATAACGCCGCTTCAAGTGGGTGCATCGATTCAAACGCTGGATTCTCTAGCCGAAGGACGTTCTCGTTTCTATACCGAGATTCTTCGATTGAAGCAGATCGTTGAGTTGACCAAGGGTGAGTTGCCAGTGTTTTTCCTCTTGGATGAATTGTTGGCAGGTACCAATTCTCACGACCGACGGATAGGGGCAGCGGGAATTTTGGTCGGTCTTTTAGACAATGGTGCCATCGGCTTGGTGACTACCCATGACTTGTCTCTCACTCAGATGGACGATTCCAGAATCAGGAATCGTCATTTTGAAGATCACCTCCAAAATGGTGTTTTGCAGTTCGACTATCAAATGCGACCAGGTGTGGTTGCAAAATCTAACGCCTTGGAATTGATGAGAGCTGTTGGTTTGGATGTCTAAGGGGGAAGGATGCTTCGAAATGGCTTTCTCTGGTTATCGAAGAACCAACTTATTAGGAGTTGGATGGAGTCTTCGCCGGTCGCAAACCGGCTCACTGCGCGATTCATTGCAGGGCTGACATTGGATGCCGGCCTAGCAGTTGCAAGCGACCTGGCAAAACAGGGCGTGCAAACTGCGTTGGACCATCTTGGAGAAAATGTCTCCACGCAAGACGAAGCAAAATCCGCTGGTGCATCAGCCATGATTGCACTGACCAGGTTGCAGGAGTTGAGGATCGGTGGAAGCATCGCTATAAAGTTAACTCAGTTTGGGCTCGATCTATCTAATGACGAGTGCATCGCGAACATTGAACCACTTATTGTACAAGCGAAGCAGAGTGGTACAAGAGTGGAAATCGATATGGAATCAACGGCTTACACTGAGCGAACGTTACGGATTGTTGAATCCATGCACAGGAAACATGGCAGTGTACGGGCTGTAATTCAAGCCTATCTCCATAGAAGCGAAGAAGATATCCTTCGCCTGAATTCCCTGGGAGTTCCGGTTCGTCTCTGTAAAGGTGCCTACAACGAATTACCGGAATTCGCGATCATTGAAAAGCAGAAAGTGGATGAAGCCTATATTCGGATAATGAAGCTGCTACTTAAAGATGGAACGGATGCCGCTATTGCGACCCATGACCCTGCAATCATTGATCAGACTGTTCTCTTTGGCAAGGAATTGGGTGTTTCCCAAAAGAGTTTTGAGTTTGAAATGCTCTTCGGGGTTCGGCGCGATCTGCAAAAAAAGCTTGTGAACGAAGGTTTTCGTTTGCGTCTCTACGTTCCTTACGGAGAAGCTTGGTACCCCTATTTTATGCGGCGCTTAGCGGAACGTCCGGCCAATGTTTGGTTCTTGGTACGGAACCTAACACGGAATTGATGCGTACTTATTTGCAAGAGTTGGCAACTTTTAGGGTAACGATGGAGTCTAAATAGTCATGAGATATTGGGGATTTTTGTTCTCCAAACTGTTGGCCGCTTCGCTAGCTTTTTACGGTATTTGGCTGGGTCTGAACCAGTGGTTGCCGGAGCCAACTGCATTTAAAGATTTTCGTCTCGCCCGATTCGCCCAAGATTTGCCTTGGACTTTTGCGCTCATGTTGTTATCTCTGGCAGCGGTTGGCGTGGCTGCTTTGATTATTCAGGATCAAAGGTACCGCTGCAGAACTTGTTTGCGAAAACTTCGAATGCCTGTTGGTGGCGGTGCTTGGGACAAAATCTTCCGCTTAGGTGCTCCTCAAGTCGAATGGATTTGTCCTTTTGGTCACGGCACTTTGAAAGTTTTTGAAATCCACTTCACTGGACGGATGAGTGATGATTGGCGTACTCACGACGAAAATATTTGGCGCGAACTGGAAACGATGAACACGAAAGACTAGTGAATCATAAGCGCTTTCATTTCTTCTTTGGTTCTTACCAAATTCGTTTGATGACCCAAAGGGACCTGGAATCGTTCTGAGAGTAGAACCATCCCATCTGAGATTGGATCTTCGACAATAGACAAATCATTCAGCCCCCGAAAGTGCCACTTTCCACCCGGTTCTGCAGGTTGAAGTCGAATGCTCCTGTCTTTTCCGAAAACTACCGCCCGGTAAAAAGCTCCATCGGATTCATTGGCCTTCACCAGCACTAACTCTTTCATCACCTGCTGTCGGTCGGCTTCCAACTCCCACTGAGGAAGACTTGAAAAAACGAGTTGAGCCAGGTACCAGTGATTTCCTCCGTCCGACTCGACTTCTTCCTCTTGAACTCGGACTGTCAAATCTTCTTTGGCGGCCAGAAATAAGCGGATCTCCTCCGTGCCAATTGAATCAGAAGATGTGTCTATCACCGCTCCATCGTGGATTCCAGCACGCAACGGAATCAAGTCAGTGAGACCTTGAAAATCCAAAAAAGGCTCCCCTTCGTGATAAATTTTCCTGTTGCCAATTTGCTGCGCTTTCTCGAAAGCAGCCTCCGGTTCTCGCGATTCCAAAAGAACCAAGTCTTGCCGTATTCGAACCATTCCGCTCGGCGAAACGGGATCGGCGGGGAAATAAATTAAGTAAGCTGCGAACCACATATCCACGGATATCATACAGGATTGTAAGCGAATCGGTTTGCCTAAGATTGCTGGCTACTTTTTCGGCCAGGAAAAATAGGGAAAGGGTATCCAATTAAACAAAATTGATCCATCGCAAATAAAACGACTGATTCCACCATTTCAGCCTTGGCAATTTCAACTTCCTTTAACCAAGTGGTTGTTGAATCCCCCACTCCTACTAAGAAACTTCGCTTACTCGCAGGAAACCCCTTCGCTGTCCCATATTCAATTGAGTACCTGCACTTGTTTAGATTTCGCTCAAATGTGTAGGTGAAACTTTCAGTTTTTAGATTGTCGAGTTTAGCAGGAACCCACTCCTCGACCGGATAATTGACAATCGTGTTGAGGTCAGAATCGTTCACATCCGGTGGATACAAAACTTCAAACTTACACGCTGGGTAGGTCTCACGTACATGCGCCATCAACTGCCGCGTGAACACACCCAACAGTTTTTGGAGATGCAGCACTTCTTCGGGGAACAGTGTTGGGTCGGACTCTCTTAGTGGAATGGTCCGCATGGCGACTCCAAATTCCTGCTGAAACGTCGTTGTTGTATAAGCATCATAAAAAGGCATTCCGACATCTTTCTTGGCGAAATACCACCATTGGACTTCTCCCAGTTGTAGATATGGAACCGTACCGACAGTTGTTAGAATCTCCGCCATTTCTAAATGTACAGCCTGCCAATAAGCCAAGCTTGTGGGCGAGAAATTTGTCTGCAATGCTGGCGTATTCAAAGACACAGGATACCCATCGGGATATCTTTGGGCGATCCCCGCGGCAACGGTCGGATCCCCATCCCCAAGCTCCGTGCTGAATGCAACCGTCAAGTCTAGGCCATAACCCTTTAGCGCTTGTGCAAATCCAGTCGTCCAATCCCGAGCCGCTCGATTTAGTTTGAACGAAGCAGCCAAATCCGTACGCCAGTATCCATTGAACCCATTCTGTAACTCACTTGCGGACGCCACGGTAAGGCTCGGGTCTGTTGTTTCTATGGAGATCTGTAATAGATTTCCTTCCTCTCCCATAGCTCTTGCGAAGACCGTTAGAGTTGCCCCTGTTGCGAACGCCCTTACTCCAGTAAACCCATTGTTCAAGCGTAATTCGAAGGCTTTGCATACAGTCTCGGGCGTATCGCCAAACAGATGAAGATGATCTAGCCTCGTATCCAACGCCGGCCCAATCTTAAGCGTTGTAACACTACTTGGTGTTACCGTTCCAGAAAAAGATACATTTGTGGAAGCATATATTTGGCCGAACCTCTCCATTTCGTAGAAAACAAGAGCACCCGCATAGTGGTTCACTCGGCCTCGGAATCCTAACGACGACATTATCCAAGCAGTTCGTTCCGCCGGCAACGCCAGGGAATGATCGGTGTCCCAATCTGTTGCCAAAGTAATGTCTTCTATCGGAGGAATGTGCGTGACAAAACTAACAGGCAACGCTATTTCAAGAAAGTCGAAATAGAAATACTGACCTGCAAGCCCACTATGAGTGAAGGAAACATTGTGCTGTCCAGCCTGGAATGTGCCGAGGAAAATTCGGCACAAAGCGTCCTCTCCAGTGATTGTCAAATTGCTAGTCTTAACGACCGTACCATCCACTCTAGCTGTAACAGTTGCACCAATTGGAACATATCGTGTGCCCAGCCAAAGTTGATGCGCAAATGGGCAGGTATATGGAATGGAAGCCGTGCTTCCAGGAGTTGTGTTTGTTGCAATCGTTCCGCCAGAAAAGTTGCCCCGCCCAGAATTCCATTGTCCCGTGTAGGCAACCTCTTTTGAATCGTCTTCAATTCTTCTGCTTCCAGGGCCCGCAACTTTATGAAACTTATTCTGGCCGGTGACGGTCCAGTTAGAGACTCTTACTTCAAATACGGATCGATTGAATGCTCCGGATTGCATTGCCGCCGAGTAAGTCCAGCGCATTTTTCGTATCTTGTTCGTCGGAACCGAGGTTCCATCAACATCAAGCAAATTGGAAAAATCAATGGACACGCGCCAGCGCGTCGGTGAAGTTCCGCCAGCAAATAGAACGCTGGAAGGGGACCAACTCAGACTGCTGTTTGAGGAGTGTCCATAGGCACCCAAACGGTTACCATTGGTGCCAACCTTGCTATTGGCCACAGTGCTTCCAACTCCGTGATAGGTCAGGTTGATGGTGGCTCCGATGCTTGTTGCTTTCATTTGAGCGGAAAAAACGTTGACATAACCGGCGATCGCGGTTGCTATGGTCTCCAAAGTGTCAGTTGCAATTACCTGATGCGTTTGGTGTTCTTCCAGCCAGCCCAAGCCTACATATTGGCCAACAACTGGAACCCCAGTTAATTCAAACTGGGCGGTTGGACAATTGTAACTTCCAGCTATTGGCGTCGCGTGGTTTCGCAGTGGGATATTGTTGAGGATTGAAACATAGAAAATCCTCTCCCCTAAGGGGGTATCCGCCCAAATTCTCAAAGACGGCCAATCCACAGTAGGGAAAAGATCGGAATCAAGAGGAATGCAATTGGTTCGCTCCTCTTCATACTCCAAAGTCAAGCCACTGAGATCTCCGTCAGGAAGATTGCGAAAAAGAGGATGCTCGTAAACATTATCCCGATTCCATTCAACTACTGCCCAATCAAATTGCTGACGCCAAGTACCCGACAACAGAAATCCGCTAGCATTACATTGGCTTAAGGATGCAACCGCAGAAGGTCTCAAGAAATAGACTTGAAGATCCCTGTCAGGCTGTAATTTAGATATTTGTTCTTGCATTACTTAGAACCTTACCGTCACTGTTAGGTCGGCACCCGGTGTTGTGTCTACCATGCTGCCTACCGAAACGATGTCCAAAGACAGGCGTTTCATTGGATCCAACGGAGGCTTGCCAAATCCATTGACAATATTTGAAATGGTTTCTCCTACTGGGATCGTCAGAGTAGCTAGTGTCATTGCGTCTTGACGAACTCGAGTAACTATTGGTGCGCCCGTTGCCGCGTCATTCACCATGGCGTAAATATCTCGAATGGACGACTTCGATTCAATCCGAATCGGAGGAACTGCGTCATTCTCAATGGACAGAAACCCATCCACTTGAAGTGTGATCTGTCCTCCAGACAACGTTCTAAGTCCGAAATCTGTGTTGCCAGTGTAGCTCTGAACGCCTAGGGGTGAATTGCCCACAGAGTTGGTTACGAAAAGCGACGCTGCCGAAATCCGGCTGTTCGGTAGATCTAAGGAATAGGCAAAGCTTCCACTTCCCGGACTCCCGAAAAAGTTTCTTGCAAACGGAACTATGTAAACCTTTTTTTGTAAAGGATAGACAAATGCAGGTAACGAATGCATTGAGGGCGTTGAGCCAAACTGCCCACGACTTACTCGATACTGAAACCCGCCCACCAGTTGTTCTTCAATTAGTAGTAACTCGTCACCTACCTGCACAACAAGGCCGACGCTTAATGAGTTTGCCTGGATCATCGTAAGAAGTGTTGCAGAGGCTATCAACTCTTCGGCCAATACTAACTCGGTCCCGTTCTCCAACTCGTTCCAATAGTAAGTTGTCAAAGTTCCAGATTGGATCGAGTGGGTATTCACTAGTGTTGTAAACGCAACCGCACTTAGAAACACCTGTCCGGCTCCATTTGTTGTCAATCCGAAGTCGGGTTCCGGAGGCTCAGCACTGTCTAACGCCGATCCGGATGCTCCCCCCAACTGCCACCTGGTTATTGGGGACAGTTCATAGGCGCTTTCTCTGCCATTGACGTTTGCCGCACGCCCCGATACTTGTATGGTCGTTCCTTGCCGATTGGGAACCTCAAACAACGCTGGACTTGTAGCCGTCGTGGCCCCAGCAACCCAACTGGGTTCTGCGACTACAAAAATGCTAGTGGCATCAGGCTGAATGCTCCAAGTTCCGGCGATCGTAATTGTTGTGGGAGTGTTGGACGCGATTAGCCTCTCCTGCCTTGCACCCTTACCCGTGGTTATACGTACCAGCTTGGTTTGAAACGCATTGACCACCCAAAAGGCTGTATCATTTCCAATGATGCTTGCTCCAAACAAGGTAGTGGTGTGTTCCGGTTCAAGTTCTAAACGCCAATAAAAGTGAGCGGAACTAAAATTCTCGTCAGGCGGACTGACTAACAGTGCAGTCGCTCCGTTGTCTGAAAACGAAGCCGCAGGGGGCAGGGAAGTGGCAATTCGTAACAAAGTTTGCGGAGTCGCACCCCTGTAGACATGAAATGAGTTCGTTTTCGAATTCAAGCTGATGCCTGTCAGCGTAACTTTGTTTGTATCCGTGCCTGGAGGAATTTCCGCGCGAACTATGAAGGATAAACTGGATTCACTTTCTCCCGCATCAACAGCCGTTAGTGCATAGTAGAGAACTTGGTCACCCTTGATTGTCCCGCCTGCAGAATCAAGCGAGGGAGCAAGAGCCAGCATAGGTATCCCTGCAGAAGTTGCAGCTACTCTCCGCGGCTCAGCAAAAGAGACTTCAAGACTCGTAGCCCCACCCCCGTCTGTCGTGATTGAGGAACGTTCAACTATTCCAAAATCACTGTCTCCATTTGGATTCAAAACAGTACCTACCAATGGTCGCGGTAATCCAAGCTCGTAAGATGGTTGCCTGCCGATCGAACCCGAGCCATCCCCTGCCGATTCTAGGTACCAGGCATCATCATGGATTCTTGCGGTGATACGAATTGTTCGATAATTCAACCCGGGAGCAACACTAACAATCCTAAACGGCGCTCGATCAAATCCTTCCCGAAGATAGGTGATGGTAATGACATCCCCAGGTCTCAGATAAAAGCCTTTGACGGACGTTTCGAAGTCAACGAATTTGTTTCCGCGGACTGACTTCCGCAGTTGTAACGTAGCAAGTCTTGCAGCTTGCTCGAAATTTGGAAGACCTAGTGCAGGAAGGCTGGCGCTTGTTTCCTGACCAGCCCGGCGCACATCATCAATATCCACAAGGGATAGGCTGTCTTGCTGGTACTCGTTGAAAGCATCCTGAAACTCCACGCTGAATCTATTTGGAGTGTCCGCAGTGCTTCGGCTAGACAGGCTAATGGTCGGCTCACCGGAGTCCTTGCTGATGATTCCAGAAAAGCCATTTGTCCCATCACCAAATTCGTAAGAAGGCCAGCCCCCGAATAACTCCTCGGTTGAGTTACTTCCCACAGGTTTGGCCGGTTGTTGTTCCGCTAGAGTCGTTTCTTTTTTCAGACTCAACTTGCCGTCAGTTGCGAAAGTCAAAAACAAACCTGCACAATTCCGGATCCCGCGAATCAATTCAGCAGCGCTTCGCCTCTTCCTCACCACAAGATTGCACTGGCGACGAGGAATGCTAACCAGGTTTCCATTTAGATCTTTCGTGTTCACCGGCTGATCACACCAAACTGCCGAGCCAAAGAAGGAAGCAATATCCAGCTCTTCTAATTCCCAACCGGATCTCCGCAGCAGATCCAACAGAATCCACGCAGGATTGTTGGTAAAGTTGGTGGCTACAAACGAACCATCTTCCAAGAAAGTATCCAGCTTCATTCCTTCAACCAGTACTCTCATACTGGGAAGGGATCTTCCATCCGAAATGCGGTTTGGAACAACAACCGAAAGAAATGCCATGCTCCCATAAGGGTCGCCTAGCGGCACTCCGGCAGAATCTGAAAAGTCCAAGTTGAAATTCCCAGTTCGGTTTCCAAGACTCACAACATTGAACCAGCCTGTTGCCGTCATGCTCAAGCCTTGCTTTCCCACTGGTATTTCAACACCGTTGACAATAACTTTCAAAACACTCTGCATCTCGCCCATGCCCAGGAGGACTTCCATTCTGGTAAGGTTCCCGTCATTGCGGGCTAGAACAACGGGTGGCTGATACCAGGCCGTTCCGTAGATGAGAGGTACGAAATCGTTAAACTTTGCCTCGTTCTCCAGCACCGATCCCAATGTTTGTTGTCGCTCCCCGAATCCTCGAACAAGAACACTAGACGGCACAAACTCCACTCCGCCAAATCTTCGTGTTATCGAATTGGATGAGTCTTTCGAGAACATTCCCCGTTGCTCGCAGGAACTACGGGTGTAATCGCAAGATGTGAACGGGCCAGCAGAGCCTGCATCCAAAGACCCTGAGCCGCCCGATTCACTTGCTGAGTATCCACAGCGGAAAAAAGCTGAAAACTGCCCTCGTGGCCCTCCACTTAGTGCTTCAATTCGCTGACTCTGATTCGAAGGAAATGTCCATGGGCAACGCTTCTGCATCCTTACGTTTGGCAGCAGAGTTCGCTGCAAACTCAATCTGTTGTTGAATGAAACTCTGAACTGGGATTCGGTGATTGATTCAGGCGCGTTTGCAATGCCTCGGAACAATGTGGACACCTCCGATGCGGGTGCATCGGCAACCAGATCGTAGAAGAGGAACCGAACTGTAAGTCGGGCACCTTTAGTTCCTCGAATGGATTCGAGCTGCGAATAATAGGAGTCTGCGTTTGCTAATGTAAGATTCAATCGAGCCGACGCGTCAATCGCATCCTCCGATAGAGACCGAAGGTCAAAGGCGTTATGAGCCAATACCGCAGCACGGTAGTTAGTGCCGCTGACTGTAATCCTATGAGTGCTCCAAGCCTCCTGATGCCCGTCCGCGAATTGACAATCGAAGAGTAGGACCGGCGTCTCATGGATCTGCGATTCCTTTTGATCTGATATGGATGGCATAGGTTGTTATCCTGTGGTCGTGACGTGAATCGTTACTAGGCGTATTGTCATTGAGTTGTTGTCCAGAGCAGAGGCTTTGAAAGAAAGTGCGTCGTCCACAAAACGGACACTATTGTGGACTGCGCTGGATCCAAGAGTCTTAATGTATTCGCCTGGTCCAGGTTGCGCTGTCGCTTGTAGTCCATATATCTCAACGTTTGAATTTGCAGGCACCGTCAACCCGAAAGTTAGGTTTTCGGAAGTGACTTGCAAACTACCGGATATCACATACCGGCGCCAGATGGTTCCAACTTCAGCTTCACTCGACGTTGAAGCGCTACCGCTCGCCATACTTAGTGTTAACGGTGTTACCACGTCCGCTCTCGCTTGAAGACTAAAGCAATAAGTGAATGCGCCTGGAACTGCGGCTGTTTGTCTGCACTGCTGGGCGATAGCCGACGAGTTCGTCAATCGACTTGCTCTGCTCGACCCGTTGGGTGACGTAATGTTCTCAACAATTCCCAATCCAGGATCCCGAGCCCACACAGCGTTGTTGAGTTTCTCCGACCACTTTAGAAGATTTCCAGTTGGATCAAGAAATGCAAATGTACGAAGTCGGCCTTCCATGGAACTATGGAATTGGCAAATTAGTGCTCGCTCAGCGTCTGATAACTCAGAATAGGTAAGTTCCCAACTACTGGAGAGGGGATTTACTCCCAACTGTGCAATCCGAGATCCGTCGGCCAATCGATTTACAATGACTCTCCGACTTAGTCGCTTAGTTAGCGGATATTGTGCCAGATTTCCACTGGATAGTTGAGGATAGTAAGTCATTTTTTTAACTCCGGTTTTGCCGCACTATTAGTTGAACGGCACCTGCCTGATTCCCTTGGTATTGCAGCAGCAGCTCCGGGTTATCAAGCGTGCAACCCGAATAGACTGTTTCATTCCAAGGATCCACGAAATCAAACGCACTGAAAGTGCCGCTCTGCTCAATAAAAAACGCTTCAAGATTCGATACTTCTTCGTCGTCCAACTGTGACAAGTCGATTGTCCAAGCCAGCAGAGGTGCTGCAAAATCGCGGAAGCGCTGCTCTTGTCCATCCATAAATGGGATCACGGAGGTTGAAAAAACAACAGTTCGAATTGCAGGATATTGCGCAACCGCTTGGGTCTTTAGTCTGGGAAATGTGCTCATTGCATGGCTCCGGTTAAAGGTCCTGCACTACGTCGTTCAGAGAACTGGAATGCAACATCGCATCTCGCACCGCTCTTGCGATATCGTCGCTTCTGTCAATAAAGGATCGGGAATCCAGTGCCTGCACCTGAACAGTAATTTGCGTTCCTCCGCCAACGGTGCGGAGGTCCCCTCTCTCATTCCGATCAATCAAAGCAAGATTGCCCGATGTCGTTAAACCAGCCTCAGCTTGAACTGCAGCAGGCGATGCAAATTTCAGCAAAGGCTGGATCTGTCCAGCATCGGTGCCACCCGAAAAGGCTTTGAATATTCCTGAGACCAAGGGAAGTATCCCACCAGTGAAAACCGAAGCCAAGCCCTTGAGTGCATCTAGACTCGAATTTTCTACGTTTCCTTTTCCTGCATTCCCTTCGATTACTGTTGTATTCCTGCGCAGTGATTCACTTTGCTCCTTTCCGACGGACGCAACTTGGATCAGTTGACCTAAAAGTTGGTCTAAGGAAGCTCCACTCAATACTCCCGAGCTATTAGTCAAACCTGTATCTGAGGACCCTGAGGATCCCGCAATCCGCGCGAACGCTTCAGTTAGAAAATCAGCGCTTCTCGTATTGCCAGCCTCACCAAAGTTGGTACTGGTGGCAATCAGGTTGTCAACAAGCTCTGTTAGTTGATTTGGCCGTTTCATTGATCTCCTCTCTCCACTCGTTTTCTAGTAACGCGATTGCTTCCGCAGTCTTTGCCGGTAAGTCCAACAAGCTTTGTTTTGACGCCATTCGCCAAAGATGAAATTGCTCCAGCCAATCACAACTGTCCGCAGTTATAAAACTGACAGGGCATTCAGAAACCCC
>JAYUSZ010000124.1:0-13120 GCA_043755435.1 Bryobacterales bacterium | reverse complement strand
CGAGCGGGATTTTATTTAATCATGAATCTCCGCGGCGGGGCAGGGAATTCGTTACCCGCAAAATCACAAATGGTGTGGCGCGAATTCTTGCGGGACAGGCGACAGAATTGCGTCTTGGTAACCTTGAGGCTCGTCGCGATTGGGGTTACGCCAAAGAGTATGTTCGCGCTATGTGGCTGATGTTGCAACAAGCCGAGCCAGAGGATTACGTGATTGCAACCGGCAAACTTCACTCTGTGCGTGAGTTTGTTGAAATGGCATTTCGTAGTGTTGGCTTAAATTGGGAGCAGTATGTAATTGTCGATCCTGATTTCTACCGGCCAAGTGAAAAGATGCCGTTAGTTGGACTGGCGGAAAAGGCTCGTAAGAATCTTGGTTGGATTCCAGAAGCTAGTTTCGAGCAGATTGTATCGGAAATGGTGCACACCGATTGTAAACGTATTGGTGTGGATGTTCCGGTCTAGAAACAAAGCTGCTAGAGCATTTCCAGCTCTCATGGGATAATAGGATTCATGCGTAACGAATGGACTGCTCTGCGTAAGAACGACCCCATAAAAACCCAGCTTTACTATGCCCGGCAAGGGATGATCACTGGTGAAATGGAGTTCGTAGCAAAGCGCGAGCAATTGCCTGTTGAAACTATCCGGGCTGAAGTGGCCCGTGGCCGGATGATCATTCCAGCCAATATTAACCACACGAATCTGGAGCCAATGGCGATTGGTGTGGCGTCCCGGTGCAAGATTAATTCCAACATTGGAAATTCTTCCACCACTTCAAACATTGAAGGCGAATTGGAGAAGCTGCGTTATTCGGTGAAGTATGGTGCCGACACTGTGATGGATCTATCGACCGGTGGAGACATAGCCGAAATCCGCAAAGCTATTATTGCCAACTCGCCGGTTCCCATTGGCACTGTGCCGATTTATGAAGCGCTATCGCGTGTTCGCCGCGTTGAAGATCTGAACAAAAACGTGATGCTTGAAGTGATTGAAGAGCAGGCAGCCCAGGGTGTGGACTACATGACGATCCATGCCGGTGTTCTGATTCAGTACATTCCCTTAACCACCAAGCGCATCACAGGGATTGTCAGCCGCGGTGGGTCGATTCTTGCTGAGTGGATGGTGAAGAACCATAAGCAAAATTTTCTGTATGAGTGTTTCGATGAGATCTGCAAGATCTTTCAAAAGTACGACGTCAGCTTTTCGTTGGGCGATGGGTTGCGACCTGGGAGCTTGGCCGATGCCAGTGACGAAGCGCAGTTCGCCGAGCTGAAGACGCTTGGGGAACTCACCCGCCGTTCCTGGAAGTATGATGTCCAAGTAATGATTGAAGGTCCGGGCCACGTTCCAATGGATCAGATTCAAATGCAAGTGGAGAAGGAAAAGGAACTTTGTTTTGAGGCTCCTTTCTACACTCTTGGACCATTGGTGACAGATTTCGCCCCAGGGTACGATCATATTACCAGCGCAATTGGCGCCGCTATGATTGGTTGGTATGGTGCTTCCATGCTTTGCTATGTGACGCCTAAAGAACACCTTGGCTTACCCAATAAAGAGGACGTGAAGCAAGGACTGATTGCTTACCGGATTGCTGCCCATGCTGCCGATATTGCGCGCCACCGTCCAGGTGCCCGTGATCGTGACGATGAGCTTAGCCGGGCCCGCTACAAGTTCGACTGGCGCAAGCAATTTGAATTATCGCTTGATCCGGAAACTGCGCAGGCAATGCACGACGAAACGCTGCCGGAAGATGGTTTCAAAGATGCTCACTTCTGCAGTATGTGCGGACCGAAGTTCTGCTCTATGAACATTAGTTCCAAGGTGGAAGAATTCACTGCGGCTGATGCTGCAGCAGTACTGGCCGGTCATACGGGATTGGTAAACGTTGGGGCTTCAACCCCAGTGGTTAGCTCGGCCTCGGCAAACGATTAAATGAAGTTCGATCCGGCAGACCGAATCCTGCTGCTTACAATTCCTGGTGAGGAGCGCCTTAAATGGTTTGCCTCGCAGGTGCCCGATGGTGCTTTGGTGGCCATGGGGCAAACGGATGAAGCAGTGTTTGCTACTCGAGAAAGTTGCCGGGACGTTCTGAACGCCATGATTCACCCGGGAACTCCCGAAGAAATTCCATGGGGTGACGCTAGCTTCCATCACGTGATTGTGGAGACCGCTATTTGCCCAGCGATGGTCCTCAAGGAAATTTGGCGCGTCCTACTTCCAGATGGTTCACTGTGGATTATTGCCGGATCTGAAACACTGCGGTTTCAGCGAAAAAGTTAGGGAACATTTTCACGGGTTCTGAGCCTGCCAAATAAATATTCCGTTCAACGGTCCAGCCTTGTTTGGCGACAAGCATTTCAAAATCGTGCACGGTTAGAAAATGGATGTTTGGCGAATCGTACCAATCGTGCGGAAACAGTGTATTTTTTGGGGCGCGACCGGTGAATAAATGAGCACCGCGTACCGACCAATGGCCAAAGTTGGGGAAAGCCACGATGATCCGTTTGCCTACGCGCAGCATTTCCTTTAAGACTTTCAAGGGCTGACGAACTTCAAGCAGAGTCTGGCTGAGGATTACGTAGTCAAACGCGTTGTTGGGGTAATCGTAAAGGCACTGTTCCAGATCGCCCTGGTAGGCAGACACGCCGCGGGCAATTGCTCTCTGCACCTTTTGGGCGTCGAGTTCCACTCCGCGGGCATCCACGTTTTTATTTTCTGCAAGCCATGCTAACAAGTCGGCGTCGCCGCAGCCCAGATCGAGAACTTTTGATCCTGGTTCTATGATCTTGCTGATGATATCGTTATGAACCGCGAGTTGCGCCATTAGCGATTCATCTCCTTGAAGGTCTTCGCCAGGAAGCCACGAACCAATTCCGTTTGTTCGGTTACTTCAACCAAAAATGCGTCGTGCCCATAGTGCGATTCAAGTTCACAATAAGCGACATCATGATTGCGCCGGCGCAGGGCGTTGACAATTTCCTGCGATTGATAGCTGGGATAGAGCCAATCGGAAGTGAAGCTGATAACAAGGAACCTGGTGCTGGCCGATTCGAGTGCTGCGGTTAAAGTTTGTTGACCGTTGCGGGTAAGGTCAAACAGGTCCATGGCCTTGGTGATGTACAAATACGAGTTAGCGTCGAAACGGTCAACAAACTGACTGCCGCGATATCGCAGGTAACTTTCCACCTCAAAAATATCGTCGTTCTCACGTGTGCGGCGGCCAAACTTCTGGCGCATGGATTCATCACTCATGTATGTGATGTGCCCAACCATGCGGGCAACTGCCAACCCGCGGGCAGGGGGGCAGCCGATGTAGTAGTCGCCACCATTCCAATCGGGATCGGCCATCACCGCCTGACGCCCCACTTCGTTGAAGGCGATTTGCTGGGCGCTATGACGAGCAGTGGAAGCGATAGGGATGGAGGCCGCTACTGCTTCCGGATACTGCACGGCCCACTGCAGCGCTTGCATCCCGCCCATAGATCCACCGGCCACGGCAAGGAGTTTTGGGATACCTAGAAACTCTGTTAGCTTTCTTTGCAAGCGAACCATATCCGCGATGGTGATAACCGGAAAGCCCATTCCATATGGCTTGAAAGTTGCAGGATCAATTGAGGAGGGGCCGGTTGTACCTTTGCAGCCGCCCAGCACATTTGCGCAAATCACAAAATACTTGTTGGTATCAAAGGCTCGGCCAGGGCCAATCATGTTGTCCCACCAGCCCTTTTGCCCACTGCCTTTTTCTTCGCCAGCGGCATGTGCGTCGCCAGAAAAGGCGTGGGTCACAAGAATGGCGTTCGTCCGATTCTGATTCAGTTCGCCATAGGTCTCATATGCGCAATCCACCGGCGAAAGCGTTACGCCGCAATCAAGGCTGAGGGCATCAAACGTAGCGTAGTGTGTTTCGACTTCCACTAGGACTTCAGGATACCGCGACTACCCCGGCCATCCCAAGAAAGTTTTCATGCATGAATCTGAAGCGAGTGATTCCTTCGTATAATGCAAATACAACCGATGAAACAACTTGCCATTGCATTGTGCTTTTTTCCATTGGGATTTGCTAGTGGAGTGCGTGTTGAATTTGACCCGACCCGCCCCGAAATTGGCCCCTTTCCTTCAGACTTTTTGACCGTTGAAGACAGCCGTCAGCGCACTGGCCGGCGCATCAATCTTCCTTTGCCCAATTGTAATGGGGCATCCAGTGATTGTGCGGAAATTGCATCCATCAATCAGTTGGATGGATTCAATCCCAATGCCCGGCTTAGTGTGAAGTTCAGTGGAAAGATCAATCCAAATACCCTCGGCGAAGGTGTGTCCTATGTCTGGCTGGATCCGGTGCTTTCCGGTAGATCTAGCTTAGGCCCAGTCGGTTTAGTAACGTCGATTAATCAGCCGATTTACGATCCTGCTACGAACACCGCATACGCGAAGCCGGACGACATGCTGGAAAGTTCGAGACGCTACTTGATTGTGGTTACCGATGCGGTGCGCGATTTAGCTGGCGATCCGGTGGAGGCCGAAGAGGGTTTCACTTTGTGCTTGGCAAAGCAGCTTGGGGGAATTTATTGCCAGCAGCTTTCCGATGCTTTGACTCGGGTGCGGTCCAGCTTGGGAAACAGAAAGGTTGTTGGGGCAAGCATCTACACTTCACTTTCTGCATCGGCGTGGTACGAAGAAGTCCTTGGGGTGGTGAATCAGACTCCCGTGAACTTTACCCGAACAGGAGCGAACAATATTGTTGCATTTGACAACGTGCAAGGCGCAACATTTCGCCAGCACGTTGCACTTGCAGGGGACAATCAGTTTACGGATACTACGTTGCCGGTGACCGCAGCGCTAATCGCTCAGTTCGGTGTTGCCAGGGTTGCCTTTGGCTCCTTTCGATCCCCCAGGTTTCTTGGGCCAACTCTATCCATTCCGATAATCCCCACTTTGACTGCGCCGGTGGTTGCACAAACGGAGGAGATATTTTTCCATGTTTGGCTTCCCAAAGGTTCAGCCCCACCCAGAGGCTATCCCGTATTGTTGGCCGGCCATGGTATTACGGATAGCCGCTTCGGCATGCCATCAGTAATGGCAGCTGCAAATAATTTGGGATTCGCAGTGATTGCTATGAATGCAGTAGGACATGGAAATGGTCCAAGGAGTAGCTTTCGGATTGCGCGCAACGATGGTTCAGTAGTGGAATTCCCGGCACCTGGGCGAGGCCTTGATGTGGATGGCAATGGCAAGATTGACGATGGGGAGGGATGCTTTGTGACATCTCCTGGTTCGCCTGTTGGATTGCGGGATTGCGCTCGCCAAACAGTGGTGGATTATTTGCAGCTTATCCACGGTATCCGCACTGGGATTGATCTGGATGGCGACGGGCGTTTTGACTTGGATCCTTCCTCCATTTCCTATTTTGGCCAATCGCTTGGCGGCGCTTACGGGGCCTTATTGACTTCTGTTTCCCCCGATATCAACGCATCGGTATTGAATGTGCCTCCAGGAGCCGGAGTCGATTTTCGGCTTTCTCCATCGTTCCGTTTGGCGATTGGTGTGCCCCTATTGGGTCTAAGGCAGCCGGTGTTGTTGAACAAGCCGGGAGACTTTGAAGATGACTTTCCGTTGCGTTATCAACCCACGAAAATACGGATAACCAATGGGTCCGCTGCAATTCAAGATTTCTATGAACGATTCGAATGGCTGGAAGCAATTTCTGGAGTGAACGTTTTGGCACCTCACATGAAACAAGCCACATTACCTGGGCAACCTGTCAAGCGAGTTCTGTTTCAGATGGCATTGGGCGATAGAACCGTTCCGAATCCTTCAACCACCGGATTGATTCGAGCGGCGAATATGGTTGACCAAGTATCGCTTTATCGTTTCGATATTGCCAAGACGATTGATCCAACGCTGCCTGCGAACCCACATACATATCTGATCCCACTGGGTAGTCCGGCAAGCACCATAATCGGCTTGGCAACGCTGCAGCAGGGGCTGACTTTTCTTACTAGTGGCACTACTTTTGTACCTGACGCCAATGCCATTGTTCGACCTTTTTTGGGCAAGAATCTTTTTGAAACTCCGGCGTTTCTTCCAGAGCAATAAATGAATCAACTGCTTAGTGAACAGATATTGAAGCGTCCGGTTGATGGAGTTAACCTTGCGCCAGGTCAATTTGAGGACCAATTGTCCAGGGGAAGCACAATTGTATTTTTCCTCCGCCATTTTGGTTGAATGTTTTGTAGAGAGGGCGTAACGGGATTACGCCGCGCATCGGAATCGACAACAGGGTACCCAACAGTGCTTTTCGTATTTCGAGACGAGGTTAAGCAAGGCGAAGACTTCTTTCAGTATTTCTGGCCTGGGGCAAAAGGCATTGCGGATCCACACGGAAACTTGTTCGATTCCTTCGGGTTGTTCGGCGCCAGTTGGCGCAAGCTGATGGGTATAAAGGCACTGCTGGCAGGCTGGAGGGCGTATCGGCAAGGGTATCGTATAGGGAAACCGGGCAAGGATGTGATGCGAAGTCCAGGGCTATACGTCATACAGGACAAGGCTATTGTTTGGGAGCACAATTTTAATCATATTGGCGATCACCCGAATTTTAAATCCATTCCGTTTTAGGGCTTTCGGTAATTCGAGAACGATTCGGTTTCTTCGGTATTGTAGCTTTTGAACACAAGCAATCGCGCCATTAGTCTTGAATAAATGCTGCTGGGCAACCAAACGGAGTTGTCAAAGCGGACTTGATTGAATTCAAATCGCGTTCCCTTTCCAAGGTTAGCCACGAATCCTCCAATTGAGAAGTCGTCAAAGATGTCAACGATCATTTTTACGGCTTGTTTCTCGGTTGGGTCTAACCAAGCCTTTCCATTCAGTTTTGTGAAGATCCTCGCACGCATCTGCCCTGGCCGGTATCCCTTGCGGGGAGTGAACGAAACCACTGAAATTTCCCGCCCGGCGATTTTCGTTTGTTCCACCAATTGGAAATCAAAGGCATTTGGAAATTCTTCCACAAAGCCCATTTGGTCGTTCCGCTTTTTGATGGACTCCCTCTGTTTCCGTTCCCTGTTAGCGGCTGTTTCATTCTTCAGCAAGGCTATTCTTGCCGCCGATTTTTCCTGCTGTTCTTTTCTTTGAGCTTCGGTAGTTGGAGTTCCATTTCGCTCCATCACCTGGGCCCATCGGTAACCATCCAACTGCTTGAATTCGATTCGGGTATTGGTCCGTTCTTTTACTGATCCGTCGGATGCGATTTTCTTTTCTTCGCTCCGGAATTCATATTCAAGGCCCTTGGCGCGGGGCTGCCATTCCATTAATCCTTTAATCGCATCCAGGAAAATTGGTCCCCAAGGTTTTGCTTCCTGGCCATGGCTTAGTATGCCGGGAATAAGAAATAAGACAAGCCATTTCATTGAAGGTCTGACGCAAGCAATCGTCGGTGAGTTTCAATATTTTCCCCGACTTTCTTTTAGTAGAAAAGGTACTTGCGCCACTGATCGTCCGTGTTCCCCAGCATCCGCATTAAGTGGCGGCTGGTGTGCAAACTGAAGGAGCGCGGTTGCTTAGCAAGCTTCATGCCAGCTTCGTCGGGAGTTCGATTGCCTTTCTTGTTATTACAACCAACGCAACAGGCCACCAGATTCTCCCAACTGGAATCTCCCTTGCGGGACCTGGGCATTACATGGTCCAACGTCAGTTCCGTGGACGCCAATGTCCGATGGCAATACTGGCAAGTATAGCGATCGCGCATCAAGATGTTTTTACGAGACAAGGCACGAGTTTGCTGCGGAATGCGGCGGTACTCAAGCAGCCGAATTACGCTTGGCAAAGCCAAACTATTCCGATGCCCATGGACCACCATATAAGAGCTTTCTTCCGCGCGAGCCACTCCCTTAAGAACCAGCACCAACGCGCGCCTGGCTGCGCACACGTTGATTGGTTCGTAACTGGCGTTTAGTACAAGCACCGGTTGGTGCAATCGATCGAGACTGGGCATATGGCTAGGCAGCTCCCATGGACGTCGAATTTGCTGGCGTGAAGCGGAACTCAGCCGTGACGGGCCTACGATCCACTCTAGCCAGAGTAAGCAAAGAAACGTGTTTTGCGCCAGCCCGTTTCAGAGCTGCAGAACAGGCGCTTGCCGTTGCACCAGTGGTGAAAACATCGTCCACCAAAAGCACTCGTTTGCCGGCAATTTGATTCTGATTTTGAACTACAAAAATACCGCGTACATTATCGCGACGTTGGGAATTTGTTAAGCCAACTTGCGGAGGCCGATAACTGCGCCGCCGCAACGCCTTCACCAGGGGAATACTCATGTAGTCTGCAACAGGCCGCGCGATTACTTCCGCTTGGTTAAAACCGCGTAGAATTTTGCGCAACCAATGCAAGGGCATGGGTACGACGCAATCGAAACGCTGGTCCAGCGGCAAAGCCTTGATCAACAAATTGGCAAGAGGTTTTGCTAAAGGTTCGATCCGTTGATACTTCAATAAATGGATGATGTCTCTAAGCTTTCCTTCATAGGAGCCAAAAGAGTAGGCTGCGTCAAATTCAGTGAACCCATTTCGACACATTCCGCAAACGCCTTCCTCATCTAAAGGATGTGATGAAAGAAACGGGGTGCGGCAGCGAGCGCAAAAATATTCGGCTACTAGGGCAACAGGTGCACGCAAACAATTTTGGCAGACAGGAATTCGAGTAAAGTCTTGAAGAGGTTCACCACACAGGCGGCAATCATCGGGCAGGATTAGATTGAGTAGGGACGCAAGAAGCTTGCTGACGGGCGAGCTGATTGAGGGCGGAACAGCGCCGTCCAGAGGTTGTTGATTCGAAGGCCTCGAATTTGAGAAGGCCCACCTCCTTACATTTTCTTTAATTCTACACTATTATTAGGCCAACTACAGAATACCCCAAGAATGTTTCAGAGTTGTGAACACTGAATTCCTACCTCCGCAGCCTGATAAGATAGCCCAATGCTGACTCGTAGAAAGTTCTTCGCAGTTGCCGCATCTTCCTTTGTGGCCAGTGCCGCGGAACGTCCACCGAACATTGTTTTCATTTATGCCGACGATCTTGGCTATGGAGACCTTGGCTGCTACGGTGGCAGCAATGAAACTCCAAATCTTGATCGGATGGCGCGCGAAGGTATGCGGTTTACGCAGGCACTTTCGGCGAATCCCGTTTGTTCGCCCTCACGGGCAGCCTTGCTTACTGGCCGCTATCCGACTCGTGTGATGGTTCCAGTTGTGCTGTTCCCTACCGATAAAGGTGGGCTTCCTGATTCTGAACAAACCATGGCTCAGTTACTGAAGACCAAGGGTTACAGCACAATGTGTGTTGGCAAATGGCATTTGGGCCATACGCCACGCTACTTGCCCACAAGCCGTGGTTTCGATCATTACTTCGGGATCCCCTATTCCAATGACATGAATCCTCGCTGGTTGATGCAGGATACAAAGGTTCTTGAAGAGGAAGCGAATCTGGAAACGCTTACATCACGCTACACGGCCCAGGCTGTGAGCTTCATCGAACAATCGAAGGACAAGCCTTTCTATCTTTACTTCCCTCATACCTATCCGCATATACCGCTGGGTGCGTCTGCGAAGTTTCGTGGAAAATCAGCCAACGGAATTTACGGCGATGTTCTTGCTGAGTTGGATTGGAGCGTTGGTGAAGTGCTTGCTGCTTTGAAAAAGGTTGGCCAGGACCGCAACACTCTGATTATTTTTTCCTCTGATAATGGCCCTTGGTACCAAGGCAGCCCCGGGCATCTGCGCGGTCGTAAAGGGATGACGTGGGAAGGCGGAGTAAGAGAGCCGTTCATAGCCCGCTGGCCAGGGAAGATCCCGGCTGGTCGTGTTTGCAAGGGACTCGTCTCCATGATGGATGTGTTTCCAACGGTTGCAAAACTGGCAGATGTTAAACCGGCGAACGTGACCGATGGAATGGATATTTGGCCGCTTCTTTCTGGCCAGAAACAGGAACTGGAACGCGAAGCGCTGTTGTACTTCGACAATTGGAACTTGCAGTGCATCCGGCTTGGCCGCTGGAAACTGCACATCACCCGTTACAACTCCGTCACCTATTCTCCAATTCCGGCTGCAGGTCGCAAGAACATTCTTCTAAAGACTCCGGAATTGTACAATGTGATTTCCGACCCTGATGAGAGTTTTGATGTTGCAGAAAAGCATCCGGAAATTGTCGACGACCTTATGAAGCGCGCCGAAAAACTGATTGCCGGTTTTCCTGAACAGGCACAAAAAGCGTACTTCGATACAACGAATGGTCCGCGGAGCAAGGCTCCTGCGGGTCAAGTTACCAGAGAATAGAGGAGTTCAATTGCGCTACTTAATGATTTTTCTAACCACCGCCGCGTGTTTAGTTGCTGCCGATAAAGCAGAGAAAGGATTCACGCCGCTTTTTGACGGCACGACGCTTAAGGGGTGGGTCCTAATGAATGCGAAGGGTCCTGGCTATGTGGTTCAAGATGGCACCATTCTATGCCCGCCCAATGGAGGTGGCAACCTTTATACAGATAAGGAATATGGCAATTTTGTGCTTCGTTTCGATTTTAAATTTGAGCCTGGGGCGAATAACGGCGTTGGGATAAGAGCTCCTTTAGAAGGGGACGCTGCGTACGTCGGGATGGAAATCCAAGTATTGGATCACGAACACGAAAAGTATAAAGGATGGCTGAAGCCAACGCAGCGCCATGGTGCGGTGTACGATTCCATCCCCCCAATCGCAGATGCCCTGAAACCGGCCGGGGAGTGGAACACAGAGGAGATCACGGCAGATGGGCGGAGAATTAAAGTGATTTTGAACGGAGTATTGGTGACAGATGCCGACCTCGATACAGTCACGGATCCGGCTATTTTGAAGCGCCACCCTGGCTTGGCTCGCCCCAAAGGGCACATTGGTTGGCTTGGTCATGGGTCGGTGATCCAGTTCAGAAATGTTCGGATCAAAGAGTTAGGGAACTAGTAGTTTCGGCGTATGGCTTGTTTTTTGAATATGTTAGGACGTTTGATCAGGTCCGATGAAGGAAGGCTTAGTACTATTTGCCCGGGTCAAGTATTAATTCTACTCATAGATATTTAAGGTCTCGGGCTAATTCTTAAGGTCCCTGCGGTCGATAGACTTCTTAGAGAAGCCATGGAACTTGGAGCCTTAGACCTACAAATTTTCGCCAGTCTGGTAGTAGTGCTGTTTACAGCGCTGGTTGCGTTCGTAACCGACTACTTGAAGGGCAGTAATGAGCAGTTGCGAGAAAAGAATGTTGAGCTTCGTGTGCGGAGCGAGGAAAGGGAGCGGCGTGGGGTTTTGGATCCCGGAAGCTTCGTCCCCCAGGCTTGGTTTGAGCAGTTTTTTGCTGCAGCCAGGAAGGCTGGTTGGGCACCAGCTTACGCTCCCGCTACAGCAGAAGCTTATGAATCCGGGGATATCGCCGCTGCGCAACGTCCTGCTCGCTATGAGCGAAAAAATGAGGTTGCCCGAACGGTAGCACCTGAAGTTCGGCCTGCTGATGAGGAAGCGCTCGCTGCTCGAGCAGAAGCCATGAGTTTACGCGTAGAGCGCGATCGTCGAGCTCCAGTTGTTGAAGCCGAGCCGATCGTTTCCCCCAAAGTTAGGAAATCGGCAGAAGACTTTGTGAATCCTGCCATGTTAGCTAAGGTGGCGCTGAAAGCAGATCTTCAGGCCGCACCAGTTGCAATAGTGGCACCAGTCAAGACGGAAGAACCGCTTGCGCCAGTCGCTATGGAGCCGAGCGTCATTGAAGACGCCATTGAACAGGTTGTGCCAACACAGATTGTTCCAACTGCAGCAATAGAATTGGCCTCCGCAACTCCAGTATTTGTACCGGTGGCCAGCGATTCGGTTCGTCAGGAAATTCACCGTCTAAAAGAACAGGCCAAAATAAAATTTGCGGCACAATATGCAAAGGTTGAAGAACCTGTAGTAACTTTGTCCAGCGGTCAGGGAACGCCTGCTGCGAAAATTGTAAGACCCACTTACGAGAGCTTTGTTGCTGAGTATGAGGAAGAAGACGACGTCCGGGAATTTGTTGCTCCTCAACCCGACACCGAGTTTGGTGAGGATGAACAGATCCCTGACATAAGTGCAATGGACACTCCTGACAATCCGGCGGAGAAGCCGACTTTGCTGGTTATGCCCATGGCCGAATCCATTGTTGACCTGAACCTGCAACAGGAACTGAATCGCGTTGTTGAACCTGATACTTCCGCATCTGGTTTGCTGGATCAAATCATCCATGATAGTGGGGAACAAGAGTTCGAACAACTTCAGAAATTCGTGGCCGAACCTTTGGAGCCAATTTCGCAGAAGTTGAGTTTCACGCCGAAAGGTTCAACTTTTGTTTCCCAATCTGCGGAAGATCACGACGCTATCCTGCGAGAACTTTTGGGCAGGAACAATGAAGAGCTACTTCTTGAAGATGACACTGTGGATGGTTCTGAGGATGGCGATCAGCAGAATAGCATTATTGATGATCTTCTGAACGATGCCGAACCGCCGGCATCCTTCTTTACCGAGGTCATCCCCGTGGTGGCGGTTCTGGAATCCACAACCTTTCCAATCGGGATGCACGACAACAAGACTCTTAACGAACTGATCGCCGCCAAACAGCTTGTT
The DNA here is from genome assembly GCA_043755435.1 of Bryobacterales bacterium. Classification (GTDB taxonomy): domain Bacteria; phylum Acidobacteriota; class Terriglobia; order Bryobacterales; family Bryobacteraceae; genus JANXSF01. The sequence continues at coordinate 476 of JAYUSZ010000124.1, read as the reverse complement.
ACCGGAGTTGTGATTTTGGCTGGAATCAACGATTATTCTAAGCTGGTCGCGGACAAATCCCCCGCTCAGATCGAAGAAATGACTCAACCAGCTGTAAAACTTATCAGCGGAATCATTCGGGAGAAAGATTTCGCTGCAAGGATTGATGACGACAAATGGGTGATGATTTTCTCTGGAGAACTGGGCAACGCAGCCCAGCGCAGGATCGATTCCGTTGCTGAAAAATTCTGGGACTATCAGCTACGAAATCTAGGTCACGCCCAATTAAGATTTAGCACTGGGGCGGTTCAGGTTGAGCGGGAATCGCTAAGCGAAGCAGTGGACGCAGCCCAGGAACGTATGGAGCAACTGCGCAACAAAGGCAAGAGAAACGATGGTGGAGTCCAGAGAAAGCTAGTAAACAGCTAACTTTTATTGGCTCAGAGCCGCGTGAGGCGCAGCGAATTTGAAACGACGATCACGCTGGAAAGCGCCAT
>JAYUSZ010000123.1:0-37495 GCA_043755435.1 Bryobacterales bacterium | reverse complement strand
GCATGAGTAAACCGCAAACCACAGGGCAAATGCAAGCGCGCCTGATCAGGGCTGCTCCACCTACGCCGTATGGCTCAGGGTTACTGGCTGATCATACCGGGTATGATTGTATTGGACTGAAACTTCTGGTGGTACTAGACACTTTGTCGTTAAATCAGGACAGTTTGGCTCGCTATGAGTTTGTAACAGCTTTGCAAGTTTTCGAACCTTTACGCGGCCATTGACACCCAATATTAGGGGGATTGTCAATAATTCCAACCCCTGCTATACTTCCAACGATTGGATTTTAAGGAGTTAAGCTGATGAAGAAGCTAGGTTTGGTCCTTGTTGGACTACTCTGCGCTGCTGGTATGTTCTACATTTCCCGCAACGAAAATCCACCCAAAAACGAGCAGGTTCAAGGAGTTATCGGCGCTTGGCTGATTGATCGAGGTGCTTCCATTTGCGTCGTTAGACTACAAAATGCCAGCGATCGACAGTTGGATTTGGACAATACGAATGATGCTCTTGTAGCAAAGTTGAACAAAGCCGGCTTCAAAGCTAGAGTGGCTTCCGGCAACGACACATCGGGCTGCGACGCTTCTGTTTACGGTGAGATTGTTAGCTTGAAAGGAAAGAACCGCGTCGAGGTTGAAGTGGATTTCCGCCTTGTGAAAGCCGGCATTGAAAGGCCTGTGATCTCTTCCAGCGTCAAAGGAAAGAGCAGCGAACTGTCGGCCAGTGCCCCTGCCTCCGATGTTGCAATGTCAATGCTTCCCAAAGCCCGCCAGAAGAATATTAAAGAAGTCGATAACTCCTCCGCCACACGCGAAGCGCTTGCCGCCGCGCTGGATAACTTAGCCCGGCAAATAGAAACGCAGCGCCCTGTTCGCGCAACGGCTGACTAACTTATGCGGCAGTTGGGACTTTGGGAAGTCCTGATGAGCTTGGTTCCGGTTATTGCGTTTCTAATAAGTCTGAATGCGCTGGATACTTATCGGCTTCTAACCTTACGTTCCATTGTTTCGGCAATAGCAGCAGGCTGTGCTGCTGCGGCGATTTCTTATCCACTCAACTCGTGGGGCTTCACGCAATGGGGCTCCGGCTACGCCTTCGTTGGCGGGCCGGCACTCGAAGAGTGTGCCAAAGCTGCTTACGTTTTTATTTGCATTGCCCGCCACAGAGTAGGCTTCCCAGTCGATGCCTCAGTAACCGGCTTTGCGGTTGGATCGGGATTTTCACTCATCGAAAATCTTGTTTATCTTTATCAAATGCCTCCAACGTCGATGTTGGTTTGGCTAGTCCGCGGAGTGGGCACAGCCACCATGCATGGGGGGGCCACGGCCATTGTTGCCATTGCCGCTGTAGCTATGTTTCCTCGCTTGCGTTGGTTCGCCCTTCTGCCAGCATTGGCATTAGGCATTCTGATTCATGGTCTGTACAATGGTGGAGTTTTGCCACCACTGGAACGTTCTGCGGTGATTCTAATAACATTGCCCGCATTGCTGATGGCCGTGTTCCGCCAAAGCGAAAGAATGCTGGCGCGTTGGTTGCACAACAAGATGGACGACGATTTGGAGACGTTGAACAAAATTGAATCTGGGGTTTTCCTGGACTCGCCCGCGGGCATCTACTTAACCTCACTGCGCGATCTCTTCAAGGCAGAGATCGTAGCCGACATGTTCTGCTTCCTCAGACTTTCAGCAGAGTTAAGTGCCAAAGCGAAATCGGAACTAATGCAATTGGAATTGGGATTTACCCCAGAGCCCGACCCCGAGCGGGCTGAGATTGTTAAGGAAATTAGGCATTTGGAACGCAGCATTGGTGTGGCCGGCAGAAGCGCCTTGGCACCACTGGTTCCTGCCTCAGCGCAAGACCGTTGGGAACGGTTCAGAATGAAATAAGTAGCAGAATTTAATATGAACATCGAAACATCTATACAGGGCAATACCGGGATTGTGGTCCTTACTGGACGCATGGACGCAGATCAGGCCACCGAATTCGAGAATGCTTGCAAACACTTGACTACAACCAAAGGCGGTTCTGCCAAGCACATAGTTGCAGAACTTACAGGGCTGAAGTACGTATCGAGTATGGGCATTCGCGCCTTCCTTATGACTGGACAGGCAATCCAAAAAGAGGGCGGCGAATTTGTGTTGGTAGGCATGGGAGGCTTCGTCAAGCAGGTGTTCGATATGACGCGAATCACTCCAATGATGCGACTGGCTGGCAGCGTTGAAGAGGCACTTAAAGATTTAGCATGAGCCAAGGGCAAGCAGAGCTTACGATTGCCGCGTCGGCCAGCAACCTGGCTAGCGTCACTGCGTTCGTTCACCGCAATTGCCCAAAATCTGATCAAGACAATCATGTCCTGGACTTGGTTCTCGAAGAGTTGTTCCTCAACATCGCGATGCATGCTTGCCCCAATGAACCAGTGCGGATTGCTTGCTCTACTCTTTCAACCGGGCTGATCAACCTGGAGTTCCTCTATAGCGGCCCGGAGTTTGATCCTACCAAGGCACCTCCACCGCCCTTGGATGCTCCGCCAGCGAAAAGGCCAATAGGCGGTTTGGGAATTTTCCTGGTCATGAAGATGGCTGAATCAGTAGCCTATCAGCGGGAAGGGGAACTAAATCGCTTGAATGTGAAAGTGGTTGGTTAACAGGTTGACAACCGGGATGCGGGCCGGTGAGACAACGTCTCTCCCATGGGAACGGGTGTACCCGGACCGTGGCCAGAACGCTCAAGAACGGGATTGAGGTGAATGTCGATTCCATGATTTGCGCCATATCGCGATTTCCAGCCAAAGGAATCCGTTTCAACTGAACCGCGGAAGCTTGATTCGCCTGCATTTTTTATTTTGTTAGTCACTCAGAATTGGTAAAACCAGTCTTTTTTTGGCCGGGCACGACACTGGCGTTTACCATCGCTTGATCGTGAATGTTCAGGCTTTCAACTACAGTCCGCACGAAAGTCCCCATATTAGGGACATTGGATTTCTATACCGGTTGATACGCGAGCGCCTGAAACACTCGCATGTTATTGATTTATTTGGTGGGCCCTGTCTGATTTGAACAGACGACCAAGGGATTATGAGTCGCGAAACTGGGTCTTTTCAGGCTTACCCTTGGTTGCTAATAATTGCTTAAAACCATCCTGTTTTCAGTTGTATACTTCGTTTTCGTTTGCTAACCGTTGTTCGCGGTTATTCTGGATTTTCAATTGTTGTCCCCACAAAAATCCGTGTGTTTTCGGCTAGGATGCACAACCGGGCAGTACACAATAATACTATTTGATTATTAGTGTTGGATCGGAAGCACCACTGGCCCCGGCGGATCGGAATTGATGGTCGCAGGCGATGAAGTCACTCCCTGATCGAATTTGACTTGGATGGAGATTGGATAGTCGCCCTCGGGCAAGTTGGCAAACTGCTGCGGCACCCTGAAGTTGATCTGAAACTGCCCCGCCGCAACCAGAAAGGCGTCGGCCGCAAACGTGATCTCTCCGATCGTCACAGTCACGCCGCAACACACCCCAGCGCCAGCCACGATGCCGGCGGGAGTGCGAAAGATGCCTGTGGCAAAAAGTTGGATTACGTCGCCAGGCTTGGCTTTGCGGAACGCCGGGCCGATGGCCGGGTCTCCGACGTACTTGCCGTCCAGGAAAACGCCGGCAGGATAGTTCTTACCATTCACGATGACCGGAAAGATACCTGGAGAACTCGAAGTGGCCGTGGTCGTAAGCAAGTTACTTGTCATGCCGTCGCGAAACACAACTACTGTCTGTGGTGATGAGGCCAGGGCGAATCCAGCCGGGCCAATAATGATTCCACTGGGAACCTGAAAACTCACCTGGGTGGGGCTGACGTAATAGACCGCCGCGGAGACATCGCTCACCTTCACCTCAACACCGCTGAGTTTGGTAGGGAGTTTGTTGGCGAGGCCCACGAAGTCCGCATCGTTCCAGATACGAGTCACGCTGGAAAGATTATTGCCCTGGACTTGCGCCCACGAGCCCGGAACCAAACCGCCCGCGTTATACGTCGCGCCGCTCGAAACTGACCGGATTGTGATTGGTGCGGGCGGACCCTGAAACCCAAAACCGACCAGCATGTACGCACCCCGGCCAAACGTGAAAGCAACCGCTCTCTTCGTGGCCGGATTGATTCTGATGTCGTAAACCGGTACATTCGGCATCCCGGTCTCCACTCCCATGCGCTGCCAGGATATCCCGCTGTCGATGCTGTGCCAAAGGCCGGCGTCGGTTCCCAGAAATACAGACTTTGGGTCGGACGGGTCTATCGTGATGACCTCGTGTGGCAGGTCTACGGCAGGGCCGACGTTAACCCAAGCCGGGGAGGGCGCCCGCGCATTGCTGGTCTTGAACAAATGGCCGGGCTTCGCGGGAGTCGCCATATTGAACCCTGAGAAGCCCAGGTAAAGAATCTCCGGGTTGTTCGGATCAAACGCGAGTGCGTTGACGCCACGTGTCGGTAGGGCCTTGCCTGAATCCAGATCCGTCCAGGTTCTCCCACCGTTGGTTGTGAGCCGGATTTGCCCTCCCGTGGTTCCGTACGCGTAGGTGTTGCAGGTGGCATCCGATTCGGCAAAAGCGATTCCCCTGATGGTCGAGCCGGTCGCCGGCGCATTCGCAACCCAGGACACGGTCGACCCCGTGAAGAAGTTGTCGGTGCGCCAGAGCCCCCTGCCGCCTGCGAGAAACACGTCGTCTTTCCGCGGGCACTTCCGCACTGGGGCGGTTACGTTGATTACTGGCTCGTCTATCCCGCCGTTAGCCGCGCTAGCCGTCACGCCTCCATCGAGCGTCCGGGTGATGTGAGGAAAGAAAGTAGTGCTCATCCAATCTGTTTCCGGCCGGGTAGAGGAAATAGCAATCTCGCCTTCGCATGACGGCACAAAATCCGTTTGCCCTGCATCCGCGTGAGCGTATCCACCCGGGGATCCGCGCCATGTGATTCCTCCGGTCCACAGAAGGCAACCTTCATCCTTTAGGCCTCCAAGCACAAAGTTTGGATTCGTTGGATGCAAAGCTCCGCTGAAGAACTGGCCTGCGGTCAGGGTGGTGTTATGAATCTGCCACGTGTCGCCCCGGTCCGTGCTACTAACCACACCGCCATCATTGCCGCCAATCAGGCGATTCCCGCGCCAGAACAGGATCCTGTGATCGGCGTGCGCGCCCGCGCTTATATTCGTCCACGAAGGCAAGGATCCACAGTTTCGACATCGCCAAAGCACATTTCCACCGGCGATCACTGTATTCGCGTCGGAAGGGTCCACGACGATGGAGTGGGCGCTGCCGCATTGCCGGTCGCAGTACCCCGTCGGTCCAGTCGCTTCGGTCGGTACCCGGATCCATGCCGGTGTTGGCGCCCAGGCGTTGTCGGTCCGGAAGAGGCCGAGCAGCCCCTGCCCATTTATGCGACTGGCGCCGTTCGGAAGATTGGGATTCTGAATACCAGCGTATACGGTGTTGGAGTTGGCCCCGGCAACCGCCAAGGCAATCCGACCGGTCGTGCCCCCGATCAAACTCCAGGGACCGTTGACAACGGACCAGGTTTGTCCGCCATCCGTAGAGCGGTACACCCCGTTATCGCGTGACCTAGGGAAGGCAGGCCCGTCGGCCGGCCGATCCGGATTCCCGATACCCGCGTACTGATTGTTAAAATTGGCCGGGTCCACGTCGAGCGCTGTGACCTCTCCGGACAGGGTAAGAGTCCAAGTGGTGCCGCCGTTGGTCGACCGGAGGACACCGTATTCGGGCGGCGACGGAACCGGCTCGCCATACCGTCCGGATCTCCCTCGCGTCGTAGCCGCGACCAGGGTATTCGGATCGGATGGATGGACGCGGATGGCGGCGACCGAGGCCCTGACCATACTGGGCGTCTGAATCAGAGTCCAGGTAGTTCCGCCATCAACTGACTTTAGCAGTCCGAGTCCGGCAAAGGCGTCAAGCGCGAATCCAACCTCGCCCGTACCCGCATAGACGATTTTGGTGTTACTGGGAGCGAACGCGATCGCCCCAGTCGCCAACGTCGGCTGTGCATCGGTCCTGGATGTCCAGTTTAAGCCGGAGTCGTGGCTTTCCCAAACTCCGCCAGTGGCGGCGCCGGCTAACCAATGTGTGGAATCCGACGGGTCGGCTGCGACCGCTGTCACGCGGCCAGTGTTCCCAACTGTGTTCGGAGTCGGACCGATGCTCGTCCAGACCTGCGCCGCACAGGGCGGGCCGAGCAACAGCGACACTCCAAGGCTTGCCTCTACGCAGCGACGACGAGCAATGGGCAGCAGCAACTTCATCCGTGGATGATAGCAAACCTACTCCTTGTACGTCGCAATATAGAACGGCCACGACGACCAAGGGCTACTCAGAATTGGTAAAACCAGCCTGTTTTTGGCCGGGAGTCCGCACAAGAGTCCCCATATTAGGGACATTGGATTTCTATACCGGTTGATACGCGAGCGCCTGAAACACTCGCATATTATTGATTTATTTGGTGGGCCCTGTCTGATTTGAACAGACGACCAAGGGATTATGAGTCCCCTGCTCTAACCGCTGAGCTAAGGGCCCGCGCTGGTGTGTACGAATTCTAGTTTAGCAACTACTTTCCACTCAACGCTGAGAGTTGCTTGGGGGCGCAACTTTTAGGTCTGTTTCCCTCAAACCAATCCACTGTCCTGCGCAGACCCTCATCAAAAGACATTTGCGCCTGCCATCCGAAAAAGTCTCTTGCTCGGCCGACGTCTAGCCTGCGGCGGGGTTGACCATTGGGCTTATTTTTCTGCCAAGCTATGCTGCCCGAAAAACCTGTCTTCTGTGCAACCAGCTCAGCCAAATCCTGAATCGAAATTTCCTGGCCGGAACCGAGATTCACAGGGTCAGCACCATTGTATCTTTCGGCTGCTTTGACAATGCCAATTGCTGCATCTTCAACGTAAAGGAATTCGCGCGTCGCTGATCCGTCGCCCCAAACTTCCAACACTTTGTTGCCTCGTTCTTCGGCTTCCACAGCTTTGCGAATCAGTGCCGGAATGACGTGCGATGTTTCTAAATCAAAGTTGTCACGAGGACCGTATAGATTCACTGGCATCAGAAAAATACAGTTGAATCCATATTGATCCCGGTAAGCTTGGGCTTGCACAAGCATCATCTTCTTAGCAAGTCCGTAGGGCGCGTTGGTCTCTTCAGGGTAGCCATTCCAAAGGTCAGATTCCTGGAAAGGCACAGGCGTCAATTTAGGGTAGGAGCAAACTGATCCGATGGCAACAAATTTTCCTACACTATTTTTGTAGGCTTGGTGAATCAGTTCGACTCCCATCATTAAGTTGTCGTAAAAGAATTCTGCCGGTCGCTTCCGATTGGCCCCGATTCCACCAACATTCGCCGCAAGATGGATCACCACGGCATTCTTTGCGTCAATCCCCTGCAGCGCATCAGAATACATGCGGCTTACCTGCTGCGGGTCCACCAGATTGTACTCTTTGGAGCGAGGCACAAAAATATCCGTAACCCCCCGGTGAGCTAATTGCTCAACAACGAAGGAACCTAGAAACCCGGATCCGCCAGTAACCACGACGCGTTTGCCCTGCCAAAAATGTTTAGTCATGGTTGCTTACTTCTATTCTATCGCCACTAAGATCCCTTGCTTGCCAAATAGGTGATGGCGGCGTTAATTAGCAAGTAGATTGGTAATAGCACCCAGAAGGCTCGACGATCCATTCGTCGCGAAAGTGCCTCATTTCCTGTTTCGAAAATGTGGAGCGATACGGTGGATGCAAGGAGCGAGAGAAAGATGAAGCTGAACGCCGTTATGTGTAGCTTATCGGCCAAGGTGAGAAGTGACGAATCGGGCAAAATCGAACTGCTGACGTATTGACTGGCCACTGCGGCGAAGATGGCTCCGATGCCCAGCCCAAAGCGCGGATCCAGATTGTTGGCGCGTATGAAAAATGCCAGGAACGCGATCAACGTGGCGACAAACAATCCAGTAAAGAGCTTCAGATAATAACCATAGCCGTTTCGACCTATATGAATGTTGAATCGAAACTGTGGGTATTTTGCCCGCTGGCAATAGCAGGATCTCCATAGTTGGTTGCGTACTCCTCGTAGCGCACTTCTGGCAGACTGGTTGCCCGTTCCAGATCATACCCAGGCATGCGGAGTATTGGGTTAATGCCAGTATTTTCATTATCTACAACATAAACAACCCGGCGGGAGTCGCTTTGCTTATCTTCAATTCCTATCCTCAGAAGTTGCGAGTCCAAAGGAAAATTGGGTAAAGCCCAAAATTTGCTGACGGTGCCGACAAGCCGCAGGCAGGCATAGTTCATCCCGCGGATCCTCCGTTTGGGGCGCACTTCCTGGCGGTCGTCCACCCGGCCGTTAATGAACTGAAAGGAAGTGTGCGGATTCAGATCATCGTCGTTCCACCGGAACCAGATATAGAAGTCTGCACTAAACCGGCTTTCTTTCAAATTAATGTCGAAAATCCGGTTGACATACATACCGACGTAAACTTTTTCCAACTCGGCTGAGGCCGACGGTTGGGCATTGACCACAGCGGATCCCAGCAACGTGAGGACAACCAATAATGGGCAATAACGTGATTTCAACATCCTGGAAATACTAGCATGAGCATGACTGCCTCGGCCATAAAACCCACACTGTGGAACAAGTCCTGATTTTTCTCCAGACTTTTCTTCCTTCCAGGGCGTCAATCCCAGTAAGATAACTGAGGGAGACCTATTTGACCGCTCCAGTTGCCCTCCTTTTAGAAGGAACGAGCCTGCTGAACCTTTTCGTCAGCTCCAATCCGATCCACATTGCCACGCTTCTATTGCTATTGGCTGCGTCCATATTCTCTTGGACCGTGATTTTCGCCAAATGGAAGCTATTCAGAAGAATTGACCAGTCCAATAACAAGTTTCTGCGAGCCTGCCGAAAGGCCACCAACATGGAAGCTGTGGCGCTTGCTACTGAACAGTTTCGCGAATCGCCACTGGTGACGGTGTTTGAATATGGTTTTGAAGAAGTCACACGGCAAGTGAAAAAGACTCGCACTCTGTTCAACAAGACGGCCGTGGAGCGGACCTTGCAGTTGGGCATCAGCGAAGAGATTACTCGCCTGGAAAGCAATATGAACTGGCTTGCAACGGTAGCTTCGGTTACCCCGTTCATCGGGCTATTTGGGACGGTTTGGGGCATTATCGACGCTTTTAATGCGCTTAGTGCTGCCGGTTCTGCTAGCTTGCGTGCGGTTGGTCCGGGCATTGCTGAGGCCTTGGTGGCCACTGCCATGGGACTTTTCGCAGCCATTCCAGCAGCCGTCTGCTATAACTATTACGGCAAACAGATTCGTGATGTTGGTGGACGGATGGAAGACTTCGCCCTTGAGTTTCTGAATCTTGCAGAACGGCAGTACGAGGAGTAGGGCGCCATGGCTTTTTCCACAGGCGGCAATATTTCCGGTAGAAGGCGCGGCAGCCGCAGTTCCATGGGCGAGATGAGTGAGATCAATATCATCCCGTTGGTGGACGTGGTCCTGGTGCTGTTGATCATCTTCATGCTAACCGCTCATGTAATGGAATATGGCCTGGAAGTGGATGTGCCGAAGGTGGCTCAACAAAGTTCGAAATCGGCACAGGATCTTCCGGTGGTGACGGTTGCTCGCAGCGGAAACCTCCAATTGAACGAGAAACCAGTAAACATTAATGAACTTGGCGATGCAATCAAGAAACGTTTCCCCAAGGATAAGGCCGTCTATGTGAGGGCGGATAAGGCTGCAACTTGGGATGGTCTGGCGCAGGTGGTGAGCGCTTTAGGAAATGCGAAGTACGATGTCCGGCTGGTAACGCAAACTGCAGATGATGGCCCACGGAAGCCCTAGTTACGAGGAAAATCTGCGCAGCCCGCTAGCGGTTTCGTTGGCGCTGCACGTAACATTAGCCTTGCTTGCCTTGGGATTTGCCTGGTGGCGGATGCGCGCGCTGGACACTTTTGGCGTGGAAAATCCTGGAGCAGGTGCCTACTCGGTTCAAGTGGTGAAGTCGATCAACATCGCCGCCCGGCCAGGACGTGTGAATCCGGTGGCCGATGATACGGAATCGGAAATTGAACGGGCTCCCGAAGACAAGCAAAAGAAGAAGCCATCGGAGAAAAAACTTTTCGACGATGAAGGCATTGTGCTTGACGACAAGCCGAGCCAAAAGAAGCAAAACAATCCAGCATCCATGGCCAATGCAAATCCCGATCCGAATCGTGTGACTTCTACGGTTGGGCAAGCGGCGGTTGCTCCGATGTTCGTTCAAACTGGCGGCGGTGGCATTGGCATTGGACAAAATGCACCAATAGGGAAAAACTTCGGCTGGTACGCAGAGCTACTGCGACGGCGAGTGGCGGAGCATTGGCGCCAGGACGAGATCAGCACTTCGCTCAAAACTAGCAACCCGGCCATTGTGACCTTTGAGATTCAGCGCAACGGTTCTGTGCGCAATGTCCGGTTGGTGAAAGCCAGCGGGATTTCAGCTTTGGACTATTCGGCGCAGCGTGCAATTCAAGAAGCTGCACCCTTCCCAGAATTACCTCGGCAATTTGAGAAGGATTCAGCCACAATAGAATTTTGGTTCGAATTAAAACGATGAAGCGAAAAACATTAATATCTTTTCTTGTTTGTGCACTCCTTGGACTGGCGCAGCAACAAAGCGACATGATCGTCAAACTGATCGGCCAGGAAAAGCCTACCATCGCGGTGCCCGATCTGCGAGGGTCTGGCGGTGCCCAAGCATTGATGAGCACCTTCAACGGAACGCTCTATGCTGATCTGGAAACTTCCGGGGTCTTCAAGATGGCACCGAAGACCATGTATCCTACGCAGGTTCCACAGCGGCCACAGGATTTTCAAAGGCCTGCCGACAATGCCCAAGCCACTGGGCTTTGGTTGACTGGTTGGGCCAATCCACCGGTGAATGCGAACTATCTGACGTTTGGTTACGCTGCGGAATCCAGTGGACAATTTGTGCTCTACGGCTGGCTATATAACGTAAAGCAGCCCGATCTGGTGAACGCGCAGATGATTGGCAAGACCTATCTTGGCCCGCTGAACGACGGCGGAGCCCGCAAAGTGGCTCACGAGTTTGCGGCTGACATTTTGAAACTGTTCGGTGTGGAAGGGTTGTTTGGTACAAAAATATTCTTCATCTCCACACGCTCCGGGACCAAAGAGCTTTGGTCAATGGATTATGATGGTCAGAACGAAAAACAAGTGACCTTTTATAAGACCATCACTACGATGCCATCAGTTGCTCCAGATGGATCGCGTGTGGCCTTTACCAGTTACTTGGATGGATTACCGAAGATCGTAGTGCACTCAACAGAAACCAATCGCCGTCTGCCGTTTTTCAACCAAGAGGCCTCCATGAATTCCAACCTCTCGTTTGCGCCCGACGGCAAGCACGCGGTGTACTCGTCCAGTGTCAGCGGCCATCCCAACCTATACATTGCAGATTCCAACGGCGGCGGCATCAAACGGCTGACTTCTGGCAGATTTATTGACGTAGAAGCAAAGGTGAATCCCAAGACTGGCACCGACGTATTATTCATATCCGGGCGCGGCGGACCGCAACAGTTGTACCGCATGAGCATTGAAGGCACCGATGTGGAACGGTTGAGCACTGGCGAAGGTCAGGTTTCCAACCCCAGTTGGCACCCCAATGGAACTCACATTGCTTTTTCCTGGACCAGAGGATTTGAACCGGGCAACTTCAATATTTTTATAATGGATATAGCAGATAAAAAGTATGTACAACTCACTCACGGAGCCGGACGGAACGAGAACCCAACATGGGCACCAGACGGACGGCACATTGCGTTTGCATCCAGTCGGTCGGGTAGCATGCAGATTTATTCTATGCTGGCAGATGGATCGCAGGTGCGGCAGTTAACCAAAAGCGGCAGGAACGAAATGCCGGTTTGGAGTAAATAGTTTTAGGTTTTCCAATATCGAGGAGGCAAACCTTTGAATAGAAAAAGTTTGGGAGTGATTGCCCTAACACTCTCAATGTTGTTGACGGGCGCTGGTTGTAAGAAGAAAATTGGAGCGATTGATGCTCCAGCGGCACCACCGCCGAAAGTTGTTGAACGGGTTGAGACGCCAAAGCCTTCAAGGCCAACGGTTAGCAACTTTTCAGCAGAGCCATCGGCGATCGAGAAAGGTAACTCATCGACGCTGCGGTGGTCTGTAAAAGATGCCACCAAAGTGACCATCACCCCGGGCGTGGGCCAAGTGACGGCAATGGATGGAAGCCGCGCAGTTTTTCCGGGCTCGACGACCACTTACAGGTTGGTGGCCGAAGGACCGGGTGGCACAGCAGAATCAAGTGCAACGGTAACCGTAAGCGATCCTCCACCTCCGCCAAAGGTGGAGACACCGAAAGCTAAGGAAGATTTCACTACCTTGGTTGCACGGGAACTTGGTGACGTTTTGTTTGAGTACGATAAGAGTGACATCACTGAAAATGGCCGGGGCGTGTTGACCCGTAATGCTGACAAATTGAAGGCGATTCTGGCGGACTACCCGACGAACACGCTGACGATTGAAGGGCATTGCGATGAACGTGGTTCGGCTGAATACAATTTGGGGTTAGGAGACCGCCGCGCTTTATCTGCCAAGGATTTCCTACAGCAGTTGGGCGTTCCGGTTGACCGGCTCCGCACCGTTAGCTATGGCAAGGAACGGCCGCAATGTACTGACGCGACCGAAGATTGCTACCAGAAAAATCGCCGCGCGCATTTTAGCGGCAATTAACAATGCAGTGGGCAGGCCCAGAAAGGTCTGCCCTTTTCTTAGATAAGAAACCTTCCCATGAATCTCAAAATCCTTACACTTCTAACGCTGATTGCACTGCCCCAGGCCGGGTTCGGCCAGAAAAAGGAAATCGTGGAAATGCAGCGGGACATGTCTTTGCTGCAAGATCAAATGCGATCCATGCAACGCGGACAGGACGAAAAGTTTGCGGCGCTTGAAGTGCTTCTGAAGCAGACATTGGAGTCAACCAATAAATCCAACACCTCGGTGGCTTTGCTGGAAGCGAAGATGACGGACCGGTTGGCCAATCAGGATAAATCATTGGCGTTGCCGATTGCCAGCATGGGTACCAAAGTGGATGCCATGAGCAGCGACTTTGGCGGTGTCAGGGAAGCTGTGCGAGACCTTGAATCAAAGATCGCCAAAATGCAAGGGTTGTTGGTGGATTTGACGTCCTTGGTGAAGTTGTGCAACGAGAAACAATTGGCCCCGCCTCCGTTACCACCGGCTCCTGCTGCTGAACCGGCCAAGCCGAACGCAGCGGCTGCAGCGGTACCTTCGGAATGCATGGGAACTTCGGCCGAGCAATTGTTCAACAACGCAATGCGCGACCGGTCTAGTGGAAATTCGGACTTGGCTGTGGCTCAGTTTCAGGATTACGTGAAGTGCTACGGAACCACCGATCGCGCGCCAACGGCGCTCTACAACATTGGTGTGATTTACTATCTTCGAGGCGATCATGAAAATGCCATCGCGACTTTGGATAAAGCAATTAGTGACTACCCGCAGAACACCAAAATTCCTGATGCCATGTTGGTAAAAGGCCGTGCGCTTGGGAAGGTTGGGCAGAAGGAGTCGGCGCGTGCTGAATTTAAAGAGCTAATTGCAAAGTATCCTGATAGCGATAGTGCGGCCAAGGCTCGGGTTGATTTGGCACAACTCAACCCGGCCAGGCCAGCATCAACGGCAGCAAAAAAGAAGCGCAAATGAAAATGAAGTTTATTCTCGCTCTGCTTATTTCCTTCCTTCTGCCAGTAACCGCTGGCGACTTTCCCCGAACCTTAAAAGCATACCCCGGAAAAACTCCCAAAATTGATGCCGTTCTGGATCCCGGTGAATGGGCTGACGCGATTCCATTTGAAGGTGTCAGTGGGGAAGGGAATCGAAAATGGATTTCTACTTTTTCGCCAACAACCGATGACAAGGATTTGGCCTTGAAGGGATGGGTGAAGCACGATGGCAAGCGGCTCTATTTTGCTTTTGAAATTACTGATGACGTATTGTATGGAATCGACACACCGCGCTGGCTGCCCGATCAAAATCCCAAAGCCCATGAACTGACGCAAGCCGGTTTTCCCTGGTTTGGAGACGAGATGGAATTGCTGATCAATGCCTCCAACGAATGGAAGGGCGAAGAAGGTGCGCGAGGTGATGGGTCCAGTTGGCAGATGGTTGTGAACCTGACAAAGTCCAGGCTTGGCGGAGTGGGTCGCGGTGGCTTGCTGGAAGGCGAACCTCGTAAATTGGATAGTGCCTGGAACACCTATCGAAAATGGATTGAGACCGGTGCCATGGAAGCGGCTGCGAAAGTGAAGCCCGGCGGCAAAGGTTACATCATTGAATGGGCTATCAATTTCGATCCTTGTTTAGAAGTGATGCCTGGAAAGTTTTATTCAACGTCGATGGGTGATCGCAAAATGGGTTTGAACATTGCCCTGGGCGATTTGGATGAGAAGGACCGGGGCAAGGGTAATTTCGGGAACTTCCATCATGAAGATTGGTTTGCCGGCAAACCGAAGTTGCGTACGAATATGAATCAGTGGGGGACGCTATGGATCATTGCAAAGAAGCAGTAACTCAACTCACAACATACGCCGATTTGGCGGGGCGTATGGAGCATCAGTTGCTATCACCCACGTTGAACGAAGATCAGGTGATTGATGGTTGCCGCATGGCATGGGAAGCAGGTGTTGCAGCATGCTGCGTGCGCCCGGTTGATGTGGATACGGCGGTGAGGATTTTAGGAAGCTCGCCTGTGAAGATTGGATCTGTTGTGGGTTTTCCACATGGATCTTCCAACACAGCGACAAAGCTTTACGAAGGCCGCGACTTGCTGCGTCGTGGAGCGCACGAGTTGAGCATGGTGGTGAACGTTGGGAAATTTGCATCGCGCCAGTTTCAGCACGTAGAAACGGAGATTCTGCAAATGGCCGATTCCTGCCGGCAGAGCAACGCAACGCTGAAGATCATTTATGAATGCGCCATTATGACGGATGAGTGGAAGATCATTCTATCGAAAATTTTGAAACGCACGGAAACTCCTTTAGCGGTGCTGGGCACCGGCTTTGGCCCTGGGCCGGCTTACACCATGGAAGATTTGGCACTGCTGCGGCAGATCCTGCGCGACCGTGCTGAGGTGCAAATAAGCGGCGTAACTTCATTGGACGAGGCGCTGCGGCTGTGTGAGGCTGGGGCGAATCGCATCGGTACTACCGTGGCCGAGCCGATTCTCAACGATTGGAAAAAGCATCTGGCAAAATTGGCGGCTGAAGAGCAGCTTAAGACATCGGAGGTTTGAAGCATGCGCCTTCTGGCTCTATCTTTCTTGGTTGCTGCGCTGCACGCCCAGGTTCAGTTTCATCATTTGACGCTGAATTCAACTAACCCTGAAGCAGCGATTCGTTTCTACACTTCGCGATTCGATTGTGAGCGCGGCAAATTCGATGGCAAGGTTGAAGCCGTTCGCACGCAAAAATCCTGGATCCTTTTTAACAAGGTAAAGCAAGTACCACCGTCGGCGATCGAATCAGCTATATGGCACTTTGGTTGGGGCGCTGAAGATATGAAGAAGACCTACGCCGCCCAGCTTGAGAAGGGAACCACGTTCGATACCCCCATAACAGATATCAGCGATCTGGCCCGGGTGCCGAACTTTTTCTATGCCTACGTTAGCGGCCCTGAAGGGGCACTGATCGAATTGAACACAGCAGGTCACCATCGTTTTGGTCATCTGCATTTGTTTAGTGCAGACCCTATTGCTGCTGGTGAGTGGTGGGCGAAGCATCTTGGTGTCAAGTGGCCATCAGGCAGCCGCCTGCCTTCTCGTGAGAAGCGGATGTACCGGGATTTTCAAGTTGGTCCATCGGCCAGTTTCATGGTTAGTGACGTGAATGTGATCATTTTCCCGCTGGGTTATTTGAAGGGTCGAACGGATTTGGTTTCCACCCGAGGCCGCATTGTGGATCATGTTGGATTAAGTGTTAACGATCTCTCCGCCACGCTTGCCAAGTTGCGATCTGATGGCGTTCGCGTATTAGCTGGCGTGAAGAAGATAAAAGGAACGAACGTAAAGGCAGCAATGATTGAAGGGCCGGACAAACTAGTCATTCAATTGGTTCAGCAATGACGATCATTGACACACATCATCATTTTTGGAAATACTCGCCGGAACAATATAGCTGGATTAGCGATACGATGTCTGCCCTGCGCCGCGATTTCCTGCCTTCGGATTTGAAGCGTGAGTTGGACACAGCTCAAGTGACTGGAGCGATTTCCGTTCAAGCCCGCCAGAGTTTGTCAGAAACGGACTGGCTACTGGACATGGCCGACGCGCATGAGTTTCTGCTAGGCGTCGTCGGATGGGCTCCGTTAGCGAGTGCTGGTGTTGAGTCACATCTTGAACAGTTTGCGGCGCGGCCGAAATGCAAAAGTTTCCGTCATGTTGCACAAGATGAACCCGATGATTTCCTGCTCGGCAGTGATTTCAATCGCGGTGTGGCGTTGCTGAAGAAATACAAGCTGCGCTATGACATCTTAATTTTTGAACGGCAACTTCCTGCTGCTATTGCAATGGTAGACAACCACCCCGCCCAGGAATTCATCCTGGATCACATTGCCAAACCTCGCATTAAGGAAGGCTTGATGGAACCCTGGGCATCGAACATTCGCGAATTAGCTCGCCGTGAAAGTGTGACTTGCAAGATTTCAGGGATGATCACCGAAGCAGATTGGCGCAACTGGAACCTGCAAGAACTTCAGCCTTACCTGGACACGGTGCTACACGCCTTCGGTCCGCGCCGATTAATGTTCGGCACCGATTGGCCGGTGATGCTGGTGGCCGGTGGCTACACGCAGTGGGTAAAGCTGGTGTGCAACTTCATCAGCCGTTTGTCAGAGGCTGAGCAAACCGCGATACTAAGTGGACGCCTATGGTGTTTAAGGAGCAATATGGAACGAAAATATGCCAGTGAATTCCCCCAGGATCTTTTGAATTTGTTCGATCTTTACATCCACGGCGATATTGAACGCCGTGACTTTCTGGAGGGTGCGAAGAAATTCGCCACCGCCAGCATGACAGTGGGCAT
Source organism: Bryobacterales bacterium (assembly GCA_043755435.1). GTDB lineage: Bacteria > Acidobacteriota > Terriglobia > Bryobacterales > Bryobacteraceae > JANXSF01. Next base: position 20,332 of record JAYUSZ010000123.1, on the reverse strand, counting down.
GATTCTGGAAAGTCTAAGTCCCAACTACGCCTGGGCGCAGCAGGTGCCCAAGGATGATAAACGGCTGAAGACTGATCGCGTCAGCGTACCGTCGCCACAAGGCAACGAATCCATTAAGTGCTACGTTGCAAAGCCTGCTGACGCGAAGGGTAAACTGCCGGGCATTCTCGTGGTCCATGAAAATCGCGGGTTGAATCCATACATTGAAGACGTGGCCCGGCGTTTGGGAACTTCCAACTTTCTAGCAGCGGCTCCTGATGCCTTAACCAGTGTTGGTGGTTTTCCTGGCACCGACGAAGATGGTGGAAAGCTGTTCGCCAAAGTAGATCGCGCTAAGATGCAGGAAGACTTTGTGGCAGCCGCGAATTGGTTGCGAAAGCATCCGGATTGTTCGGGAAAAATTGGTGTCGTCGGTTTCTGCTTCGGCGGCGGGGTAGCCAATAGCCTGGCAGTTCGCCTCGGGGCTGATCTAGGCGCAGCAGTGCCCTTCTATGGAGGGCAGCCTCCCGCTGCTGAGGTTGCAAAAATTAAGGCACCGTTATTGATCCACTACGCCGGAAAGGATGACCGGATCAACGGCAATTGGCCGGCCTACGAGGAAGCACTGAAGGCCAATCACGTCAACTACAAAATGCACATGTACGATGGAACTCAGCATGGTTTCCACAACGATACAACACCCCGTTATGATCAGGCCGCTGCCAAGCTCGCGTGGGAACGAACGCTGGAATTCTTCAACGCTAACCTACGCAAATAGTTACTCTGTAAGGAATGCGCCTTTTTATTTCCTTGCTTCTGCTGTTGTCCTCAGCCCAGGCTGAGGACATACGGCGGTTGACCATTCTTCACTCTAACGATCTGCACGCCCGCCTTACTTCAGATGCAAATCATCGCGGAGGGTTCGCTCATTTAGCCACTCTAGTGCGGCGTGAGCGTGCCGGTTGCGGCCATTGCCTTTACCTCAACGCCGGTGATCTGGTGCAAGGTACGCCAGTTTCAACGATCTTCCGCGGGGAACCGGTTTACACAATCGGAAACAAACTGAAGTTCGATGTTTCCACCATCGGCAATCACGAATTCGATTACGGCTATTTGCAACTGGAAAAGTTCTTGCGCATGGCGAAGTATCCCATTGTCTCGGCCAATATTGTGGATCAAAGCGGCAAGCTCATCGCCAAGAAACCGTATGTCATTAAGAAAGTGAATGGACTGAGGGTGGCGATTATTGGCAGCGTGATGTCTGACCTGGAAGGTTTCTTGAGGCCTAAGGATCTGGGGCCATGGCACTCCGCACCTGCGCGGAATGCTGTTGCCAAGTATGCTTCGGAGTTGCGGAATAAGGCAGATGTTGTAATCGTGTTGGGGCACATTCACGAAAAGGAAGGTAGCGAAATTATTGCTCACGTGCCGCAGGTGAACGTCGTTGTGGAAGGCCATGGTCACGCCGGACGCAAGCAATTGGAAGTTATTGATGGCCGCGTAGCAGTTGGTTGCGCCGGTTACGGAGTCGACTTGTGCCGTCTGGATTTAGAAGTCAACAGGACTCAAAAAAAGCTGGTTTCCTGGAAATGGACCAAGATCCCCGTTGACTCAAAAACTGTTCCAGCGGCGCCTGATGTTCAAAAACTGGTCGCCAAATGGGAGAAGCGGGTTAGCGACAAAGTGGACCGTGTGATCGGCGAAGCCAAGAGAAATTTGGAGAAGAAAGATCTTACTCCTTTGATTGAGCAAGCAACACGGGAAGAAATGCACGCCGATTTCACTGTGATGAATGCTGGGGGTGTTCGCGACCGTTTAGTGAAAGGCCCAATCATGGAGCGGCAGATTTGGAACATCATCCCATTCGATAACGTGATGATGACTGCTATTCTTCGTGGTTCGGAGATTCCAGAGTCGATTCGCAAAGGCCGCACCGTTGAACCAGACAAAGAATACCTTCTTGCTATGAGCGATTTTCTTGCCACCAATCCAGTTTCCATCCAGCAGTTAGGTTTGCAGTCGGTAAAGTTTCGCGATACAGATTTGTTCCTGCGGGACGTTTTGTTGAATTGGGTGAAAAAGAAGAAAATTCTGGAATAGCTTGGTTTTGATAACATCGAAGGTTCATGAGTGATTCACAAACCCCACGCCGCCGCCGCAGCGAAATATGGTTTAACGACCTTACCCGATTAGACGAAACCGCAATCTACCTGGAACGTTACGGCAACTTTGGCCTGACTCGGAAAGAGCTACAAGCGGGCCGCCCAGTGATCGGCATTGCACAAACTGGCAGCGATCTAACTCCCTGCAATCGAATCCATGTGGAACTTGCCAAGCGCGTGCGTGATGGTATTCGCGATGCTGGCGGGATCTGCTTTGAGTTTCCAGTCCACCCCATTCAAGAAAGTTGCCGCAGACCCACTGCTGCGCTGGATCGCAATTTGGCGTATCTCGGTTTAGTGGAAATCCTCTGCGGATACCCGCTTGACGGAGTTGTGCTGATGACCGCTTGCGACAAAACCACACCTGCTCTGCTGATGGCAGCGGCCACGGTGAACTTGCCAGCCATTGTGCTTTCTGGTGGACCAATGATCGACGGCTACTTCAATGGCAAACTCGCTGGTTCGGGGATGGCATTGTGGGAAGCGCGGCGAATGTATCAGGCTGGCGAAATCGAAATGCCGGAATTGATGGACATCGTCTTTGCATCCGCTCCAAGCGCAGGCCATTGCAACACCATGGGAACGGCCCTTTCGATGAATTCCCTGGCTGAAGCTTTGGGCATGTCACTGCCCGGCTGTGCGGCGATTCCTGCTCCATACGGTGAGCGCGGAGCCATGGCTTACGCGACGGGTCTGCGAGCAGTGGAGATAGTGAATGAAGATTTGACGCCCACGAAAATACTGACGCGCGAAGCATTTGAAAACTCCATTTATGTTTGTTCAGCGATCGGTGGATCCACCAACTGTCCACCACATATCAACGCCATTGCGCGGCACATCGGCGTGGAACTCCACGTGAAAGAATGGGAAACCATTGGCCACGATATTCCACTGTTAGTAAACATCCAGCCGGCAGGTGAACATCTGGGCGAGGCCTATCATCGCGCTGGTGGCATCCCTGCTGTGATTGGTGAACTGATCCGTGCAGGCAAGTTCAACCCTGATGCGATGACCATCAACGGCAAGACCATGGGCGAAAACCATACGGCCACCCATGCGTCCAATGCTGATGTCATCCGGCCTTTTGAAAATCCCCTGCGGGAGAAGTCCGGGTTCCTGGTTGTCAGCGGTAATCTGTTCGATTCGGCACTGGTGAAGACCTCTGTGATCAGTCCTGATTTTCGTCAACGGTTTCTATCTGAAGTCGGCAACGAGGATTGTTTCACCGCTCGAGTAATTGTGTTTGAGGGGCCCGAAGATTATCACAACCGCATCAACGATCCTGCGCTCGATATTGATGAAACTTGCATGCTGGTGGTTCGGGGCGCTGGCCCCATTGCTTATCCAGGTGCAGCTGAGGTGGTCAACATGACTCCACCAGATTATTTGGTTAAGCGCGGCATCCGCATGTTGCCTTGTATGGGTGATGGCCGTCAGAGTGGCACTTCCGATAGTCCATCGATTCTGAATGCGTCACCCGAAGCAGCTGCAGGGGGGAATCTGGCGTTACTGGAATCTGGCGATAAAGTGAAAGTGGATTTGAAAAACCGGCGCGTCGACTTGCAAGTGAGTGAAGCGGAACTCGCGGCCCGCCGGGCAAAATACGTGGCTCCTGAAATTACCAACGATTCCCCTTGGCAAGAGCTGTATCGTGCCAACGTGGGACAACTGGAAACCGGCGCTTGTCTGGATTTCGCTGTGAAGTACCGCGATATTGGGAAGGTGGTTCCAAGGCATTCCCATTGAAGATGGTATTGTAAATGGTATGACAACTACCATTGATAGTGCCGGAAGAATTGTCATTCCCAAAGCCATGCGCGATCAACTCGGATTGGCAGCAGGAACGCAAATTGAGGTTGCATTAAGGAATGGAAAGGTGGAGATTGAGCCAAAGAGCGTTTCCGCCTACGAGAAGCGGGGAAGGTTTCTGGTAGCAGTAATGCCGTCTGGAACTCCCCGTCTTGATAACGACATTCTTGCGGAAACGCTGAATGATTTGCGGGAGGGTCGAATCAGGTGAGTCGTAACTTCACGGTGGATTCCAACTACTTGCTTTACTTCACACAGAGTTGGAGTCCTCACCATCAAACGACTTTTGAGGATTTTGAGAGTAGGCTGAAGCGCGGTGATAAGTTCCACATCATTCCTCACACATTGATTGAAGCATTTTCAGTTTTGAGCAGACTCCCCTCTCCATTTCGGCAATCGGCGGCCGACTCCCATAGTCTACTCAGGGCTAACTTTGGTTTGTTTCCGCTGACAGAACAACCAGGACCGCAAGAAGCGTGGAATTTGTTGGCCCACTTGGCGGCAACGGGCATTGGTGGGGGCCGTACTTACGATTCCTGGATTGCTTTGACTGCTCATAAGGCAGGGATGAAGGAATTCGTCACCTGGAACGCACGCCACTTTCCGCCGAATGGTTTTCCCGGATTACGTATTGTTGAGCCGGTTGCCATTCAGAAAAACTCATAATTGTTTCAAAAGTAGTCTGAACAAATCCTCACTCGCAGGAATATTCTTGTATGTACTTTGTCCGAACCGTTGTTGTCTTTGCTTTCACCATTCTTCAATCTCAAGCCCAGGTTCTATCAGGCGAAATTCGACTGGAAGTAAAGGACCAAACGAATGCTGCTGTTCAAGTAAGTGGTCAATTGCGAGGAGGAAAAAAGGATCGCCGGTTCGAAACGGATGCCCAGGGACTTGTAAACATCGCACTGCTGCCCTTTGGCCACTATCGGCTAGAGCTTTCAAAAGCTGGTTTTGCCCCGCAAATTCTTGAATTAGACGTAGCATCTGAAAGGCCAGTTTCTCGAGTAATTATCCTCGCATTGGCACGGTCGCGAAGCAGCATCGACGTTGTTGATACCACTCCATTGCCCGGTGTTGATCTAACTGTTGACCAAATCGCCGCGCCAGTGCAGTCTATTACCCAACTTGACCTGGCACGAAGTGGGGCCCTGGATCTTTCCGACATGCTCAATCGCCGGTTGAATGGAGTCCACATGAACGAAATTCAAGGCAACCCCTTTCAGAGTGATCTAAACTATCGCGGCTATACGGCTTCGCCATTGCTCGGTACTCCGCAAGGGGTCTCCATATATATGGACGGAGTGCGGTTGAACCAGCCGTTTGGTGACACCGTTAATTGGGATCTGATTCCCCGCATCGCCATTTCGGAAACGATCTTGATGCCGGGATCCAACCCGTTATTCGGGCTAAATACTTTGGGAGGAGCGGTGGCAATCCAGACCAAGGATGGGCAATCTAATCCAGGTACTTCCTTTCAGGCAGTCTATGGCAGCAACCGTCGGCGCTCTGCAGAACTGGAACATGGCGGTGCGTTCAAAGAATTGAATTGGTTCTTGGCGGCGAATTTGTTTTTTGAGCGAGGGTGGAGAGATGCGTCGGGTTCCAACGTCCGTCAACTCTTCAGCAAACTGGGTTGGCGGCATGGCAGGACGAATTTAGGATTGAGTGTTTCCTATGCCAATAATTCGCTGACAGGCAATGCTCTGCAGGAGCAGCGTTTCTTAGAACGCGACTATGGCAGCGTTTACACCAAGCCTGACATCACCAACAACCGGTCACCATTCGTAAACCTCACCGCGCGTCATTCGCCATCGGCCAGACTTACGTTTTCCGGAAATGTTTATTACCGCAATATTGACTCCAGCACTTTCAATGGGGACATAAATGAGGGTTCTCTGGATCAATCGGTGTATCAACCAAGCGCCGCTGATCGCACTGCCCTGACTGCGGCTGGTTACACTGGCTTCCCATTGGCTGGAGCAACTGCCGCAAACACGCCGTTTCCCTTTTGGCGCTGCATAGCCCAAGGCTTGCTGCGTGATGAACCCGGTGAAAAATGCAATGGCCTATTGAACCGCAGCTATATTGACCAAAGCAACTATGGTGGTTCTTCTCAATTCACTCTGTTTGGATCGCTTGGCGCGAAACGGAACCAGTTTACTGGAGGTGCGGCCTTTGATCGAAGTGTAGTGGATTTCCGGCAAACTACTCAATTGGGATATTTGAATCCCGATCGAAGCATCACGGGCATCAACGCATACGCAGACGGTGTTACAGGTGGCAATGTTGACGGCATACCCTTCGACTCGCGTGTAAATCTTGGTGGCCGCATTCACACTTGGAGCCTTTTTGCGACGGACACACTTTCCTTGAGCAAAGCCCTAAACCTAACTGTTTCGGGCCGCTACAATCGGACGAGCCTGAACAACACCGACCGCATTAGGCCAGGTGGCGGAAAGGGATCGCTAGACGGGCGGGAGGTTCTTGGACGATTCAATCCAGCCGTTGGCATCACCTATGGTCCGTCAGAAAGTTTCAACGTCTATCTTGGATATAGCGAAGGAAGCCGCGGACCAACTTCCATTGAACTTGGGTGTGCAGATCCGGAGCAGCCTTGCAAGCTGCCGAATTCTGTTGCCGGTGACCCACCACTGGATCAAGTCGTTGCCAGAACTTTGGAAGCAGGGGCACGCGGAAAACTGGGCAGCGGATTTCATTGGAACACTGGGGTTTTTCGAGGAGAAAACACCAACGACATTTTGTTCGTAACTTCAAGCAGAACCGGGTTCGGGTACTTCAAGAACTTTGGAAAGACACGCCGCCAGGGCTTTGAAGTAGCTACCCATCGAGCTGTGCGCCGGGTAACACTCGGCGGCGGATACACCTTTCTTGAGGCAACCTATCGCACCGCGGAAGTGGTAAACGGAACCGGCAATAGTTCCAACAATGCTTCGGCAAAAGGTCTGGATGGCAGCATAAAAATTGCACCCGGTGATAACATTCCACTCATACCTCAACAGATGTTAAAAGGGTTTGTGGATTGGAACATCACGTCAAAACTGACTGCAGATTTCGGCATGATTGCTATGTCTGGTTCGAACGCTCGCGGCAATGAGAACAACAAGCACTCACCGGACGGAACTTACTATTTAGGGCCAGGTCGAACGCCTCATTACGCTGTGGTGAACCTAGGGGGGCGGTATCAAATCAATGGTCGAGTATTGCTGCTAGGTCAGATCAACAATCTCTTCGACCGCCGCTATTATTCCGCCGCCCAATTGGGGCCCACCGGATTTGCTGCATCCGGGAATTTTGTGGCTCGCCCTCTGCCCGCTGTTGGCGGTGAATATCCAATTCCCCAGGCCACTTTTTATGCCCCTGGTGCGCCGCGATTATTTTGGGTTGGGTTGCGCTTTCAATTTTGAGTCAAGAAAAGCTAACATGGTTACTTTGCTGAAGATTGGACATGCCGGTTTTTTGCGGGAGGAATCGCCCGCTGCGCCGACTGCTGTTGAGCAGGAAGTGGCGCTCTTGTTTGAACAATTTCGCAGGCCCCTGTTCCGATACCTTCTGACGCTCGGTCTAACGATCCCAGATGGCGAAGAAGTAATTCAAGAAGTATTTTTCGCCCTATTCAAACATCTGCAAAGCGGCAAACCAAGGACGAATCTGAAGGGTTGGATCTTCAGAGTCGGACACAATCAGGCATTGAAACTCCGCCAGCGCGAATATGCAAACGAGATGATTCTCGATGAAGTTCTCCCTGCATCTTGTCCGAATCCGGAGCAACAAGCTGCAAGCAAACAGTTGCACCAGCACTTGGCTGCTGTAATTCGTGCATTGCCGGAACAGGATCGGGCATGCCTCGCTCTTCGTTCCGAAGGGTTTCGGTACCGTGACATCGCCGTCATCTGCGGAATTTCGCTGGGTAGTGTTGCTCAGTCTCTTGAAAGGTCACTCGCGAAGCTTAGCCGCGTGAAGGAACGATAGCAGATGGATCAAAATCACATCACTGATCAGGAATTGTTGCTGCATTCCGATGGCGAATTGGGCAAGGTACGTGCGGCTTTTGTTCGTCAGCACCTTTCCGCCTGTTGGGCTTGCCGCGTACGCAAAACGGAACTGGAAAGGACTATCGCTGATTTTGTCCAAGTTCACTACAACAAGCTGGATGAGAATTTACCTCCCGTGGAAGGTCCAAGAGCGATTCTGATGGCAAGGATGGCGCAGGAGAGGTCGGAGATTTTGCCGTTTCGCTGGCACAAACTCCATCCGGCCTTTGTCACGGTCGCGTTATTGGCAACGCTCGTCAGTGGCGTGATCCTTTGGAAGTCCGGGAGCGTGGTCCAGGAGCACGGACCACCGACCCCACTTGCCACACTCACGCCTGGAGCAACTCAAAGCATAAATATCCAGGCATTGTGTGCGGCTGTGAATAATGACGAACCAACACAGGTAGACACCTCGTTGGCTCAAGTTGTGTTTGCCCGATACGGTATCACCAATCCCAAGCCACGTGCTTATGAAGTAGACTTCCTGATTCCTCCTTCGCTCGGCGGGTCCAGTGATCCACTAAATTTATGGCCGCAGCCTTACGAAGCAGGTGTTTGGAATGCCCGGATCAAAGATGCTTTAGAAGACAGGCTGCGAATGCTGGTTTGTGAAAAAAAGTTGGATTTGACAATCGCCCAGGCTGACTTGGCGGGCAACTGGATCAGTGCCTATAAGAAATATTTCCGTACCGATACTCCGTTAGTTCACCACTTGGCGTTTGTGAAAGATCGTCCTTGGGAGTAGTTTCCATTTCAATTTGCCTCAACATTATTTTATCGGGATATCCGATTTAGCTTCGTGGAATGATATGCTGGCACAACAGCATGGAAGCCCATCAAAAAGCAACCGAGTCTTCTCGCAGTGGGGCGCAGTGGTTGCTCTCTCATTTGAACAAAGATGGGACGTTCCAAGGCGGTACCGACCTTCGCGCCTACTACAAGGCACCTGCGGCCTTTGCCATAAGTGGGCATAACGAAGCGGCTGAACGCGTACTAGACTACATTTCAGCGCATCTTCTAGAACCCGACGGCGACCTGGATGGCACTGGTGTTCCCTGGTTTCGAACGTATCGTACCTATCCGCATTCCTGGATTTGTTGTGCCGCGATGATGCGCGGACGCTTTGAACTGGCGCGCTCGTTGGCCGGTTTCATCGCAACTTATCACGATCCTAATACAGGTGGCTTTTTCGCAGACCAGACTTTGACTACTCAGGAAATCATGACCAGTAGCATGGCCGGATTAGCCTGCCTTTGGGCAGGCGATCTTGTTCGAGCCGAAGCCGTTGGTTGTTGGCTTGAGAATCTGTTTCTGGCGCAGCCCGACTTAAGCCGCGGCTTGTACACTTCCTGGAACAACGGATTGGTAACCAGCTTCACTGAAGAGGAAGCACCCGGTTGCCTGGTGGACGCCACCAAGCCCAGACAGTATTATTTTCAATATGGAATTAGCGCAGCTTTGCTCTCGTCCTTATCGGGAGCTACCGGAAACCGCAAATGGTCAGCGCTGGCTCGCGCCTTCTTGCATGCCAGCGAACACTGCTACCAGGATCGCTACAGCACCCCACAAAGCGGCAAAATCGGTTGGGGCGCGGCCTGGACTTTCCGGCTCACGCATCGCCAGGAGGATGCTGCGCTTAGCCGCTCAGTTGTCGATGGACTGACTGCTATGCAGAATACCGATGGTTCATGGATTGCTTCTGGAGCCTACGGTGCAGCCAGCGCTGCGGCCGATAGTGGAGTGATCGACATTACGTCTGAATTTACCGCACTGCAAGGTGCAATTGGGTTGGTGGCCGGTGTTTGAAAATCCAGCAAAACGGAAATTGGCGAATTGCGAAGTGGTTTGGGGTGCGGCTCCGGTGTTGCCCCATCCGTTAGCAATTCAGTTGGCAGTTGATTCTGGAGCTGACTTTATTTGGATCGATACTGAGCATGCCAGCTTCGGAATGGAAGCGCTTGAGTTGACGCCGGCAGTGATCCGCGCCAAAGGCGTAATGCCCATGGTTCGCGTTTCTCATCTTGATCAAGGTTTGATTAAGAAAGCCCTCGATGTAGGAGCCATGGCCGTGATGATTCCCCAAATCGACAATCCAGGACAGGCTGAACTTGCGGTAAGGTATGCGAAGTATCCGCCACTGGGTACTCGAGGCGTATCGCCCATGTGGACCTTCTACAACGGAGTGGATTGGAACCAGTACCTGCCTGTGGCAAATGACGAAATCATGGTGGTTGTACAAGTGGAATCCGTGGAAGCATTGGATCATGTGGAGCTGATCGCGCAGGTACCTGGCGTTGACGTTGTATTTGCGGGACCTGCGGATTTAGCGGCGTCCATGGGACACATCGGAAATACAAATCATCCAGAAGTTCAGGAGTTTCTGGCAGGTTTTCCCGCTCGAGTTTCGCCTTTTGGCAAAGCTGCTGGGATTTCAGTTGGAGGTGTTGAGGCTTCATTCAAAGCATTCCAGCAAGGGTACCGCTTCATCAATTTCGGAAATATCTTGTGGGACGGCGCCAATGGCCTTAAAACCAATCTTGCAGAACTTAAACAACGAACCCAAATCGGTTAACGATCAACGCCAGCCTTGGCTCACCGTCGGGTTGCTGTTTGTTTGCGGCTGCTTGAATTATGCTGACCGGACGGCAATTTCGGCAGTGTTTCCGTTGTTGCGGGCTGAATTCGGCATGAGTGACGTAGCCTTGGCCGGATTGGGCTCATTCTTTTTGTGGAGCTACGCACTGTGCTCACCGCTTGCAGGTTTGGCTGCCGATCGGTTTCGACGCAGCCGCCTCATCGTCGGTAGTCTCTTCGCCTGGAGCTTTGTCACCATGGCGACGGGTCTGGCTGCAACAGTGAATCAGCTATTCGTTGCACGGATTTTGCTTGGCGTTGCTGAATGTTTATACTTGCCCGCGGCGGTTGCTTTCATCGCCGATCATCATTCGCAGCAAACGCGCGGTCGTGCTCTTGGACTCCATCTTTGCGGGTTGAATTTAGGATTGGTTGCTGGTGGTGGCTTGGCTGGTTACTTGGGCGATCATGCCGGTTGGCGTCAAAGTTTCTTCATCCTCGGTGCCGCAGGCATGGCATTGTCTGTAGTGTGTTGGTTTCTCTTAAACGACGTTCAACGCACCACCAAGGCAAAGCCTTTGGAATCGATCGCCCAATTGAGCAAACTACTCTCCAAACCCCTGTACTTATTACTGCTGATTGAGGCGATGCTCGTCTCTGTTGGCACATGGATGTTCTTCAATTGGATGCCTCTTTATTTTCAGGAAACGTTCCACTTAAGTTTGGCGGTTGCCGGACTCTCCGGTACAGTGCCCTTACAGATTTCTGCGGTAGTCGGCCTTTTGTTCGGTAGTGTGCTCTCTGATGTTTCTGCAAAAAAGCACGATGCAAATCGACTTCTTCTAATGGCAGTCTTCTACTTACTCAGTGCCCCATTGCTGCTTGTGTTCGTAACCGGCTCATCCATGGCTATTGTCACTGTGGCGGTAGTCCTATTTGCGTTCTTCCGGGCTGTGGGCGCATCGAACGATTCGCCGGCACTGTGCGACATGCAGGCTCCCGAGGATCGGTCCACAGCTCAAGGACTTTTCAACATGCTGAACGCACTTGCTGGAGGACTGGGCATATTCGCCGCTGGCTATTTGAAAAAGGATTTCGGCCTTGGTGGAGTATTTGCGGGTGTGTCGGGAATCATGACGCTGTCAGCCCTGGTCGCCTTCGCCGCTTCGGTTGTTCGCCGGCGCACTGCCTGAAAACTTGAAACCTATTTGTATCGCTGACGCGTCTCATTGGGCGTGAGGTAGCAACATGCGAAACACTTCGATAGTGACCGCAGTAGCAGCGGCGATATTTCTTTTCACAACTAGCGCTAGTGCGCAATATAGAAACGATGATCGCCGTTACAGTGGTTACCGCGACGACCGGTATCGTGGAGGCCGCGAACCCTTGGACCGCGTTCGCATGGATCTGGAGCGCGCCGCCCGCGATATGCGTTACCTTTCGAGGGACGATATGAAACGCATTGATAAGGTGCGGGAAGAGATCGGAGAGTTCCAACGGAAATGGGAACGAGGCCGTTTTGATCGGGGCGAATTGGATGACGTGATTAACAGCCTACAGAAAGTTGTTAGCCGCAACCGTCTGCACCCGCGAGATCGTGATTTGCTGTTAAATGACTTGGCGCAACTGCGTGACTTCCGTTCGCGCGGAGGTGTTTACCGGTAGGCTAGGAGAGTGATGAAAAGTGTTCACATTCTCTCTGTCGATAGTACTCTTGAAGTCATAGCTATTCGCGCTGCATGCGAATACTGGGATGTTAATGTTACGGTCACTTGGGTTGGGAATGCGAATCAAATTGTCGAATTACTCAGAAATAGTCCGGCGCATGATTTGATTATCTTAGCGGGGCACGGCGACGAAGAGGGACTTTGTTTGCCTGAACTGGCGGAAGAGATCAAATCCTCCTATCAATTTCAAAATAGGATTTGCCCAGAAGACTTCGCCTCGTTTTTGCGTTTGCCGAAAAGTGTCGTCCTCAACTCATCCTGTTGTTGAGGATCCCAGGCAATGGCATAGGCGTTCGTGGATTCTGGATGCAGTTTCTATATTGGGCATCCAGGCTACCCCGATGGGTCGTCATCTCTAATGTTCTGCCTAAACTTTGCGTATGCGTTTCTTGTCTTAAACAAGTCCGTTATTGATGCCTACAGCATGATCAAAACAGAAGGAACCGATAGTGCTGGGTTATAGATCTGAAAGATGCTCGATCTTGCCAGTGCTGTCACCGATCTTTTCCGGTTTCACTCCAGCCATATCCAACATCGATAGGAACAGGTTAGTCATTGGTGTTCCCTTCTTATAGCGGATGTGTCGCCCGCCATGAATCTTGCCTGCAGCCCCGCCAGCCACGAAGGCTGGCAAGTCTACATGCTCATGCCGATTTCCATCACTCAAGCTGCTGCCATACACAACACAGGAATTATCCAGCAAACTTCCGTTGCTCTCTTTGGCTGCTTCCAACTTTGCTAGGAAGCGGCCCGCCACTTCCACGTGGTGTTGGTCAATTTTCTGCAGACGTGCTATCTTGGCGTCGTCATTGAAGTGATGCGACAGGCCGTGATGTGCATCAGGCACACCAATAGAACGGTAAGTCCGATTGCCGCCCTCACGTCCAATCATCATACTGATTACCCGTGTCAGATCGGCCCGGAAGGCAATAGTCATCAGGTCGAACATTAAGTCCGCGTGCTCTTCGAAGGTGGGCGGAATGCCCGCAGGCCGCTCAATGGTAGGAAGTGTAATCGCATTCTGTTCATGCTTCTCCACTTTCTGAATGCGCTGTTCAATTTCGCGGATGGAATCCAGATACTCCGTCAACTTGCGGCGATCCCCAGTTCCTAGGCTCCCTGAAAGTCTCGCCGTATCAGCCCGCACGAAATCCAAAATGCTGCGATCCTGGCGCGATTGCAATGCTCTCACTGCAGGGTCAGTTGTTTCCCCATCACCGAAAAGCCTTTCAAACACTGCCCTCGGATTGCTCTCCAGTGGCAGCGGTGTAGTCGGCGAACTCCAGGAAATTGTATTGCTGTAAGCACAGCTGTAACCGCTGTCACACCCGCCAACCATACGGTTATCATCCAATCCCAATTCGAGGGAAGGCAGCACAGTGAGCTTGCCGAATTCTTTGGCAGCAACCTGGTCCACGGAAATTCCTGATCGAATATCAGCTCCTTCGGTCTTTTTCGGATGAACACCGGTTAGCCAAGTAGATCCCGCGCGGGCATGATCCCCGGCACCATCTCCCAGTGAATTCCCGGTGTAATGATCCAGCCCACTGAGCACCAACATTTTCTCGCGGAATTGTTCCAAGGGTTTTAGCGTTTTTGTGAATTCGTAGCCACGCCCTTCGGCTTTCGGAGTCCAATCTTTCATGATTATGCCATTGGGAACGTAGAGAAATGCCATGCGCATGGGTGGTGCACCCGATTTGTTTGTAGCTGCGAAGGCTGGCGTCATGGCATCCAAAAACGGCAGTGCAAGCGCCGTGCCAAATCCGCGTAGAAAAAAGCGGCGATCTAAAGATTTTCTGGTTACGATCATTTGGCTGGGGTTCTCCTCTGTTCGAATGGTACGCTATTCACAATTGCTTGCGCTAAGGCTGAAAACTTGTAGCCTTGGCCAGCCGTTTGGCGGCGAATTTCGCGCACCGTTGGCAAATCGTAATGCTCCAGGCCGCGGCCCAGAGCATACGTCAAAAGCTTTTCGGCCAGGCAATCTACAAATTCATCCTGGCGTTCTAATAATATTTTCTTCAGGCCGGGCGACCCTTTGAACGCCGCGCCACCAGGCATTTGGCCAGAAGAGTCCACCTCGGCTCCGTCTTCGCTGGCTCGGAATTTACCGATGGCATCGTAATTTTCCAGCGCGAATCCCAGCGGGTCCAGCCGCGAATGGCACGATGCACAAGCCGCGTTGGCTCGATGCGCTTCCAGCGCTGCCCTCAAATCTTTAGCCGATTTGGCTGAGGTCTCTTTCAATGCCGGTACATCAGGCGGTGGTGGCGGCGGCGGTGCACCCAGTATGCTCTCTAAAATCCATTTGCCGCGAAGCACGGGCGATGTCCGCGTTGGGTAGGACGTAACGGTTAGCACGCTACCTTGCGTCAGGATTCCGCCACGCTCCTCGCCCTCAAGCCCCACTCTTCTAAAGTAGCTGCCCTTCACCCCAGAGATTCCATAGTGGCGCGCCAGCCGCTCATTTAGATATGTATAATCAGCATTCAACAATTCCAACACGCTACGGTCTTCGCGAAGAATGTAGCCAAAGAACATTTCCGTTTCTTTTTGGAGAGCTTTCTTCAGCGGTTCATCGAACTGCGGAAACTTGTCAGGATCGGGCTTCCATCCAGCAATATTGCGAAGGCGCAACCACTGACCGGCAAAATTTTCTACCAGGGCTTTTCCTTTCGGATCGGCCAACATCCTTTGAACCTGGGCTTTCAATGCCGGTCGTAACTTCTTCTGCTCGGCTATTCGCAGCAATTCCTCATCAGGGATGCTGCTCCACAAAAAGAACGATAGCCGCGATGCCAATTCCAGATCGCTTACTCTGTGAATCGTTCCTGGCGCTGCACCCGCAGGGTTTTGTTCAATACGGAACAGGAAGCTGGGCGAAACCAAAATGGCTTTCACCGCCGTCTCAATCCGCGCATCAAAACTTCCGCCGTCTTTCCGGCCCATGGCCATCAATTTCATCAACGGTTCCACATCGGCAGCGGTAACTGGACGGCGGTAGGCTCGACGTGCAAGCGTAGTGATGATCTTCCGTGCACAAGGTTCTTCCAGTTGTCCAGCAACAGGACGACACACAAAAACAAGACGACGGCTTTCCGTATCTCCAGGACCTGTGGGATTAATCGGACCCGCAATCTGAAGATAGTCGATCACCGCTTGACTGGCACCAGGAGGTGCAAAGCCACGCCGGCTTTGTGGCGCCGCTCCTTCAATTTTCGGAGTCTCTCTCAAAAAGCCAGCGCCGATTTCGTGCGGACCAGCCTTCAACGCCATCTTGATTTCATAGTTGCGAGTGTAGGAAGATTCTTCCGCTTGCTCAATTTTCACGTCGAACAACTTCACGCGCTTTCCATCTATCCGTAGATCCAACTGTGTTGGTGGCGCAGTTGGAGACGGATTCCCATTTACGCGAACCAGAATTTCGTATTCCGCGTCAGCCGGGAAATAGCGCCGGACAATAGCTCCATCGCGAACACTTAAAGGTAAATCGTCAGCCGCTTCCGCAGATGCACCGCGCGGCGGTTTCACTTTATCAATGGCAGCACTCAGCTTCAAAGTGCCCAATGCCATGCGGCTAATACGCCGCGCAGTGGCCATGTATTTTTCCATTAGTAACGGGGAAAAAGTAAGCACTTCGCCGATGTTGTCGAACCCATAACCGGAATCATCGGTGGGTAGTGTGGCGGCGTTATCCAAATCAATGGCCAGCAAATCCCGCACAGCGTTGGCATACTCTGCGCGGTTCAACCGATGAATGGAAGGTGTTCCAGGATTGGGTTTGGCCAGCGCAGCGCGGTCCAATTCTGCTTCCAGCCAGTTCACCATTTCTTTCTGCTGCCCAGCTTCAGGGCGGGGCATTCCAAGCGGAGGCATTTCGCCGGTACGCATTTTGCGAAGTACTTTTTCCCAAGCATCAGCCGTCTCTCCGACTGCTGCTGGCTGAACTCCTGAAAGAGAAAGGTTCGCCGTTTTGTTGCTGTCATTATGGCAACCAATACAATAGCGTTTCACTGTCGCAGCAGCTTGTGGAGCATCTGCCAAAGCAAGCTGCGCAAGCAATAAAAAGGACACAAATTGGAATGAATAAAAACGCATGAAACGAAACCGGCTATCCAGGGGAACTGAAGCTAGCATATCATGTTGAATATGCAGTCCATCCACAGGTTAGTACCGTTTCTATTAGTGATAATAGCGCCATTGCATGGCGTCGAATCCCGATTGATTGAAGCTGTTCAAGGGCGCGATCAAAAGGCGGTGCTGGCGCTTCTGAAAAAAGGTGCCGACGTTAACACTGCGCGGCCCGATGGCTCAACGCCGCTTGCCTGGGCTGTGAACCGCGAAGATAGCGAAATTGTCGCTGCTTTGATTCAAGCAGGCGCCAATGTGAATGCTGCTGATGAAAACTCAGAGACCCCATTATCTCTCGCCAGCTTTTTGGGAAACCTTCCCATTTCCCGCATGCTGCTGGACGCCAAAGCCGATCCCAACCGTGCCCGCTGGAGTGGCGATACTCCGCTGATGGGTGCCGTAAATTCCGGCAACCTGGAACTGGTAAAGCTGCTTTTGGACCGCGGCGCTAAGGCTGATGTTGCCGAAGGGCGCATGGGGCAAACTGCACTGATGTGGGCCATTGCTGAAGGCAAACGGGATATCGCCAAGCTTCTTGTAGAGCGTGGCGCACCTGTGAATGCCAAGTCAAAGAGTGGTTACAACAGCTTGTTGATGGCCGCGCAGAAAGGTGACGTACCGACAGTGAAATTGCTGCTTGCCAACAACGCCGATCCGAAATATAAATCTCCCGATGGCAGTTCCGCTTTCCTTATCGCACTGAATAGCGGCAATGAAGAAGTTGCCAAAATGATGTTGGCCCAGGGAGCCGACGCCAATTCTCGTGATAAGACCGGCGGCACTCCATTGCACGAAGCGGTTCGCCAAGGAAAACTGGGCTTAGTGAAAGATCTGATTGCCCATGGTGCCGATCTGAATGCGCGCACTGAGAAGATGACCGGCCCCTTGGCCGCCTTTCGCAATTCAGGCCTTACCCCATTTCTCACCGCTTGTGAAAACGGCAATGTGGAAATGATGCGCGCGCTGATCGCACTTGGCGCGGATCCGAAGGCCGTCAATCCTGAGGGTGTGGGTCCAGTTATGTTGACCGTAGGCAGTCGTAAGTTAGATGCCGTGAAAATGATGGTGGAAGAGTTCGGCGGCAATGTGAATGAACAGCGAACGGGCGGCGGAAGCCCCCTACACACCGCCACACGCTTTGGAGCGGCAGAAATTATTGAGTACCTCGCGTCTAAGGGTGCTGATTTTACAATGAAGGATCGGTTCGGCCGCAACCCCCTTGAGGAAGCAGAGTTTGAAGCCCCCAAAGCCACAATTGAATTGCTGCGACGGCTAACAGCTGAAGCCGCCGCAAAGAACAAGCGCTAAAGTAGTTCTCCACGCTTTGCTGTGGTGGCAATCTTTTCTCCAGCCCGATACGCCAGCGCCTGAATCGTAGCCGTCGGTTGTTGACGCCCTGAAGTCACAAGACTGCTGCCATCCACGAGAAATAAGTTCGGCACTCCATGCGCCCGATTGTCCGCATTTACTACCGATGTTCTCGGATCGCTCCCCATGCGGCAAGTGCCCATCAAATGGACCGAAAAGTTCACTTCCTCCACTGCATCTGTCCAAATCTTCTTGGCCCCGGCAGCTTCCAGAATTTCCACTTCGCGATCCAGGCAAAACTTCAATACTTTCAAATCATCAGGATGATTCCGGAACGTCATCCGCAACGCGGGCATTCCCCAGCTGTCTTTCACGTGATCATCCAAGTCAATCGTGTTGGATGCCAAAGGCAAGCAGGTAGTGTGGCTGCAAAGCGTCATGGTGCGCGTAAAATACTCTGCCATCATTTTCTTGAATCCGCTACCCCAGCGCGGCGCATCCTTCGGCATTCCATCCAGCGGGAAATTGATCGGATACCAATCAAAGCGCGCGTCAATGCCGCCCCCGCCGAAGAACCCGCGCTTCGCATCGGAATCGTAAAAATCGTGCAACAGCCGGGTTACTTGGATGCTCTTATAGTCGTTCAGCGGTTTCTCGAACAGCCCCATGGCAAGCAGGCCCGTATCCACCATCAAATTGCGCCCTACCATTCCATTGTTGTTTGCAAGGCCATTTGGAAACAGATTTGATTTTGATAGCAGCAGCAATCGCGGCGTTTCTGCTCCGTTGGCACATACTACAACAGCCTTCGCTTTCTGCCGAATTTCCTTCCCGCGCGCATCAAAGTACACAACACCAGTAACCCGTCCGTTCTTGTTCACTTCAATCTTCCGCACATAGGAATCTGGTCTGATTTCGCAACGCCCCGTCCGTTCCGCCAATGGAATAACGGAAGCAAGGGTGCTGGACTTCGCACGCATCTCGCACCCAAAGCCTTCGCAAAATCCGCAATGCATGCAGGCTCCGCGCCCGCGATACGGCTGCGACAAAATCGCCATTGGGGCGGGTGCGGGGTGCAATCCCAGTTTCTTTGCTCCGCGTTCAAACAGCACACCAGAAGACTTCACAGGCATCGGCGGCAATGGATATGGCTTCGATCGCCAAGGGTCAAATGGATTCGCACCAGCCAACCCAGACACTCCTATTTCCTGTTCTGCCTTCGTGTAGTAGGGTTCCAGTTCCGCATATTTCAAAGGCCAATCGGCCAGCGAAGTGCCGGCTATGGAACCCCAACGCGTCTGTTCCTCGAAATCCACTTCATGGAATCGCCAATAGTTCGCCGTGAAATGGACGGTGCCTCCGCCCACTTGTCTGCCGTACCCAACCGCAGGCTGAACCACTGCCTTATCGCTGGCCGATTTCCGGAAAGTATTGGGCTGCCGCTTGTGATTGTTGGTCAATGCGCGTTGCCGCATGAATTTGATTTCGTCGTGAGTGAAATCCTTCTCTCGCAGATAGGGTCCCTGTTCCAAAACCACCACTCGAAATCCAGCAGTGGACAATTCCTTCGCCATCACCCCGCCAGCGGCACCTGAGCCAATAACCAGAAAGTCTACTTCGTCAGAGGTGCGAAATTTGACACTAGTCATTCTCGCCGCCTTCCGGGGAATCATAGAAACCGAACGGTGGCGAAAAGGAATGTGCATCTTCCAATCCAATTAATTTCCAGCCCACCTTACCTTTATTCCCACCGTAGGATGGATCTCCTAAAAATCCCATCACAGTATGCTCACGCAACATTTGGAAGAACTCGGTGGTCTCTATGTTTTCCACAAGTCTGTGGCAATCACTGTCGCTCAGGCTTGCAATGGATTGCGACGCCGGGAATAATTCCTTGCGCTTCAATTGCACTTCAGCCTGACCCTTCCTGTATGCACCTTGTTTGTCTTTGTCGAAACTATTTAGCGCAGTATCAATGAAGAAAATCACTCCGGCTTCCTTGGCTCCTGCTGAACCATCGGATGGAATGATCTGGGCGGCCAGCGCTTCAATTTCCGCAGCGGAAGTGGAATCCAATACCTTAAATCTCGCCTGGCCAGCTAGGGGCAGGGAACTGAACGGGATTGTCATGCCGATCTGCACAAGGTGCTCTCGGCGGGTAGAAATCTTTCGCGGCATTTCCTGAGTCTATCAGCCGCAGGTTGGGTAAAATGACGATTATCCATGCACCACATATTGATCTATTCAGATTCACTGACATGGGGGATCATACCTGATACTAGAAATCGGCTGCCCTTCGACCACCGTTGGCCTGGCGTGCTCGAAAATGGATTGAATGAATCGGGCCGCCGCGTGCGGGTGATCGAGGATTGCTTGAACGGCCGGCGCACCGTTTGGGAAGACCCATTCAAGCCGGGACGCAATGGCCTGGAGGGACTCGCTCAGCGGATCGAAATAAACTCACCTCTTTCACTCGTCATTCTCATGCTAGTGCTTAGTTGCATTACAACATTTCTGTATGATAATGTTTGGACATGCCCCGACATGCCCCGGTCTTGGAGTGTTCAGCGGATGACAAAGCCAG
>JAYUSZ010000122.1:0-2037 GCA_043755435.1 Bryobacterales bacterium | reverse complement strand
GTTCAGCCTGAAGGAATAGAAAGAGTTTACGATTCGCTTCCAGTGAACGTTGGCCCGAACTCCTTCAATGCCGCCATTGATCGTCATCGCAGTGAAGGTGTCGACTTCTATTTCGTGGACATCCCCTACCTTTTCGATCGCGATGGAATTTACGGTCATTTGGGCAGCGATTATCCAGACAACCACATTCGCTTTGGTGCACTCAGCATGGCGGCCTTAGGCGTTGCTCGTAACATAGTGCGGCCCAACGTCATCCATTGTCATGATTGGCAGTCCGCGCTGGTTCCCGTGTATCTCCGTCAGTATTACCGGAACGACCCGCGCCTTCAGAATGTCAAAACACTTTTCACAATCCACAATCTTGGTTACCAGGGAAGATTTCAGGATGCTTACCGGATTTTGCGCGAGCTCGGGCTCGGGCTTGACGCTTTCAACATTGACGGATTGGAGTTTTACGGTGATGTGAATCTGTTGAAAGGCGGCATCAATTTCAGCGATTGGCTCTCCACCGTTAGCAAAGCCTATGCGCGTGAAATTCAGACTCCCGAACATGGATTCGGTCTGGAAGGGTTGTTGCAATTGCGTAGCGCCCAACTTACCGGCATTGTGAATGGCGTGGATTATAACGACTGGAGCCCAGAAACAGATACATCAATTGCCGCCAATTATAGTGCCACCAATCTTGCAGGGAAACAGACCTGCAGGTTGGACTTACTAAGTGAATTTGGATTGCCCGAAGAAATGGCGAACAGACCAATACTGGGAATCGTCTCCCGTTTCGCCAGCCAGAAGGGGTTCGATTTGTTAGCCGAAATCGCGCCGGACCTCTTGGAGCAGGATGTCACGCTGATTGCCCTGGGAACCGGTGAGCCCTATTACGAGTCCGTGTTTCAACAACTGGCCGAAGCGCAGCCGTGGCAAGTGCGCGTGAAGATTGCCTACAACAACCGGCTGGCCCACAAAATTGAAGCTGGGTCAGATATGTTCCTGATGCCAAGTCTTTATGAACCTTGCGGCTTGAACCAGATCTATAGTTTGCGCTACGGCACCCCACCGGTGGTTCGCGCCACTGGTGGTCTGGATGATACTATCGAAGAGGATACAGGATTCAAGTTCCGTGAGTACTCCGGTGCCGCGTTGTTGGAAGCGATTGGCCGGGCGCTTAAGGAATGGGCGAAGCCTCTTATTTGGCAGGAAAGAATGCGCCGGGGAATGAAGAAAGATTTTTCCTGGAACGTGTCGGCCTCTGAATATGCAACACTTTACCGGCAATTGCTGAGCCAGTGAATCGTTGAGGCTCCTTGCAGCATCTGAAGTTACAGAAGACGGAAACGGAGATTTTTATGGCTGGTATAAATACAAAAACCTTTACCGAAGCGGCGTTCGACGCGGATGTGCTTAACGCGGATACCCCGGTATTAGTAGATTTCTGGGCAGAATGGTGCGGACCTTGCCGCATGCTTGGCCCCACGATTGATGCCGTGGCGGATGATTTCGCCGGCAAAGCGAAGATTGGCAAGTTGAATGTCGATCAGGAAATGGGCATCGCCCAGCGTTACAACATTCGTGGCATCCCCGCATTGCTGCTTTTCAAAGGCGGCAAAGTGGCCGGCCAATTGGTTGGCGCTGTGCCCAAAGAGGAAATTGCAAAGCTGATCAACAGCCACCTGTAAGAGGTTTTTGCCCGAAGAGAGATACCCGCCGCTGCGCCATTCGAAAGTTTTGGCATCACCGGCGGGTTTTTTTATTGTGATGGTCTCTGTAGAACGAAGCCAATTGCCACTAACTTCAGTTTGTTAACTTAGACCATAACAACACTTCGCTGACTCAATTTGCCCTCTTTTCAATAGCTTGCCAAAACCACATGGTTGGCGCTGGCCAGCAACTTCCCAAATTGTCAAGTCGGCGGATTGATTAATTTATTGGTGAGGGCCACAGTTCGTGAAATCCGGGACGGGGGTTCAATTCCGTGCGCCGGGATAAACCGGCATGTAGTCGAGAATGAAAGAGTCTTACAGGAAAGGAGTAGCGAACCAC
>JAYUSZ010000121.1:0-2039 GCA_043755435.1 Bryobacterales bacterium | reverse complement strand
CACAATTGCGGCGTTGTTCCAAACCGTCTTTCCTGCATGTGTCGCAATTCCAACCGGAATGGTTGGCGAACTGGAATTGGAATGCGACTATTAGTTTTTTCTTTCTGCTTCACTTAGAAATACTTCCACTTTCACAGCGGAAATAATCTCTTTACACAATGACTCCGGACCGTCCGTGATCAATCGCTCTTTGCTTGCAGGTAGACCATCGATTTCTAATCCCTCAATGCCGATCAGTCCCCAGTCTAGATAGAGTTCTTCAATCTCTGATACCAACAGGCTTCCATTCATGGCGTCTTCCAGCGAATCGCCGGCTTTATGAAACTCTAATCGGCGTGCCCGATCTCTCACTTGGCGCATCATTTCCATTCTTCGCCCCAGAGTCATTCGCCGCACCGTGAACTTTACACCGGGGCAACTGCGTGACTCGATTGTTGCTGTGCTTGTATAGTTCATAATTCACTAAGCGAAAGCAATGAACAGTTCATCGTTCACGGTTCCTTGCGCTCTGCTTGCAGCAAATTGCCATTCCACCCTTGTATCTTTGTCGTTAAACTCGGGTACTTCAAGCAGCACGCTCTTCATGTAAATACCGAACAATTGCCCCTGCTGCTGGCCAAGTTGAAAAAACGCACTGATCGGTGAGCGCTGCTTCGCCGCCTGATACAACGCTTTGGTCTGCGCATCATCTTGTTGAAATAGGTTGAACTTCAAACTCACATTTCGCTGGCCAGCTGTGATGCAGCATGGGCCAGTGGAACCAAATTCGCGGCTTCTCAAATCGAGGTTGTTTTCAATCGTCACTTCAGCTTCAGTCAAAGTCAAAAACTGAGTAGAAGTTGAACCTAGCCACGCTTGACCCAAGTGTCCAGGAATAACTGAAAAATCAAAGGCACTCATTTCTGGTTCTGTCGGAAAAGCGGTTAAGCCACTTTGACCAGCCGAAAAAGTCTCGGAATCCAGAACGTCCTTTGCTTCACCGGAGAACAGAAACGAATGGTAGTCTCCATTTACTTTGATTTTCAGCTTATCGATCGACGCACCCGACAGGATTCGCTGCACTGCAGTTTCTGGGCTCCAGTAATCAAACAGACTGACACTTGACGGAGCTTCCCCAAGTTTGTAGCCGATCGTTGAATTCAGGGTCGATCCAGTTGAAGGAGCGATTGAAAACGGCGCATTCAGTTGGATAGTGGTGGCATCCACTACCGCTTCCACAAAACGTATATCGCTACCGAAACTGACAGAATCTCCTTCTTGAAGATTATGTGCGGTGGAAAAGGCCAATTGACTCGTAGTTGGAGTCCCGGCTACTACCCCACCTTGTTTTAGTGTCGAGCCGCCGCCTAGGGCAGCCTGAAACAAAGGACTCTGAGATGGAGGCTGGGACTGCGTTTCCCAGGAGCTCATATATGTCTCAAGTTCAAAGGCCGTATTGGTTCGCAAGCCTGCAGGTGAGCCTGCGTAGGTTCGCGATCCGGTCTTGTCTCGGCGGCGGCCTTGCGTAAGTCGGTGACGCACCGACAAACTTACGGCTGGGATACGGTCTTCAGGTACGATTGCGGGTACCATGCCATAGGCGGATTCGGCGCCGGCATAAAAACGATTGTTGTTTGATGATATGCAAGACATGTAAGTGCTATTCCTGTGCTACAAGCTAACGTGTACTGCGAAGGTTACCTTCGCGGATTGCAGGAAGTTCTTCCCGCCATGTTTAATTGGTTGAAATGTAATATCGTATCCACCTGCGTAGTGCATCCCTCTGCCCCAGTCGCCCCGGTTTTGATCCAGCACGTAAGTCAATCCGTCAACATAACGATGAAGAACTGCTTCAATTCCGTCAAGCCTGTCCTGACTTACTCGCACCTCGGCAGTCATCTGCACAGTGCCTGAAAAAGTTCGAAACTTCTCTCGCAACGTGTTTGAAATACGGTCACAATAAATGTGAAACGAAGGGTACTTGGCTCCTGCGGTTTTCTCCTCAAGATCAAATGCAATTTGGTGCGATAACACTTGCCGCTCCGAAATTTCATCCTCCA
>JAYUSZ010000120.1:0-37561 GCA_043755435.1 Bryobacterales bacterium | reverse complement strand
GCCCCACTCCGGTATCTGCATTGATCCACGCGGCAACCATGGTTACCGCCGGCGTTTATATGGTGGCGCGATCGAAACCGATCTACGCATTGGCTCCTGAAGTTAGTTTTGCAATTGCGGTGATTGGGGCACTTACGGCGATTGTGGCAGCGTCCATTGCAATGGTTCAGACCGACATCAAACGCGTGCTGGCGTATTCCACTGTTAGTCAATTAGGATTCATGTTCATGGCCGCAGGCATTGGTCCGTATTGGGTGGCGATCTTTCATTTGATGACGCATGCCTTCTTCAAGGCGCTCCTATTCTTGGGTGCTGGTTCGGTGATCCATGGAATGAGCGGTGAACAGGATATGCGCCACATGGGCGGGCTACGGAAGGAAATGCCCATCACGTTTTGGACAATGTTCATCGGGTCGTTGGCAATTGCAGGCGTACCCGGGTTGGCTGGCTTTTTCTCGAAAGACGAAATTCTGTTCTATAGCTTTTTGGGGTCGAAGGGTGTGTTTGCGGTTGGCCTGATTACAGCCTTCCTCACTGCGTTTTATATGTGGCGGATGATGTTCCTTACCTTCTATGGAGAAAAGCGCGGCCATGGCCATGCGCATGAATCGCCACTGGTGATGACGGCTCCTCTGATGGTTCTGGCACTGGGTAGCATTGTTTCTGGTTGGATTGGTGGACCGTTGGAACATTGGCTGCAACCCTCGTTGCATGCGCCCCATGCTCCGGATGAATCCGGTTTGAAATACATACTGATGGCGCTTTCTGTAGCGGCCGCTTTGTTGGGTATTTTATTGGCCCGGCATTTCTACTTGACTAACCCTGAACTTCCCACGCGTGCGCGCTTGGCCTTGGGGCCACTTACTACTGCTGCGGAGAACAAATGGTACCTTGACGATATTTATGATGCGATTTTCGTCCATGGTATGGGGATGAAAGGCGGCACCCTATTAGGTTCGTTTGATAAGCAATTTGTGGATGGCGGCATCAATGGAACAGGTTTGATCACGCGAGTGGCCTCCCGCATTTCCATCTGGTTCGATACCTGGATTGTGGATGGCGTGGTGCGCCTTACTGGTTTGGTTGCGATGATTGCTAGTCACCCGATGCGCATGCTGCAAACCGGCTATGTGCAATCGTACGCATTGATGATTGTTGCTGCGGCAGCCGCGGCGCTGGGATTATTTTGGGTGCGATGAACATGGGCGATCACTTACTCAGTTGGATCCTGTTCACTCCGCTGCTTGGCATGGCGGCGGTACTTGCCGTGCCCGCATCGAATAAGAATCTGGTCCGATGGGTGGCAAACTTGGCTGCTCTGGCAAGCTTCCTGGTGTCACTCCCGTTGGTGTTCCGTTTTGATCCGAAAGCGGCTGGCTTTCAATTCGTAGAGCGTGCCTCGTGGATTCCATCGTTGGGTGTGAACTATTCTTTGGGCGTGGACGGAATTAGTTATCTGTTAGTGATGCTAACAACGGTTCTGACATTACTTTCAATTTTGGGATCATGGTCCGCCGTTGAGGATCGTTTGCCAGCTTACTACGCAATGTTGTTGCTGCTAGAAACCGGAATACTCGGAGTGTTTTTGTCACTGGACGTCTTCCTCTTCTATGTTTTCTGGGAAGTTGTTTTGGTGCCAATGTACTTCCTGATCGGCATTTGGGGCGGCGAGCGAAGGCTGTACGCTGCTATCAAATTTTTCCTCTACACCATGGCTGGAAGCGTGTTGATGCTGATTGGCATCCTGATTCTATATTTCGCACACCTCAATCAATTCGGAGTCCGCAGTTTTGAAATTGCCGAACTGATGCGAGTGCAGTTGCCTGCTGCGACGGAGCGAATTGTGTTTTGGTTATTGCTGCTGGGCTTCGCGGTGAAGGTGCCGATGTTCCCGTTTCATACGTGGCTGCCGGATGCTCATACGGAAGCGCCCACGGCTGGGTCCGTCATGTTGGCCGGCGCATTGCTCAAAATGGGTACTTATGGATTTCTGCGCTTCAGCTTGCCGCTGCTGCCTAGGGCATCGCAGGATGTGGAGATCGTCTACATGCTTGCGGTGTTGTCAATCATTTCGATTCTCTACGGCGCGCTGGTAAGCCTGATGCAGAAGGATTGGAAGAAACTGGTTGCTTACTCTTCAGTAAGTCATATGGGTTTTGTAACTTTGGGGATTTTTTCACTGAATGCCAAAGGGTTGTCCGGCGCTGTGATTCAGCAGATCAACCACGGCATCTCCACCGGCTTGCTGTTCCTACTGGTGGGCATTATTTATGAGCGCCGCCATACGCGGGAGATTGCTGAATTCGGTGGCTTGGCGCATCGTATGCCAAATTATGCCGCTGTATTTGCGATTGCGATGTTGAGTTCTGCAGGCTTGCCATTGCTCAACGGATTCGTTGGTGAGTTCACGATTCTGCAAGGTGCTTTTGAAGCAAACCCCTGGTGGGCCGCGCTCGCAGTACCGGGAATTGTGTTGGGTGCTGCTTATCTTTTATGGCTTTACCAGCGGACAATGCTGGGGGAAATCATGAATGAAAAGAACCAGTCATTGCTCGATCTTAACTTGCGGGAATGGGTAGTTGTGCTTCCGTTGATCGCAGCAGCATTCGCAATTGGAATTTACCCGAAACCGCTTTTTGACATTGTGGAAAAACCTGTGACGCAGATCATGGACCGATTGCAACATGCTAAAGGCGAGGTGCGATAGTGATCACTTACAGCAATACAGATCACTTTATTCTGCTCCCCGGATTGTTGCTGGCGCTGTTTGGTTGCGCCGTTCTGCTGTTGGACTTTTTGTTCCCGAAAGATGTGAAAGGGCGCGGATGGCTGGTGGGAATTGCACTAGCCGGGGTTGGCTTCGCCGGTTGGCAGTTGTGGAGACAGTATCTTCACTTAGCCGCGCACGATATGACTCCGCTATCTGGGTTCAACGGGGCGTTAGTTGCTGATGGATTCTCTGTATTTTTCAATGGTATTGTGCTTGTTTCCGCAGTCTTGGTTATGTTGATCAGCTATCGTTACCTGGAAGATGAAGGGGAACACAATGCCGAGTACTATGCCTTGGTCTTGTTCGCCGCCTGCGGTGCGTTTTTTCTGAATGGCGGATTGGACATGGTGACCATCTTCATTGGTCTGGAACTGATGGCTCTAAGTTTCTATGTACTAGTAGGTTTCCTGCGCACCGACAGACGTTCCAACGAAGCAGCCATGAAGTACTTGCTGCTGGGAGGCTTTTCCACCGGTTTTCTGATTTATGGATTTTCGATTTTCTACGGATTGACCGGTTCCACTAACTTAACCGCGTTGGCTCCTATTACGCAAACGCGCGGTGCTTACGATCCGCTACTGTATCTGGGAATAGTTACGGTATTGATTGGCTTGCTGTTCAAAATTGGGGCAGCGCCTTTCCATATGTGGGCCCCTGATACTTACGAAGGGGCACCAACCACAGTCACAGCTTTCTTGGCGGTAGCGTCAAAGACAGCCAGCTTTGCTTTGCTATTGCGTGTGCTTGTTGTTGGTTTGGGCGGTGCCCGTTCCATGTGGGAACCTCTCCTTACTTTTGCTGCAGTGCTCAGTTTAACGGTTGGAAATTTAGCCGCTCTATCGCAATCGAACGTCAAGCGGCTGCTGGCTTATAGCTCGGTGGCTCATGCTGGTTACGTACTGCTGGGTTTGGTGGCGGGCAACCAGACAGGCTTGGTTGGAGTTAGCATCTACTTACTCACCTATGCCTTCATGACTATTGGTGCATTCCTGGTGTTAGTAGCTCTTCGCCGGCGCGGCGTTGCGGTGGAGACCATCGAAGACTTGGCATCGCTGGGGCAACGTTTTCCTTATTACGGATTGTTGATGCTGGTTTTCCTGATGTCGCTAGCCGGGCTTCCACCCACGGCAGGGTTCATCGGCAAATACTATATATTCCTAGCCTTGGTGGAATCCGGCAAATACGGCTTGGCGATTTTAGGTGCGCTATACGTTGCTGTATCGCTTTATTACTATTTCCGCTTGGTGCGCAGTATGTTCCTGAGTGAATCGAATGATCCTCAAGTGCTGGCTAAATCCAATGGGGTTCGCTTCGCATTGGCCATCACAGGAGTTGCAACTTTGGCGATGGGAATTCTGCCCGAACCATTCCTGCGGATGGCCGCAATTTCATTGGGAAGATGACAACCATGGACGCAATTTTCAATCATCCTCTGTTCATGCCTTTGATCCTTTCGGCGATCGTTATTCTGGGATTCCCGCTGGTTGCAGGCTACATTGTATTGGTGGAACGTAAGGTTCTAGCAGACATGCAGGTACGCCTGGGGCCAATGCGTGTGGGTCCTAATGGACTGCTGCAACCGATTGCCGATGCTCTGAAGTTGCTTATCAAAGAGGACATTGTTCCAACTCATTCTGATAAAGCAATTTTCTGGATTGCCCCGGTGATTTCCTGCGTCTGTGCGTTTTCTGGCTTTACGGTGATCCCATTCAATACGTGGCTTCGAATTGCTGATGTGAACGTGGGGTTGCTGGTGATCAGCGCCACTTCTGCGGTTGGAATTCTTGGGATCATCCTAGGCGGGTGGGCTTCGAATAGCCACTATTCTTTGTTGGGAGCGTTACGTTCTGCAGCGCAATTGGTCAGCTACGAAGTTGCACTATCGTTGTCCTTAGTTTGCGGCGTAATGGCTGCGGGAACTCTGCAAATGCCGTTGATCGTCGCTGCTCAACAACAGAAACAGATTTGGTTTGTGTTTGAAAACTTCGGGCTCATGGGGATTGCCTTCATGATCTACCTGATTGCTGCTACGGCAGAAATCAACCGCACCCCCTTCGATTTGCCGGAAGCGGAATCGGAACTGGTGGCGGGTTTCCATACCGAATACAGCGGCTTCCGTTGGGCCCTGTTCATGCTGGCGGAATACGGGAACATCTTCGTTGTGGCATCGGTTGGAGTGGTGCTGTTTTGGGGTGGCTGGCTGCGGCCATTTCCCAATGTCGCCTGGCTTGAAGTGCCAATGAACTATGGAGTGCCGCTGCTATTATTTGGCGGTTCCGGTTTGGCTTCCATTCTGTTGGTGAAGCGATTGAAAGAACGGATCCAACAAATTGTTTTGATGATTGTGATTGGCGGGCTGGGATTCGTTGGGCTGCTCTTTCTTTGGCCGGCGTTCAATCAAGCTTCGTCGGCAGTTTTCTGGTTTCTATTCAAAGTCTCGTTGTGGGTTTATCTAATGGTGTGGTTCCGAGGGACATTTCCACGCTTTCGTTACGATCAATTAATGAACGTTGGATGGAAGGTATTGATTCCTGGCGGCATGTTTTGCGTGCTGGCAAATGCCGTTGTCGGCATGTGGCAACAATAATCAAAAAAAGTTGTTTTTGATCGGAACAAAACCAAGTGTGGTTCGTATAACTCTTCAAAGGAAGAACATCTCAGAGCGGTAACTTTCCCTCAACCAGCAACAATGCCGCTCTGAGATGCCTTAACTACTTAAACTAAACAGACAGGAAATGTTGATTGAACTCGTCATTTCCGATTAGCATGGAGTTTAGCATTTAATTTCCCTGAACGCTATGGGGACCCGTCCGGGTGTGCAGAATAGAAATGAGGATCTGTTCAAATGAATGTCACCTTCGTTCGACCGATCTAGAAGCCGTCTCCATACCATCAGCGATCTCCGCGTGCAAGAAATTACTGCCAAGTTAACTTCCATCACTGAGAAGATCTGCAAGATCCCAGGCCGAAACCGCTTGAAGCAGTAACTTCGAAATGAGCCACCAGGCACCAACTATTAATTTTATAGTTGACAGCGCCCGATCTTTCAACTAATTTATTAATAGTTAACCGATGGCACGTCCTAAGTCAATATCTCTAACTTCTGCAGAGCTCCGATTGATGGAGGTTCTGTGGCAAAAAGGTCCAGCTACCGTTGCGGAGGTAGCCGATGGCTTGCCGCCTGAAACAGACTTGGCCTACTCCACCGTTTTGACAACTCTCCGAATTCTGGAAGAAAAGGGTTATCTTACTCATGAGAAGCAGGGCAGGGCTTTCGTCTACTCCGCCGCAGTGGAACGCTCAACGGCCCAGCGTAGTGCCCTAGCCCAACTATTGGCCCGATTTTTTGGCGGCAACCCCGAACTCTTAGTTCAAAACCTCTTGGATAACGAGGAACTAAGCAATGCTGAGATCCGTAGACTTAAGAAGCTTATCGCAAAACAGAATGGCCAATAAATGAATGAATTTCTTGAAGCCTTCATAAACACTTTGCTACCCGCTACGGCGTTTGTTGCTGCCGTCGATGCCGCTCTTCACTGGACGCGTGGGCTGAATGCTGCCACTCGTTATGCCACGTGGTGGGTGACACTTCTGGCGGTAGTAGCAATGCCCCCCATTTATCACGCAATTCAAGAAGCAGAACCAGTTCTTCAGGCTGACATGGACACCCAAACAAGTGAGTTCATTCCTTCAAGCAACGCCCTCCGCGTTGACCCAACCGCTGCTGTTCCATGGCTCACCGTTCTTTGGGTCGCCGGCTCTGCTTTCTTAATCCTGCGTTTGCCAGCCAGCTATTTTTCTCTCCGCAGGCTTAAGAAAACTGCGTCGCTGATTCCTCTCCCAGCTAAGACGCTTGGCCGGTCGGCTAGAGTTTTGGTTTCGACTGACATCAAGACGCCCGTTGCCGTGGGATTTCTGCACCCCGCGATTATCGTCCCCAGCCACCTTGCCGCTCAGCTTTCGGCGGATGAGTTGGATCGAGTGTTAATCCATGAATATGCCCACCTGGCGCGTCGCGACGATTGGATGCATCTGCTAGGGCGTATTTTTCAATCCATCCTTTGGTTTCACCCATTGGCATGGTTCATCCTTCGCCAAATTTCCCTGGAACGCGAACTCGCTTGTGACGATTGGGTGGTGCATCGCACTGGTGATGCCCGTGCCTATGCCGCAACACTGCTGAAGCTCAGCGAACTTCGGATTGCCGGCCGTCAGCCTGCGTTGGCTTCTGGAATGCTGGGACAGAAACCAGATTTATCGCGGAGGATAGAAAAGCTAATGCGCATGGGAGGTAAGTTCGCACCGTCGTTGTCGCTCGTCCGATTGATGCTTTGCACCGCATCCGTTTTGGTCCTTTGCCTGGCAGCGTTGCAATCGCCGGGCATCGTGGAACTCCGTCGAGTGGAAGCAGCCTCCAGCCACCGCGAGGGATTTCTGGCTGGACTGAAAGCCGCAGGGTATAACCATCTGGATGTGGATGAAATCATCGAGCTGAAGAACAACGGTGTTAGTGCTAAGTACATTGGAGAGATGTCTGGCGTGCTTGGCAAGTTGTCTGTCAAGCAACTAGTTCAACTGCACCAAAATGGAGTCAACGCTGGCAGCTTGCGGCGTGCGAAGGAATTTAAGTCTGGTCTCAGCATCGAGCAAATCATCAAGTTGAAGAACTCTGGAGCTTTGAACTAGGGAGGGTGAATTCTATGAAAAATATTTCTGAAGCGGCGGGGATTTCCGTTTTGGTCCTAAGCTGTTTGGCTGTGAATCAGGCAACGGATCTATTTGGGTTGCATCATGTGGGTCGCAATGCATGGACCATTGGTTCAACCTTCGGCTCAACTATGCGGTCCGACAGAGTGCGCTTCGGCATCAACTGGACCAACGGAAGCAACAACAGCACTTGGACCAACGACATGCCATGGTCCAGTTTCCAGGGACTGGACTCTGAACAATTGTCACGGCTAAATGGAGAGCACACCTTCAAATTTGTCCGGGATGCCGGGACCTTCGTTTGCACTGGAAGAATTGCGAGTGGCCGAGGCCATGGCGACTATTCTTTTCAGGAAAATGTGGCATTCATGACCGAATTGCAAAAGTTGGGATTCCTTTCGCCTACTTCGGACGATCTATTTCATATGGCGATGAATGACGTCTCACTCGAGTTTGTTCGAAGCGTGAAGTCAGCGGGGCTGGAGGCGTCAGCCAGCGACCTGCTGGATCTTCGCAATCATGGATTGTCAGCAGAATTTATCCGAGAAGCCAAAAATGCAGGGTTCCACAACCTCTCTGCTAGGGAGCTTATTGAGCTGAAAGATCACGGAGTCCAGTCCGATTTCCTGCGAGGACTGAAGGATGCCGGGTACGCCGTGCCTGTAAAAGAAATCGTTGCCATGCGCGACCATGGTGTTGACTTAGGTTTTCTCAAGGAACTTTCCCGCTACGGTTTGAAGCCTGATGCTGAAGATCTACCGAAGTTGAAGGACCACGGAGTGTCACCAGAATTTCTCCGGGCTCTTCAAGAAGGTGGATTAGGGGATGTTGAGGTGGACGAGATTGTGGAAATGAGAGACCATGGCGTGGAGCCCAAGTTCGTAAAAGAAGCCAAGACCTTGGGCTACACATTCTCCGCGAAAGATATCATTCAAATGCGGGATCACGGTGTGGACGGTGCCTATTTACGAAAACTAAAAGACACCGGCTTCAATAGCTTAAGCGCAGAGAAGATCGTAAAGCTTCGCACACATGGAGTGGACTAACTTATTTCTTCTCTCTTTACTTCTTCTCTTTTGGCGGACTGATCATGATATGTGCACCAGCAGTGCCTGGATACATTAGCCAGGGCTCGGTCCCCGATTTCGTGCTCAGCCCAGTGGATTCAGGCGTTGCGTATGGCGTGTACACAACCCACCGAAGATAAGGATCAACCATTTCACCCTTCGCCGAATCGAAACTGGCACCAGTAAGAACATAGAGCATGCGTGGTTCGCGTGGCAGCTTTACTTTGCCTTCATCCACTTCCTTCCAGCGCTGCTCATGCCGGTCCTTGCCTTTATACTGTATCGCCAACTCACGGCCACGAGCCATGAAGGGTTCCAGATCCTTGTGATAGCAAGCCACGCTGAGTCCCTTAACCGCAGGATCATCCGCAAGGCAGACCATTTCGTTTGTACCTTTGCGCAAGGTGACCACTTCGCCTTTGTCGTTGTAGCCAAGCACAGTGGCAGCAGCCCGCCGATCCTTCGGCGCGGCCAAAACGGCTGAAGCAATCTGATCTTGAGAAGATGCGACTTCCACCGCAAGGGCAGTTCCAGCCCCCAGTAGAGCTGTGAAAAGAACTAAGTGAATGTGTTTCATATGCGCTTCGATTATTGCAGAATTCCCATTCGGAGGAAAGCACCATGTTTGGTCGTTGTTACTATATAGGTACCGTCATGGAATTTGAGGACAACTTTCCACCAGCTATCGTTCGCGAATCGTCACCACCGCCAATTCCGTCAGTTGAGCCACCTGCCGCTGTTTCTGTGGTTCATCTACGGAAAGTCTATGGGGAAAAAGTCGCTGTGGAAGACCTCACTTTCTCTGTACCTCGCGGGTGCTTCTTCGGCTTTCTAGGACCCAACGGTGCAGGCAAAACCACCACCATTAAAATGCTGATGGGCCTGGCAACACCTACTTCTGGCACCATGGAATTGCTCGGCCTGCCAATGCCTGATCAAGCTTTGGCCATTAAGAAGCAAATTGGTTTAGTACCTGATGACACTTTGTTGTTTGATCATTTAACGGGGCTTGAATTCCTGGAATTTGTGGGCCGCATGTACGGTTTGGGAACCCCCCTGGCAAAGGAACGTGCACGCGAGTTGATGGCTCTTTTTGAAATGGATAACGAAGAGCGTACCTTAATTTGGCAGTATTCCAAAGGGATGCGCAAGCGCGTTGCTATGGCCGCTGCTCTAATCCATCGTCCCCAACTCTTCCTGATGGATGAGCCCTTCGAGGGCGTGGATGTTGTTGGTGCCCGTCTGATGAAAGACATCCTGCTGGACCGCGTAAAAGGCGGGGCGACAATTTTCCTAACCAGCCATGTGCTGGAAGTGGTGGAGCGGTTGTGCGATCGAGTCGGCATCATTCATGAAGGCAAATTGGTGGTTGACGATACGGTCACTAACTTGCGTCAGGGGACCGAAACTTTAGAAGACATTTTTGTTCGCGCGGTTGGAGGCAGCCGTCTTCGCGAACATTTGGAATGGCTATAGCGTGGGTAATTTCGAACAGCTACGCCTTATCTTTTGGGTCCAGCAAAAAACGCTTCGCAACGTCTACGCCCGCGCCTCGAAAGGCGGAACGGCGATCTCAATATTGGTTTCTCTGTTCTGGTATGGCGGAGCCGTTCTGATGGCCGCTGGGCTTGCCTATGTCTTAACCGTCATGCCTCCCAAACGATTCGCTGATGCGTTTGGCCCCATGCTATTTGTGATGACTTGCATCTGGCAGGGATTCCCCATATTGATGGGGTCCAGCGGCGCGCACATCGATATTCGCCGTTTACTGGTTTACCCCATTCCCACCGGCCAGCTTTTTACTCTTGAAGTGGTTTTGCGGATCTCCACGGCAATTGAAATGGGGATTCTGCTTTTCGGTGGAATCGTTGGGTTGGCTATCAATCGTAACGTTCCAATATGGGCACCGCTGGCGCTTGTACTCTTCGGAATTTTCAATCTGTTTCTTTCAACCGGGATCAAACAACTCCTTAGCCGCTTGGCCGAACGCAAGTATGTTCGCGAACTCAGCTTTGTATTTGTGATGGTTCTATTGCTGCTGCCGCAGACTCTGCTGCACGCCCCGGAAGGGCGAGTCACTTCTGCGGTTTGGGATAAGGTACAACCTGCAGTGGCGATGCTGCCCTGGAGCGTCGCGGGCAAACTGGCAGCTGGTGAAAAGGATTTTCGGGCTTGGATCATATTATTCGTTTGGATCGCGCTTGCCTATCGCTTTGCTCGCACTCAGTTCAATAAAATGCTGCGGCTGGACGAATCGGGCGAAAGCAAAGTTGCGCGTGCCACTCATCAAGTTGCCGCTGCTTCCGGACGCCTGGAACTGTTCTATCGCCTGCCGGGCCGCATTCTTTCCGATCCTCTTGCGGCCATTGTGGAAAAGGAACTTCGCTTTCTATCCCGCGCACCGCGCTTCCGCTTGTTGTTCTTGCTCGCGTGTACTATCGGGCAAATGCTGTGGCTTCCGCAAGTCTTACGGATCAAGAACCCTGATTCATCCTGGATTTCGGAAAATTACCTTACCTTCACCTGTTTGTACGCGATGCTGGTACTGGCTGAGAACTTGTTTATTAACACCTTCGGCTTCGATCGGGCAGCCGCGCAGAACTGGTTCGTTCTTCCTGTACCGTTTAGAACGGTTCTAAAGGCCAAGAACATTGTGGCCTTCTTTTTCCTCGGTCTTTGCTTCTGCTTAACGGCACTGCTGGGTATGCTGCTGCCGGTGCCCCACTCCTTTCTGAAGCTGGCTGAGGCGATAGGTGTTTGCGCAGTCTACATCACGTTCATGCTTGGCATTGGAAACCTGGGCAGTGTTTACCAACCCAAGCCGGTTGATCCGCAACAGTCCTGGCGTAGCAACTCGCCAGGCAAGGTGCAGGCGTTGATGTTGCTGGTTTATCCCATCATGTACTTGCCAGTGATGTTGGCCTACACAGCGCGTTGGGCTTCAGACGAAAACTGGATTTTCTTCGCCATCCTTGGCGTTGATATGCTCGTTGCCTATGGCTTCTATTACGTCGCAACTGATTCCGCTGTAGAGATGGCTGCGCGGCGGAAGGAAGAGATGATTGCTACTCTGACTGCGCAGAGCGGGCCCATATCCATTACCGGTTAATTCAACCTGGTTTCCGAAGTTGGAATACAAAGCCAACTGCCGGTTTTGCAATCATGAAAGCTTGTTCGCCCCCATCAAATAACTTCCTAATGTTCCAATGGATAGCCGAACGCGTAAACCGTTCCATCATAGCTGCTGATGTACAACTGGCTACCAGCACCGGAGATCCCCAGCCCGAGGGCATAAGAAGTAATTGTCTTGCCGCTGGTCCAAAGCTGCTTACCAGTTGTTGCGTCAAGCGCATAGAGCACTGCTGGAGTAGTGCTATTGCCCCCAGCGGCTGCAAAGATCACGCCATTGATAATGGACGGCGTCAGTGGCGAAACCATTTCTCGTGATGTCCAACCCTTTTCAAGGCTGCCATCTTCCTTCATTTTCCAAGCTCCAACGCCATTGGCCGTGGTGGTCAGGATCCAACGCGTGCCAGACCCATCTTGCCAACTGGATATAGTGCCGGCTGCGCCAACTGGCGTTTTGGAAACCGTCGAAGAAAGGGAACTGCTATCAAGGATATGAAGGCTACCGTCTTTGCTTGTAACTGCAATCATCGTCTTTCCTTTGCTTTGAAAAATCAAAGGCGAAGAAGTAAGTTCCTGCCCGCTAGAATAAGAACCTTTCACTTTTAGACTTTCACCATCCAGCGCCACAAGGTCGCCCTTGGCGGTCGCCGCATAAACAGTTCCGTCGGGGCCAAATGCTGGTCCAGCTGCGCCAACCACTCCACCACTGGTGGATTTCCAACTGGAGACTTTTCCAGAAGCAATATCCAGCGCCCAAACGCCATCATCAACGCCGCCGCATCGCTGAGAAGTTGCAACATAGGCCACTTCATCAATCACGATCAAGCCGCGGGCATTGGCTTTCGCAGGTAGAAATGGGACACCCGGCTTGGGTTCTTCGCCGTTGGAAACATACATGGAATGAAATAGGCCGTCACTGGAAAGCGCATAAACATAATTCGGCATGCGCCGGGGACGGGCGCCAGCTGGCTGAGGAGGACGCTGCGGACCTGTTGCCGGTTGAGGTGCTGATGCTGCGGGAATAGTAATGGCACCCTGGTTTGGTTCTCCCACGCCGCTTTTTGCTGGACCTCCACGGCCCCCTCGGCCCCCCTCATTTCCACCCGTGGCAGGGAAGGCTAACGTTGAGGTACGAGCCAGATTCGATGTCATACCGCCCGGGCAGTTTCCATTTCCAGCCATAGGCCCAGCACCGATTTTCTTCTGCCATTCAATGCGGCCAAGATCGGTATCGAAGGCAACAACCTGATCGGAACTGCCGCCAAGGTAACCCATTGAGCGGAACCCACGATAGCCTATGTAACGATCCATCAGCACCATCGTGGATGGCGCGTTGCTATTGATCTTCATCTTCCAGAGGAATTCAAAGCCGCCCTTTTCAAGGCCAGCTTTGGAAATTTTCGGATCGGTGCGGACCCAGGATGAGCGATGCGCATCGCCACCATTGGTGGCCCAATCACCGCCGCCACGTCCGAATTGCGCATTCGCCATTGAGACCCCAAAAAGGGTGCATGTTACTAAAAATCCTGAAAGGTTCCGCATAACTGAAAATCTCCTCTACTTACAGTCCTTACTTACTAGCTAAAGCCTCAGCGATCGCCTTTTCCGCCAGAGAGGCCATCACTCTATAGCCAGCCGCGTTGGGAAGCAATCCATCAAATGTCAAATCTTTATTGAAATCCCGGTTGGTGGCCAAGGCTGAATAATAATTCAGAAAGACGCAGCCGCTGCTTTCGGCATAGTCTTTAATCCATCCATTCAAACCGATGATTTTCCCTTGTGGGGGTACTGCATGTTTGCCGGAATAAGTAGCAGAAACCGGAGTAAGGGAAGCAAGCACCACTTTAATACCATTGAACTTGGCTATCTGAACCATGGAAGTATAGTTATCGGCAACAACTCCCTGAGTAGCCCCCAGTAAGTCATTCAAGCCCGATTGAATGACTACAACCTTGGGTTTTAATGCAACTACATCCTGCTGAAACCGGATCAGCATTTGTCCCGAGCTCTGGCGCTCAATGCCACGATTGAGGTAGGGCTTACCAATGAAAAAATCAGCGTCCCAGGCTTGCGTAATATCGTCGCCCAGAAACACCACCCGATTTTCACCCGCCTTGGGCTTCGGCAATTCGGAATCCTCACTGCCGTAGCGGTTCAATCCGCCCCAATCCCATAGCAGTTTTCGCTGCGCTTCAATGCGTTTCTCTAGCGCCTCAACAGTCGGATTCACCGAATGCTGCGCCCATGTGCAGCACCCGGCAAGAATCAAGACCCCAAACGCTCGAGTAATCAGCATCGTATGTTATTGCTTAATGCCGTAGCAGTATAAAACGTTGTCGAAGGTTGCGATGTAGACGCGGCCATTGGCAACGGAAAGTCCACTCCAATGATTCCACGATTTGATATCGTCGCCACTGTTCCACAGCTCTTTGCCAGTGATAGCGTCAAGGGCATAGAGCACAGCTTTAGTGGAAGCAGGTATGCGTCGCTCAGCAACGTCATCCAGACCGATGTCTGGATAAGCCTGATCCGTATTCTCGCCATTGCCGTATGCGAAGATCACGCCGTTGGCAATCACCGGCGGCTCTGCACGATTCATATCACGCGAAATCCAAGCCGGAGCTAACTGCAATTTTCCGTTCTTTTCTTCCATCTTGAAAGCAACAATGGCACCGTCTTTCACGACGCCATTTTCAATAGGAGCTTTGAACTTGGAATGCTTGGCTCCCCAAATAGGAGTTAGAACCCAACGTGTTCCCTTTGAATCTTCCCAACTGGCAAGTGATCCCCAAATGCCGGCAGAGGCAAAGTTCACGTCTTCGTTACAAATCAATGGGCCGCGGAATAGCGGGGTGCGGTGATCGTCGCCGCCTATGGAGGTTGTGTCCATCAGGAACAGGCGGCACTCTTTGCTCGCGTCGACCATTAACTCTTTGCCCTTGTAATTGAAAATCACGGGAGTAACTTGCATGTCTAAGTCGCGCTTCACCAACCATTCGGCGTTGGAAGGTCCATAGTAGTCTTTCAACTTCATTGCCTTGGTTACCGGATCCTGTTTCACGCCAATCATCCCGTTACCATAAATGCCGTTTTCTGGATCCCATTTACCATCGCCGGTTCCTGTGTAAAGAGTTCCATCTTCACCCATGGCAGGCCCAGTGCGTCCCCACATACCGCCGCCAGCAGGACCCCAGGTGCCAACTTTATTAGTAGCCAGATCGTAGGCGTAGACAATGTTCGGATTGCCGCCGCAACCCTGAGCCGTGTGCGTATAAATCACATTCTTGTAAAGGTTCAGCGCATAAGGCTTACCGTTCGGAGGCATAAACTTTGCAGGTGCCTTGATGTCTTCGCCATCAGCAACATTGAGTTGGTGCAACATGCCATCCCACGATGCAGCGTAAATTGTGTACTTCCCAGGTGTGTCGGTTGGAGCAATTACCGGTGTGGCCGTAATGCCTCCAGGGCAAAGGATCCCAGGCCCGCGGCCGCCTGCTGGTGGAGTGTAAGAACTTTGGAAATGTTTTTTCCAGATCACCTTTCCAGTTGCCACATCAATGCCGTAAATGTTATCGGAAACGCCCGTTTCAATCAGCATTTCGCGTGGACCAGTAGGCGTGTTGACACGATGGACGATCAGCGGCGGGAACAGTGAATGCATTTGGCGCGGCTCGTTATCCAGCTTGATCTTCCACAGCAATTTCATGTTTTTCACTGTGCTGGGGGACAGGATCTTTTCGTCTCTCTGCCAAGCAGTGCGTTTAGGGTCACCACCGTCCGTCAGCCAGTCGGCCGCAAAAGCATTTGCGGAGCCAAGTGTGATCGCCATCATGACGATGAATCGCCGCATACCTCACCTCGTGTCGTATCGATATTCAGATGGGCCTTCAAGCGCCTACGCAGAAGAAACAGAGACCCGGGTTAAGCATAAAGGTTCGCGGCGGTTTGCGTCAAGGAGTCCAGCAACGATGGGTGATGGTTGGCGACAATAGAAAAATGAAGAGTCTTGTTGCAATGGTAAAGAGTGAATCGTCCTATTGGGTAGGCGATGGCTTTCCGGTGCGGAACCTGTTCCCGTCCAACCCGCTTGGTTCACAAGTCAGCCCTTTTCTGTTGCTTGATTACGCGGGCCCTCACGAATTTCCGCCAACAGAAGCGTCCCTCGGTGTAGGCGAGCATCCCCATCGTGGTTTTGAAACAGTAAGCATCGCCTATCAAGGTGCCGTTTGCCATCGCGATTCTGCCGGTCATTCGGGCACCATCAAAGCTGGCGACGTGCAATGGATGACCGCTGCCTCAGGTGTAGTTCATGAGGAAAAGTTGGACCCTGGCTTCTTAAGAACGGGTGGTGTGCTGGAGATGATCCAGCTATGGGTAAACCTGCCGCGAAGCTACAAGATGTCCGCTCCTCGTTACCAGACATTGACCAAAGACAGCATATCGGAAGTGGAATTGGATAGTGCTGGAAGCAAGTTGAGAGTGATTGCCGGGAATTGGAATGGTGCCGAAGGTCCAGCCAAGACCTTCAGTCCCATCGAACTCTATGATCTGCAGCTAAAACCCGGTGGCGTGGTCAATCTGCAGATGCCAATGGGGATGAACACTTCGTTGTTCCTTTTGAAGGGAAGCATAAAAGCAAATTCGCACTTACTAAAAGGCGAAGCGAAACTGGCAGTGTTTTCTCTGTCCGGTACGTCCATCCTGGTAGAAGCGCACGAAAATTCCACATTTCTAGTATTGGCCGGTAAGCCCATCGAGGAACCGGTGGTCCAACACGGTCCCTTTGTCATGAACACGCGCGAAGAATTAGTGCAGGCGGTGGATGATTATCGTTCCGGCAAAATGGGTCATTTGCATTCTTAAAGTCTCAGTCTCCAAGATCGATTCCAATCACCGAGCCGGCGGTCAACGCAAACGGTCTGCGCAACCTCTTTAGCAGCCTGAAGGAGGTTGGAGGTTTCCGCTAACTCGACTACTTACTAATCTGCGCCATCATCAGGTCACTCTCGGCCTGCTCTGACTTAGCAAATAGCAAGGTACTCCCATCGGGAGAAAGCGTCAAGCCGACCCTAGATTGGCCGTTGGGGACATTTACAACTAAGCGATCATTGCCGGTACTCCAGGAATGAAACCGAATGTCGAAACCATTGGGTAACTCACCCGGAGGCACATAATAGACACCGTCATTTACCGGGTGGAAAGTTAAAGGGCGAATATTGGGCAACACCATGATTTCTTCGCCGCCCGCCACTGGAACACGCCATAAATCGGAACGGAAATTGCCGTCCTTCGCGTAGTAGTAAAAGCGACCATCGGGTGATTCCAAAGCCAACCGCCCACCGCTCTTAGTAACTTGATGCGCCTGGCCCCCCGTCGCCGGTACCTTCCAGATTTCGTTAGACCCAAAATTGGTCCCCGCCGCAAAGTAGATTGACGCCCCATCACGCGACCAGCCAGCCACACCTCCGGCCTCAGTCCCAGTCTTCAACAGCACTGGTTCACCGCCGGCTGCAGACATTGTGTAGACGCGATAGTTGCCCGATAGATTTGAATCGAAAAGGATCCGCGATCCGTCTGTTGACCAACTGGGCCACCCGGTAACGTTGGCTTTCATATGCGTCATCTGAGTTGGACTGCTGCCATCGGCATTGGCCAGCCATACTTCGGTGCTGCCGGACCGGGCGGAAATGAACACAATGCGTCGGCCATCTGGAGAATAGCGAGGGTTTAAATTTTGACTGGTGGATGTAATGATGGGCTGCAGAGTACCATCGCCAATGTCCGCGCTCCAAATGCTGCCAACCCTACGGCCCCTTCTATATGCCAACATGCCACTGCGTGAGGTGGTCGGCAAATCCACGTGATCTCCAAGCGAATCCAGGCGCCGGGGTGGGCCTCCGGAGATCGGAACCATCCAAAGATGGTCGTTTGGATTGGTAGAGAAAATAATGCTTTGCCCGTCTGGCATCCAAGTGGCATTCTGCTGGTACATGTGCAAATTGGTGAGTTGCCGCGGCGCGCCTTCGGGTTGAAACGTTGGCGACATGCGTTGAACAAGAATCTCATTGGAGCCATTCAAAAATTCCATGAAGACAAGCCAACGCCCATCTGGCGAAAAGGAAGCACCGCTATAACCATGTGACGGAACGCGAGGAACCAGCAGCCAACTACCTTCACCACCGGCAACAGGAATTTGCCAGATGCCGATTCCTTCGGGATTCTTTTTTACAGTTACAAGAACAGCGTTTCCATCAGGTCGCCAGGAAATGTAAGGGCTATTGGAAAGGGCGGGGTCTAAGTCCACTTCACTCACGTTTACTTCAGGACCACCGGCCGCAGGAATGATCCAAACACCCACACGGCCCTCGGCTGCGGCGCGGAGAAAGGCAATGCGCTGGCCATCGGGCGAAAAGGTGGGGGCGTACTCTTGCTCAGGATCGGTGGTGAGACGTCGTGGTTCCTCGACACCAATCTGCTTAATGTAGATGTCGATGTTGTCTCCAGACGGGCCGGACCAGGTGAATGCGACCAAGCGGCCGTCTGGCGAGAGGTTGGGGTCGGACTCATTGCCGATGTAAGAGGTAAGAGCTTCGGGAGTGAAGGCGGGCGCGGCCGCCGGTTGCTGTTTTGAATACAGCCACCACGCTGCGCCAACGGCAACCATAGCAAGCACGGCAATGGCCGGAATGTTCCAGCGAAACTTCGCTGCGGGTTCGGGTTCTGGTTCAAGCCTCTCTGGTTCAAGCGAGGTGGACTGCGTTACCGGTGCAATAAACCGGTACCCCTTGCGCGGCAGCGTCTCGATGAACCGGGGGTTATCCGCCGCATCACCTAGCGCTAACCGGACCTTCTTCACGGCTGTGTTTACGCCATGATCGAAATCAACGAAGGTGTCGCCCGGCCAAACCGCCTGCTGAATTTCTTCCCGCGTGACGATTTCACCCGCCCGCTCCACCAGCAGCCGCAACACCTGCATCGGCTGATCCTGCAGCTTAATCAACCGCCCTTCCTTGCGAAGTTCGCCGGAGCCGCCATCGAGTTCATATAGGCCAAACCGCCACGCGTTCATTGCAGCTGCACCATCATCACGTCAACTCTATCAAGTCACTCTTGGCCTGCGCTGTCTTCGCCATGAACTTGGGTGCACGACAATAGGATGATGTCCTGAGCACAATCCG
The DNA here is from genome assembly GCA_043755435.1 of Bryobacterales bacterium. Lineage (GTDB taxonomy): Bacteria > Acidobacteriota > Terriglobia > Bryobacterales > Bryobacteraceae > JANXSF01. The sequence goes on along the minus strand of JAYUSZ010000120.1, from coordinate 18,710 downwards.
CATTGGCGTATGTTCTGGCTTGGAGTCTGACAGCGAATACTACTGTCAGGCAACCAAATACGCACGACCACGTTTGAACTCTTCTTGCAAAGTCGCTTGTGCGATACCCCGGCACGAGCGAACCGGAGAGCGTATCGGCCACGGCGTCTTCCTAATCGTTGATCCCATAGACGGATCATTCCGGCAGGTGACGGCGTTGACCGCTAGAGGCTCTTGCGCGAAAAAATTTGAACTTGGTTCAACCAACACCTGAATTCACTTGTCCGCTCCATAGAATTACGCCCCATCAACGGGATAGAATGAAGCCCATGTGGTTTCGACAACTCACCCTGATCCTTTCCGCGGCAATCGCCGCCTCCGCCCAACAGCAGCCCGCCCCTCCGGCCATTCCTGCTGACATTCAAGCCGACCTCGACGTGGAATATTCCCGCGTCGGCGAACGCGTTGCTATGGACATTTTGCGTCCCAAAGGAGCAACCGCCGCCAATCCCACTATCGTCGCCATTCACGGTGGAGGATTCCGCCGTGGTTCGCGCGCCAGTTACATTCCTTTCTGCATCAAGGCGGCTCACCAGGGCTACACCTGCGCCACTGTCAGCTACCGCTTCGCTCCTCGCCATCAATTTCCGGCACCGGTGGAAGACGTGAAAGCTGCCGTGCGATTCCTGCGCGCCAACGCAGCCAAATACAACGTTGATCCCTACCGCATTGGCGCAACCGGCGGTTCTGCCGGCGGGCATTTGGCTTTGATGTTGGGCCTCACCGGGCCCACTCGCTTGTTTGAAGGCAGCGGGCCGAATCAGGAACAATCCAGCAAAGTGCAGTGCGTCGGCGAATTCTACGGGCCCACTGATTTCACCCAGTCCTATGGCAAAAGTGTGGACGCTGCCGAAGTGCTGCCCATCTTCATTGGCAATGATCTGCAGCACAATCGCGAAGGCCACTTGAAGGCCAGTCCGCTGTATTACGTTACGCCAATGTCCTCGCCCATCCTTGCGGTTCACGGTGATAAAGACGCCTACGTTGCCGTTGAGCAGAGCATCTGGTTAACCGACAAACTTCGTGCCGCTGGTGTTGCCGCTGAACTGGAAATCATTCCCGGCGCAGGCCATGGCTTCAAAGGTGCCGATCTGGAAAAGGCTGAAGCCCGCTTGATGGCCTACTTTGATAAGCAACTGAAGGCCAAGGAACAGCTGATCTTGATTTCCGATCATGGCCCAAACAAGGAAATCGTCGCTATGATGTGGCCCTCTGGCCGCCAAATTTGGACAGTACCGAATGGCGGTAGTCACGACGTGCAGCCACTGCCTGGTGGAGGAGCCTTGCTAAGTTACGCATCGCTGAAAAAAGTGGTGGAAGTGGATGCTAAGCAGAAAGAAGTTTGGTCCTGTTGCGACGGCATGGGCTTGGAGCATCCGCTGGCCGCACAGCGCCTGCCCAATGGCAATACACTGATCGGCGATGCAAGAGTGGGCAAGGTGATTGAAGTTACTCCCGATAAGAAAGTGGTCTGGGAATACAAATCTGACGACTTGGCCAATATGCGAAGCCGCAATTCCAATCGCACGCCGGCTGGGACAACGCTAATTGCCGTGGAAGCCGTCGGCAAGCTGATTGAAGTTGATCAGAATAAAAACATTATCTGGACCTATCAAGCGGCTGACAGCAAACGACGGCTTTATGTTGGTCATCGTCTGGAAAACGGGAACACAATGATCAGCCTCAGCGATCCAGGCGAGGTGATTGAGGTGGATAAAACGGGGAAGGTGCTGCGCTCCGTTGGCGGTGCGAACCTGAGCTTCGCTTTTGGTTGGAGCAGCGGGATGGACGTGTTGCCGAATGGCAATTGGTTGCTGAACGACTACACTGGCCGCCGAATTGTGGAAGTAGACAAGGCCGGGAATTTAGTGAATGAATTGCGACTGGGACCACGAACTGTGGCGAGTATGGCTGTGGTGAAATAAATATAACTCAGGTCATACTAAATCATGAAGACAGCTATTTCGCTTCGAAGCTCGCAGACTGAGGGTTTCCCGTAGCGAGCTTTATTAGCCGGGCGCTAGCGGAGTTTCTGAAGGCAATATTACTCAAAGGCTGAACGAGGTTTACGAGAGTATTCCGTCCGACGTAGATCCGGCTTTGCATGCAGTTCAAGTGCGTTTGTTTGGAAAGGAATCCTAGTGTTTGATGGGCTGATTTGCCCGAGCCTCAAGGATCGGCAGTAGACTGTCTACCGTCTGCAATTTGAAATCGGCGGATGCTCCTGGAGATGTTTTGGTTCAATGTGCCCGGTCTAAACCCCCCGCATTTCAGGCGGGCCGCTTCCAGCCACAGTGCTGGAGAATAGTGTGATGGAAGAGTACCGAAGAAAAGCCCAGGCCGTTTTTCGAAACAACGTGGGGCTGATCACGTTGCTCTCGAAGCTGCCAACGCGATCGAGGTGATAGGCGGCTTCAGCCGCGCCTGGCGACTTTCAGTCGCAATCGAACCCACCGGCTTTAAGCCGGTGGTCATTTAGTTCCCAAGGGGATATGCGGATTGAAAAAAGGACTCGGTTGTAAACGTGCCGTAGTTCTTTACGCTGGACCGTTCAACACTGGGCGAAAGCGTTGGAACCCTTCCGCCTCGTTTGACAGCAGCCGCCCTAAGCTATCGCCGCGTAAAGGGGAGATTGGAAGGTTGATAGTGCCCTGGGTTCGCGAAATCGCTGAAATCTGTAGCCGACTCCGAAAATGGTCTGGATGTAGCTATCCCCATAAGAACCCAGCTTTTTCCGCAGCCGTCGAATATGAACATCCAGCGTGCGGGTGCGAATTTCTTCGCTATAACCCCAAATCCGGTCCAGTAAAACGTTCCGCGGAAGGATTTCGCCTTCATTGGCTGACAACATGGCAAGAAGCTCAAACTCCTTTCGTGTCAACACTAAGCGGTGATCGTCAACCGTTACAGCGGCTTGGGGAAGGTTGATTTCCAAGTGTTCGTCTTGATATAGACCCATGTTGCTCATGGACTGATACTACGGCTTTCCCGTTTGGAGGTCGTTTCCAACTTGTAAAAAGGTTGTAAATTATGGCGGTGCCTAGTTGATTTCGAAAGGCCCGGAATTATCCAGCCGCAAATCCCTGCCATCGGCATCAACCGCATTGAATCTTACAGATACGGCTCTCTGTGGGCATTTCACTTGGAGTGCGAAGGCCGATTCCTCACCGGGCTCCAGCAATTCGGTTTCAATAGGACCGCGCCAAGTTGTGAGAAGTTCCTTCTTGGGTCCCAGAAAATCGATCACCAGAACCATTGCCTTGATTGGTTTGTCTGAGCTATTTCCAACCCTTCCATCGAAAGTCACCACTCCGGCTTCCATGTGGACCACCGGCTTCAACATCATAATATCAGGAGGCTTCGGCGTTTTGGCTTTCCCCTTCTTCGCTTGAGGATAGGCCGAAAGGGTAAAAAGGAGCAGAATTGCTGCACTACGAGTCATGCCTGATTTTAGTACGAAAAGTCAAAGTATACACAAGTATACGTGCTATACTTGTTTCGTGGCCCAGTTGAATATATACGTTCCGGACGAGGTTGCGGCAAATTTACGAAAACTAGCGGACCAGGAGGGGGTTTCTCTCTCTAAATATGCAACAGGCCTTCTGACGCGAGAGCAACCGTCCCAGTGGCCCCCAAATTTCTTCACAGAAACCTGCGGTTTCCTGACCGGTGATTTTCCGGAAATTGACGATCCTCCTCCAGCGCCGATAACGGATGAATTCTTAGGTTTGGAGCTTTGAATAATTATCTACTGGACACCAACATCTGGATTGCGATGGCTAGGAAGGATTTATCCGTAACTTCTCGATTGAAAGATATGAGACCTGACCAAATTCGCTCCTGCGCAATTGTGCGCGCTGAGTTGCTATTTGGGGCTAGAAATAGCCAACATGTTGAACGGAACCTTATAGGCTTCCAAAACCTGCTCCAGCCCTTTGTCAGCCTTCCTTTCGATGACCGATGTGCTGGATATTACGGCCTCATACGCGCAACGCTGGAGCGTGCAGGTACTCCGATTGGCGGAAACGATTTACTGATCGCATCAATTGCCTTGGCACACGATTGCACTCTGGTCACGCGAAATCAAAGTGAATTTGCCCGAGTCGCGGGCTTAAGGCTGGAAATTTGGCGATAGCAAGATCCAGCTTCATGCGCTCATCCGCAGTCGGCGGTTCACCAGTTCATGCTTGCCTTCGCAGACTTGTGTTGCAATATCCACCAAGCGGCTTCGTGTTCTACGGCTAGCCTCTCTTAAACGGAAATAGGCTTCTTCTTCGGAAAGATGCAACGTCCGCTGCAGCACTGCCTTGGCTTCAGAAAGCACTCGTCTTTCCTCAAGCCGATCTTCAAGGGTAATGATGTAGGCGGTCAGCATTTGCTCAATCTGGCGCGAATTCAAAACGCTGGCGATGTGCGCGCTCAGAATTTCCGACTTGCGGTAAATATCGGATTGCTGAGCCAACCCTCGGGCACGCTCGGCAATTTTCACTTCAGCTAATTGCGATTCCAATCCGGCAATGCGAGCGGTGAGGCCAGCAAGTTCAGTTCCAAGTCGCGTATGTTGCAGCAATGTGCCAACCGATTCAGCAGCGCTCTGTAGAAGGAATAGAACTTCCTGGGTAATGGCATCCTTATGCTGAAACGCAATGTCCAACAAGCCCGCCGGACCTGCAGGTCCCATCAGCGAAAGCGAAACGATTTGAGAATCCTTGCTTGCAGTCAAGGCCGTGGCACTTGTTGACCTATGAGAGGAAATTCCGTGGCTGCAAAAAAGGATTAAGCCTCCTTCGGCCTCATCGCATTCATACACCGCATAACCATTGGCACCAGCTTCTTCCAGAACAATGGACAGAAAGCTTTCAATGCTGCTGTGGAATTTTTCACTAATAGGTTGATGCCGGTTCTGCGTCAAGCCAAATTCTTTTTGCACAATTATCTCCTGGTAAGTCCTCTTTACTCCTGATTAAAGTAGCATTTGGAAGTTACGCTTATATGAAGGGTGTGTGTCAAAGTGTGAACAGCGGCCCAGGAGCTTGAGAAAAACAGTGTTAGGATTCATTTTGCGATTCCATTGCGCAGGACTCCCGCACAGTTTGACGCTAGAATAGATTTTAGAGCTATTTATGCTATTGCAATTTCGGTTTTCTAATTTCCGATCTTTTCGGACCGAGCAAACGCTCTCCATGGTCGCTGGCTCGTTTTCTGATCGTCCCGAGACGGTGCGGCACCCGAAAGGCACGGCTGAGGGAGTGTTGCCAGTTGCAGCGATTTATGGGGCTAACGCTTCTGGAAAAACGAATGTCATTATGGCGCTCCGTTTTATGCAGGCAGCGGTGACAGACTCCCATGCGCGTTGGGAGCCGAGCGATCCGATCCAAATAGAGGGATTTGTTGGCGATTCATCTCCAACTACTTTGGCTGTAGACTTCTTATTGAACAAGATCCGTCACCAGTATGGTTTTTCGTTTAGCAAGCAGGCAATTCTTGAGGAATGGCTGCATGCCTATCCACTAGGAAAAAAGCAGACGCTATTCGCAAGAAAAAAGGGTAAGCCCATGTCCTTCAGCACTAAGTTACAGGGTGAAAATCGTACAATCGAGCGGCTTACTCGTCCAAACAGTCTTTTCCTTTCTTGCGCAGTACAAAACAATCATGAATATCTTTTTCCAATTCAACAGTGGTTCTCCAGTTCTCTTTTCTTTGCACTCGACGAGCGGACAAACCTCAAGGAAATCGTGTCAGCCATTGATGTCGGCTCAAGATCAACAGAGTTATTCTCTAAACTACTTTCTATCGCCGACTTCGGAATAAGCGATCTAAATGTAAAAGATGTTTCTTGGTTCGACCAACCTGGATTGAAAGAATATAGCAAACAGTTTCCCGATCTTTTCACTCAGATGGACAACACCGGTAAACGAAGAGAGTTTCGGTTCACGCATCGAATAGACAACAGTTCAGTCTCCTTCAATCAACAACAAGAATCAAAAGGTACTATTGCGTTCTTATCCTTGCTTTATCCTGTTTTAGACTCTCTTAGAAAAGGTGCTGTTATTTGTATTGACGAATTAGACAATAGCCTTCATCCGTTACTCGCTATTTCCTTGATCGGCCTATTCAATCACCCCAAGGGAAATGATCAGGGTGCCCAACTAATCTTTAACACACATGATACAAACCTTCTCAGTGCTGGAGTCCTTCGCCGCGATCAAATCTGGTTTACCGAAAAGAAGCCTGACGGAGAGAGTCAGCTTTATCCTCTAACCGACTTCAAACCGCGCAAGGAAGAGAATCTTGAAAACGGGTATTTGCAAGGCCGGTATGGTGCCATCCCATTTTTGAATTCTGATTCCTTCCTGCTCCCTTCGAGTGACGGCCATGGCAAAAAATGATAGCCTCCGTCGCCGAAGGCCTTCAAGGGAGCCGAAACCACGCTTCTTGATCGTATGTGAAGGTGAAGTGACTGAGCCACATTATTTCAATGAATTTCGCCGCCTCTCACGCAAACTGATTGATTTGAAAATTGTCCCGGCTGGCGTTCCCAAAACGGTTGTTCAGCAGGCTGTTAAGTTGAAAAACAAATCGGAAGAAATGGCAAAGCGTAGTAAAGACGAAAACCTTCGTTATGAATATGTTTGGTGTTTGTTCGATATTGACGAGCATCCAAATGTTGACGATGCAAAGCAACAGGCTCGTGACAATTTCCTCAACGTTGCCATTTCTAATCCGTGCTTTGAACTTTGGCTCTTGCTGCATTTTCAGGATCAAAATGCCCACATCGGAAGAAAGCCGCTGAAGCATCTTTGCATCAAGCACATGCCAGGATACGTGAAAACACCCTTTTGCGGCGCTCTTTTCCCTAACTTACATTTAGCAATTGAACGGGCCGCCACGCTCGACAAAAGGCACGAATCGAATAACAAGATCGGCGCAAATCCATCGACCGGAGTTTATCGGCTCATCCAACAAATTCAACTCCTCTAGCGGGTATATAATTCGAACAGCTCATGAAACGTCTAATACTAGCGAGCCTTCTCCCACTCGCCTTCGCCGAAACTGTCGCTCCCCTTGGAACCTACACTGCTGTTGAGCGGAAACATTGGGCTTTTCAGCCACGCTCCACTCCTACCGTCCCCACATTTCAAAAGCTGGAAGATCGCGCCTGGACGAAGAATCCAATTGATGCCTTTGTTCTGGCGAAGCTCCAAAAAGAAGGTTTGCGCCCTGCTCCTCCTGCGGCCAAAGAAGCGCTGCTACGGCGTGTTTCAATTGACCTAACCGGCCTTCCGCCTACCCCTGCGGAAATCCGTGCCTTCCTGGCGGATCGTTCCGCCAATGCCTACGAACGCGTTGTGGATAAGTTACTGGCCAGTTCTCAGTATGGCGAACGCTGGGGACAGCATTGGCTAGACGTTGCCCGTTTTTCGGAAACCGACGGCTTCGAATACGACGCGCATCGCAACGGGGCTTGGCGATTCCGCGATTGGGTAATCTCTTCGCTTAACACTGACAAACCTTACAACGAATTTATTTTGGAGCAGTTGGCAGGCGATGAAATTGCAGCCAATGATCAAGCTAAGCAATCAGCCGCTGGCTTTCAAAGGCTCGGCCCGCTTCGCAAAAATGCAGGCAATCAGGAAGTGGCCAGTTCCCGCAATGAAGTCTTAACGGAAATGACCAATGCCGTGGGTGCTGCATTCCTGGGTGTGACTCTGGGCTGCGCTCGTTGCCACGATCACAAGTTCGACCCTATCCGCCAATCCGATTATTACCGCATTCAAGCCTACTTCGCCGCAACCTGGGAAAAGGATGTGGACCTCGCCACGCCAGCGGAACGAGCAGCTTATGACAGGTTATCCGCCACCACCACTAAGGCCATTCAAGCATTGAAGCGGGAAATGAAAGGCAAGATGGGCGCGGAGCTAGCTGAGCTTGAAAAGAAAATGGAGGAGTTGACCGACCAATTGCCACCGGCACCTCCAGGACTCTTCACGGTTGCAAACAACTTCGACAAAGTGTCCCCTATTAATCTTCTACCAAGAGGCGACTACAGCAAGCCCGGCGATAAGGTTGGCATGCGGCCTCTAGGCGTTTTGCTTCCTGATGGGATGCCGGAGAAAACCAACTTAGAGAATCCCCGTTCGAAACTGGCTGAATGGATTACTGACCCCTCTAACCCGCTTACATCGCGAGTTATGGTTAATCGCTTGTGGCAAGGTCACTTCGGGCGCGGTCTTGTATCAACGCCAAACGATTTCGGCCGTATGGGCCAGAAGCCGTCACATCCTGACTTACTGGATTACATGGCCAATCAGTTTATTGCAGGCGGCTGGAAAATGAAGCCGATGCACAAGATGCTGGTGATGAGTAACACCTACAGGCAATCGTCGCATTCACCCATTGAGAAAGCTGCTAGTGAGCAGGATCCGGAAAACAAGTGGCTGTGGCGTTTTGAAAGGCGCCGATTAGAAGCCGAAGAGATGCGCGACGCCATGCTGGCTGCCAGCGGCTTGCTGAATCCTAAAATGGGCGGCGCTGGAGTGATTGTCCCGGTTGAAAAAGATTTGATCAACCTCTTATACAAGCCCTCCCAATGGACTGCGGCTGCTGATCAAACAGAACACGATCGCCGTAGCGTCTACCTGATCGCCAAGCGAAATTTGCGCCTGCCTTTCATGGAAGTGTTCGACTCCCCTGACTTACAAAGCAGTTGCGCGCGGAGGCAGGCTTCAACCCATGCCCCACAGGCTTTGGAGTTGATGAATGGCGATTTGTCGAACCGGTTGGCGGAAGCTCTGGCCTTGCGTATTACGAAAGAGGCCGGTCCGGACCCCGGTAAGCAACTGACACTCGCCTACTTACTAACTGCCGGTCGTGAGCCCAAACCGAAAGAACGGGAACTAGCCCAGGCTTATCTGAAAGAGCACGGCTCCATGCGTGAGTTTGCTCTTACTTTGCTAAATTTGAACGCGTTTTTGTACTTGGAGTAACTGCAATGTCTGAACATGTTCGACTAACTAGAAATCGCCGAGAGTTTTTAACCGACGCTTTTTGCGGCTTTGGCGGAATGGCCTATGCGGCAATGTTGGCGGAACAACAAGCCCGGGCCGCAGGCGTGAATCCATTGGCACCCAAGCCACCGCACATGCCTTCCAAAGCCAAAGCGAAGTCGGTGATTTTCCTATTCATGGCGGGCGGCCCCAGCCATATGGAAACGTTCGATCCTAAGCCTTTGCTAAACCAGTTGAATGGCCAGAAGCGCCCTGCCAGTTTCGGCGAAGCCAAGTATCAATTTGTGGAAAAGACCGCAACCTTGTTGGGCACGAAGAGAACGTTCGCAAAGTACGGCAAATCGGGTATTGAAGTTTCTGACCTGATGCCTTACACACAGAAAGTGGTTGACGAATTGGCGGTGATTCGTTCCTGCCATGGCGACATGGTGGTCCATTCGGCGGCGCAGTATCAGTTGATGACAGGTCGCATTCTCCCCGGCTTTCCCAGCATGGGTTCATGGGTGATGTACGGGCTTGGCAGCGAGAGCCAATCGCTGCCAGGGTACGTGGTGCTACCCGATCCGAAAGGTGCCCTGGAAGCCGGTCAGCCAATGTATACCCAAGGATTCCTACCAGCTATCTACCAACCCAGCATGTTCCGGCCAGGCAACAAGCCAGTTTTGAATCTAGATCTTCCCAAAGGCGTGACTATGGAACAGCGCCGCAAAACATTGCAGTTACTCAAAGGCTTGAACGAAGCCAATATGACTGCTGGCGATCTGGAATTTGAGGCGCGTCTTTCGTCCTACGACATGGCTTTCAAGATGCAAGTGGAAGCCCCAGAAGTGTTCGACATCAACCGCGAACCAGAAGCAACCCGAGCCATGTACGGAGTTGGCTCTGCGAAAACAGACGATTATGGCCGCCGCTGTTTACTAGCTCGCCGATTGGTGGAGCGTGGCGTGCGCTTTGTCACTGTGGTAGCTGGTGGCGGACCGGGCAACATGCAGTGGGATGCCCACGATGACATTGAAGAGAACCATTTACGAATGGCAGGACAAACCGATCAACCGGTGGCGGCACTCATTCAGGATTTGAAGCAGCGCGGGTTGCTGGATCAGACGCTGGTGGTGTGGGGTGGAGAATTTGGACGCTCACCGGAAAGCCAAGGGAGCAAAGGACGCGATCATCATAATCTTGGTTTCAGCATGTGGATGGCAGGCGGCGGCGTAAAGGGTGGACAGGTGGTGGGTGCAACAGACGACATCGGCCTGAGGGCTGTTGAAAAACCCTACCATTTCCGCGACATTCATACCACAGTGTTGAATCAGTTAGGGCTGAATCAGGATGCACTTAGCTTCCTGCATTTGGGACGCAAGGAACGGTTAACTGAGATTCAAGGCAAAGTGATTGAGGAAATTGTGTAGTTACCAGACCGTTTGTTGGTAATGCTTCTTAATGTCTTCGTCAGCCGTGATCAAATAAGCGTTGCCAGCACAGCGGGCTTGGCTGACTATAAGGCGATCGAAAGCATCGCGAGTCCAACTCTCTAACCACGACGCCTTAGCGATGCGATCGAACGCAAGTGGACATACCTGAAGATCAATGGTGCGTTGTAACTGGGCGAAAATCACGTCTGCCGCAAGTTTGATGCGTTTGATCTCAAAAGCGTATTGAAGTTCTACTAAGACCATAGGTGAGATCAGCAGGTCGTACCGCTCCATGGCACTCTGCGCTTCCTTGCTGATCTTACTCAAATCCCCGGCGGCCAATCGTAGAACCGCGTTGGTATCCAAGTAGGCTTTCATCAGGAAAAACTACAGAGGGCGCTGGTCCCAATTGGCCATTTCTTCGGAGTGGACCTGCTTCAAAGCTGCGTCCAGATCCTCAAAGGTGGTTCCGTTGGCAAGCACATCCATAGGTTCCAGGCGAGAAAGTTTGGAAGCTTTCAGGTCAGCTACTATTCGAAGAGTGGTTCCCTTGTAGTTAAATTCCACGCGCTCCCCCTTCGATGCAGCCGCTGCAAAAGCAAACAGATTCTGCCTCACTTCTGAAATTTTCGTACTCACAACCCAAGGCTACCATGTCTTGTACATAATGTCAACCAGAAACGTACAACTGGAAGCGCCGGACGCAGGTTTCTTCCCAGTGATAAGATAGTGCGCAAGTTCTTCTCCGAGGTTACAAATGATTTCAAAACTCCTGTTAGGTACTGTATTGTCTGCAGCTGCACTTGCCCAAACGTCTCAAATCAATGGCCGCGTTACTGATTCTGCCGGTGCCGTTGTTCCTGGGGTGGAGATCACCACTCGCAATACCTCAACCGGTGCTGAACGAAAGATTCGCACCAATGGTGTAGGGCTATTTTCGATTTCCTTGCTACAGCCAGGGGATTATGATGTCCGGGTTCGTCAGCAGGGTTTCAAGCCTATTTTCCAGGACAAAGTCCACCTGGATGTAGACCAGCGTGCGGAACTTAATTTCATGTTAGAAGTTGGTGCGATTACCGAACAGATCGACGTAAGGGCATCGGTGAGCCGCCTGAATACCGTAGAGGCATCCCAGGGCCAGGTGATCGACAACCAACGGATTGTCGACATGCCTTTGAATGGCCGTAATTTTATGGATTTGGCTTTGATGTCCGGTGGCGCGGTGCAATCGGCACCAGGGTCGCGGATCGGCGGATTTTCCGCCGGCGGCCAGCGAGTAAGTCAGAACAATTACATCATGGATGGGATTGACAACAACTCCGTGGAACTGGCCGCCGCAGGACGCCGTGCGGAGATGGTGGAACCGTCCATTGACGCGATTCAAGAATTCAAGGTGCAAACCAATTCCTATGCAGCTGAATACGGGCGTGGCATGGGCGGAGTCGTGAATCTTACGATCAAAAGCGGCACGAACGCCGTGCATGGAGCAGCATTTGAGTTTATCCGCAACGAAGTATTCGATGCGAAGAACTTCTTTACTCCAGTCGGCAATGCCAAGCCGCCTTTTAAACGCAATCAATATGGCCTTGCGTTTGGAGGTCCGGTGGTGCTGCCAAAGATCTATGATGGCCGTAACAAGACGTTCTTTTTTGGTGATTTTGAACGGACTCGGATTCGTGAGACAGCAACCATTGCCAACACTCTTCCCACTTTGAAAATGCGAAGCGGCGATTTTTCTGAACTCACAAAGCGCATTAATGATCCAACGAATGGACAGCAATTTCCAGGGAATATCATCCCTGCTTCCCGTTTTGACCCTGTAGCGGCTAATCTGATAAAGCTTTACCCAGCCCCTTTAAGCAGCAATCTGGCAAATAACTTCACCAATCTTTCGCCACGTACACAGGACGTTGATAAGTGGGATTTTCGTGCTGATCAATCAATGGGTACCAAAGATAACCTGTTCTTCCGGTTCAGCACGCACGATACCGTGTTGCCCGATACTCCAAACTTACCTGCACCAGCTTTTGGCGGTGGCAACCTTGACTACATTACCGAAGGCATCAACACCGGGTTAGGCTGGAATCACATTTTCACGCCGAGTTTAATCATGAGTGTTCGTGGTGGCTGGAACTATGCCCGCTTTCAACGCAACAATCCTGTTTCTGCTCTGGGCCGAAATTTCAATAAGGAATTTGGGATTCCAGGCGCAACATTCACTCCCGACGGCGGCTTTTCGCAAATGGGCATTACCGGGTATCGCGCACTGGGGATTGGAGCGAACAACCCCGTGGATCGCAACTCGCAAAACCGTCAATTGAGCGGTGACATCAACTGGGTTCACGGCCGCCATACCTTGAAAGCCGGATCGTCCTTGCTGAAATCGCAGAATCCTATTTTCAATATTCGTAACACCCTGGGTAATTACACGTTCAATGGCGCATATACCGGAGATGGTGCGTCAGACTTCTTATTGGGTGTTTCCAGCCAATGGGCATGGCAATCGCCGATTACCGTTTCCATGCGGACTTACAATTTTTCCGTTTTCGCCCAAGACGATTGGAAGGTAAGTAACCGGTTGAGCGTGAACCTGGGTATCCGTTATGAAATGTCCCCTCCGTGGATTGAGAAGAACAATAAGATGGGCAATTTCGACATTGATACAAATCCTGGCCAAGCTGCTTTGGTCTATTCCAAAGACGGATCGCGCTATGATCGCGCAACCGTGGCGACTGACAAGAACAACATCATGCCGCGTGTGGGGCTGGTCTATAAGTTAGCGAAAAAGACGGTGGTTCGTTCCGGGTATGGCTTGTTCTATGCGTACATGGAAAACATGGGCGACAGTGAATACATCATCGGCAACGCGCCATTTGCTTATGGCGTTACCTTGACTGGTTCTTCCACCGTGCCGGCGTTACGGCTGTCGCAGGGTCCTGCCGCTGGAGCTACTGATTTGTCCAGGGCGACGGGACTCCAATTTTCCTCTTACCAACGGCGTCCTCCGCAATCGAGCGCGCATCAATGGAACTTCAATATTCAACAGGAGCTCGGACAGGATTGGCTGCTGGAAGTCGGCTATGCAGGATCACGCGGGCTGCACTTAGTGCGCAGGTACGACGGAAATTTTTCACCTGCTGGAGCAGGAAATATTGATGCCAAGCGGCAGTTCAGGAGTTTGGTAATTCCCGGCACCGGAATTACTGCTAGCCCCTTAGGACCAGTTTATAGCCACCGCTATGACGGCAACTCTAACTATCATGCGATGATTGCGAAAGTGGAGAAGCGGTTTTCTAAGGGCTTCACGGTACTTGGATCCTACACTTGGTCGAAAAATATAGGCGATACTTGCGGTGGTGCTGTTCAAGGAGATGCGACGGGTTGCGGGTTTCAGAATCTTTTCAATTTGAGGGCAGAGAAGAGCATCGACAACCAGGACGTTCCGCATCGCTTTGTTACTTCCGTGTTGTATGAACTTCCGGTTGGCAAAAGCCGGGCGCTCTTAGGGAATGCCAACCCCGTCATCCAAGGAATACTGGGTGGATGGAGTATTGGTTCCATCGTTTCCCGAAGTTCATCTGTTCCATTCAGCCCAACAGTGCAAGGCAATCCAGCGAACACGGGAACGTACACCGTTGTTCAGCGGCCCGATGTGGTTGGTAGGCCGTATGATGGCGAACGAACGCTGCAGCGAGACTTCAACACCAGCGCATTCGCGCGTCCGGCAAACTTCACTTACGGTACCGCTGGCCGGAACATTCTTCGCGGAAGGCCGACGTTTAATTGGGATTTTTCCGCTCTGAAGAATTTCCAATTAATGGAAAAGCTGCGGCTGCAATTTCGCTTTGAAGCCTTCACGCTTACGAACACTCCACGATTTGGCGCACCAGGCAATGTCTTAGGTACTGCGAATTTTGGAGCGATCACCGGTGCCGGCACGCCTCGTAATTTGCAGTTTGGATTGAAACTAATCTGGTAAGGTGGAAGCGATGAATCGACGACAATTGTTGGCTGCCATGGGCGGCGTCACGGCCCACTTGACTGCGCAGACTCGCAAACCCAGAAACGTAATTTATATCCTCAGCGATGATCATCGCTACGATGCTCTAGGCTTCCTGAAGACGCAACCTTGGCTGGAAACTCCGCAATTGGACCGGCTGGCGCGTGAAGGTGCCCACTTCCAAAATGCGTTCGTCACAACAGCACTATGCAGTCCCAGCCGCGCCTCGATTCTTACTGGAACATATGCGCACAAGCATCGCATTGTGGATAATGGCACGCCCATTCCTGAAGGCACAGTGTTCTTCCCGAGTCACTTACAAAAAGCGGGTTACAAAACGGGCTTCTTCGGTAAGTGGCACATGGGAGCGGAAACGGATGCGCCAAAGCCAGGCTTTGATCAGTGGGTTAGTTTCCGTGGGCAGGGAACATACCTTCCCAATCCAAACGGTCTCAATGTGAACGGCAAAAAGGTACCACAGAAAGGCTACATCACGGACGAATTGACAGATTACGCGCTGGACTGGATGCGTACTTTACCGAAGGATGAGCCCTATTTCCTGTATCTTTCGCACAAGGCTGTGCATGCCGAATTTGAACCAGCGCCTAGGCATAAAGGGCGCTATAAAGGCGCCAAATTCATTTACCCCCCGACCATGGCTACCGATGGCGAAATGGCGCGCGACCGTCCCATGTGGGTGAAGAATCAGCGTAACTCATGGCATGGGGTTGATTACGCTTATAACTCAACTCTGGACATTGCAGATTACTACAAAAAGTATGCTGAAACCTTGATGGCCGTGGATGAGAGTGTTGGTCGCGTGTTAGAGGAACTAGGCAAGCGCGGGGAATTGGATTCCACGTTGGTCATCTACATGGGCGATAACGGCTTTGCCTTTGGCGAGCATGGCTTGATCGACAAGCGGACAGCATATGAGGAATCTATGCGCGTGCCGCTATTGGCGCGATGCCCATCGTTATTTCAAGGAGGCCGAAAAGTAAAGGAAGTAGTTGCCGGCCTGGACATTATGCCGACTGTTCTGGATGCAGCCGGAGCCTCCATCCCTAGTGGCCTGGATGGCAAAAGCTGGCTGCCTCTGGTAAAAGGCCAGAAGACCACATGGCGCAGCGAGTTACTGTACGAATATTACTGGGAGCGAAACTTTCCACAAACTCCAACTCTGCATGCCTTGCGTGGGGACAAGTACAAGTTCATCCGCTATCAAGGAATTTGGGATATTGACGAGTTGTACGACTTGGAAGAAGATCCGCTAGAATCGCGAAATCTGATTTTCAGCGAGAAGCATAAGGCCATAGTCACGCAAATGCGGAAGCGTCTATTCGACATTCTGGAAGAAACCAACGGGATGAATATTCCCTTGCAAAGAGACCGGGGCGGACAACAGAACTTGCGAAGTCCGGAGCGCGGTAGGGCAGCGGAATTTCCGGAAGAGTTCAAGCGCAAACCGGGGTCGCCGCCTGAGCACAACTAACATCATGACCCATTAACCCTAAATTCCGAAGACGAAAAAGTTCTTGAAGAACAAGCGCAGTAAGGCATCGAGAACAGATAAGAACAAATTCTATTTAGGATTCCATTTAAAACGCCGGCAGCCCAACAAGAGTTTCAAAAACGTATTCACTTGTGCAATCCCCTCGCACAACAGCAATGGCTTGTTGCGAAAGACACTGGTGGGTGGACGCTGCGCAGCATCATCGGTTGACGCGGCGGAGTGCCCATCAACGTGGTTTCCGGCAGCGACTTCACTGGGGATGGCCGGGCTGAAGGGCAGCGGCCCGACGTGGTAGCCGCAGTGATTCCTTATATGCCGGTCACAACACGCAGCTTTGGTTCAACTCGGCCGCATTCAGCGTGGTGGGACCACGAGCCGAAAAGTGGTTCGGGAATTTGGGATTCAACGCGTTGCTGGGTCCGTCAGCATTACAATGGATGCGGGCTTGCACAAGGCGTTCAACATCACGGAAAAACAGCGAGTAACTTTGCGGCTGGAATCGTTTGCGCTGAACCACACGATCCTTGGGGAACTCGACTGCAACGGTGAACAATGTTAATTTTGGAAAAAGCCTAATGGTACGCGCGCCTATCAAATCGCATTGAAGTATGTTTTCTAAGAGGAGAGAAATGACAATTCAGGCTGCAAGTGCAGGCGTATTTTTATCGCTCTGCGTCAATGGACTTGGCGCTTCGCTAACGCAAACCGAAGTATTCCGGTCTGGGGAAGGCGGGTATCATACTTATCGCATTCCGGCGCTAATCACCACTGCGCACGGAACGCTGCTTGCCTTCTGCGAAGGACGACGGAACGGGGGTGGTGATTCAGGCGACATCGACTTGTTGTTGCGCCGTAGTTTCGACAACGGCAAAACCTGGCAACCATTGCAGACCATTGCAGACATGGGTGCTGATACCATCGGCAATCCGGCTCCGGTGATTGACCGCACGACAGGAACGATTTTCCTGCTATTAACCCATAATCAGGGAACCGTCACCGAAAAACAAATCATGGAAGATGTGCGGAAGGAGCGGACGGTTTGGATTACGCGCAGCTCCGACGATGGAGCAACCTGGAGCGCACCAAAGGAAATTTCGGAGCAAACCAAACGACCGGATTGGAGTTGGTACGCTACTGGCCCTGGCAATGGAATTCAATTGAAAAGCGGCAGGCTTGTAATTGCCTGCGACCACAATAGGCGGGAAGGAAACGGCCGTTACTCGCATATAATTTACAGCGACGACCATGGGGAAACGTGGAATATCGGTGGTGTTGCTGAAGAAAAAACCAACGAATCGGCAGTTGCCGAAGCGAAAGACGGAAGCTTGGTGCTGAACATGCGGAGCTATCACGGAAAGAATCGGCGTGCCGTGCAGCGCAGCAAGGACGGCGGATTGACCTGGTCGCCCTTGCAATTGGACGAGGTCTTAATTGAGCCGGTATGCCAGGCCAGCTTAGTGACCATTGGCAAAGGAAGGATGTTATTTTCAAATCCGGCCGCCACCAAACGAACGCATATGACGGTGAGGTTGAGCAAAGACGATGGCCGCACATGGAGCAACTCGAAACTGCTTCATGAAGGACCTTCGGCATATTCGTCATTGGCTGTGTTAAAAGACAAGAGCATTGGAATGCTGTATGAACGCGGCGAGGCGAAAGCGTATGAGCGCATAACCTTCGCCCATTTCGACACAGCCTGGGTAGAAGGAAAGTAAGGATGAAACAAAACGAATTATTCAAGGGAATATTTCCTGCTATCATTACGCCGGTGGACAAGGCTGAAGTCTTTGCGCCAGCCCCCTACAAGAAGTTAGTGGAAAGCGTTTATGCCGTTGGCGTGCATGGCCTTTATGTTTGCGGCCAGACAGGGGAAGGGTTGCTGCAGAGCGTCAACCAACGAAAGCTGGTGGCCGAAGAGTCAGTGAAGCATTCCCCTAGCGGCAAACAGGTGATTGTCCACGTGGGTGCTTACAGCACTCGCGACGCAGTGGAGTTGTCCCGCCATGCAAGTAGTATTGGGGTAACTGCTATCAGTTCACTGCCTCCGCTTGGCCCGTATAGCTTCCCGGAAATCAAAGCATATTATGAAGCTGTTGCATCTGTTAGCAAGGTTCCGCTGCTTGTTTACTACTTTCCTGAAACATTCCCAGCGATCAAAACTGCCGAGCAGATTTTGGAA
Source organism: Bryobacterales bacterium (assembly GCA_043755435.1). Lineage (GTDB taxonomy): Bacteria > Acidobacteriota > Terriglobia > Bryobacterales > Bryobacteraceae > JANXSF01. The sequence goes on along the minus strand of JAYUSZ010000120.1, from coordinate 559 downwards.
TTGTGCACCATCCCAAATGTGATCGGCCTGAAGTTCACTGATTTCGATTTGTACCGCATGCGCCTACTCAAAAACAGTGGTGCGGTGATCTTCAATGGGCGAGATGAAGTGTTGACGGCTGGACTACTGATGGGCGCTGACGGTGGGATTGGCAGCTTTTACAACATTGTTCCGGAGCTGTTTGTGGAAGTGTATAAGTGCGCCCAAAAGGGCAACTGGCCGGCAGCTCTTATTGCACAGGATCGCATTAATGCAATCATCCAAGTTACGTTGAATTTCCCCATGATGGCCGCTCTTAAACAGATTCTGCAATGGATGGGGATAGACTGTGGCCGCTGCATTGGTCCGCGTCAGGCGCTGAGCGCAGTGCAAACCGCTGAACTGCGAAAGCAACTGGAAACAATTCAATTTCAGTTCCAACGTACGGCATGACCGCCCACACTTATTCCTGGTCTTTGGTGGGCGTTCTGAACTATCTGGACCTGCAATCGATTTTTTCCGTACTGCGCTTTTGCCGGCAGAAGTGCGGCATTCTCAGACCGGTTTAAGGATTTTTTAG
>JAYUSZ010000119.1:0-5167 GCA_043755435.1 Bryobacterales bacterium | reverse complement strand
GATTCGGGGTAGTTGGCCGAATGCACGGCAGCGGCTGGTATGCACGGACCAGCGATTTATTCGAGCTTGGACGGATTGGTTACAAACAGTGGAAAGAGCAAGGAGCACTAAGACCCTAGTGCTCGCTGCGAAATCCTTCCCTCTTCGATTTCCCGCGACTTTTCATGATAGTTTCTTGTGATATTATTTTTCTAATTACCAGTTACTTTTCATGTTCATAATTCAGAATCGCCGATGATCTATTCCGACAGTATTTGTTAAATAGAATGGGAGATCTGTCTTGTCCACCGAACTGTCGCAGAGAGGTTTCGTTCAAAGATTGATCAACGATGATTGCCTGTTTAGGCAAGCATTGGCGGATCTGACGGCCGCTCATCCTTCGAATCTAATCGACATGCAGAGGACCAAGGACTCGTCCCTCACACACGCTGAACAAACCAAGGCCCTGTTGAATCTCGCGAGTAACACTGACTCGGTTTTTGTTTCTTCGCCAACAATCAGGCGGCTTAGAGTCATCTGTGAGCATTCAAAAACCATTCTCGATCAAATGCAGAATTCCGAGGCACTTTGGCGGGACGTCTTTTCAAGAATTGGCCACCCAATGCATGGCCCTATTTCAATTGAGAGCGTTCATCCGTCTGGACGCTGTAACTACTTGTTTAGAGTAGGTGATACAAACAAACGGTATGTTGTGCGTTATCACGATCCTCTCGGCAAGGAGTTTCTCCAGCGACATGAGCCGATGAGGGCTGTGGAGATTTATTGCGTTGCGGCAGAATTAATCGGTAGCCACTTAAGTTCCGATACTACAATTCGTCCCCTGTTCCCAACACCCTTTAGTTGGCGGGGGTACGACATAACACAACCGGAGGAAAGCATTCCTACAGCGGAATTGGTTCTATCTCGTTTGTTAGTAATGGAGGATTATTTTCATAATCACTTTTTACTTATTCAACACAATGAGGCCGTTCCGCAGGTTGATTGGAAGAAGTTAGTACTACGACTAGCAAGCCCACAAGGTGAATGGCACGCACGCTCATGTCGTTTTGCAATACTCGAATCCGCGGCCAATTCGGGTTGCTGGGCCACTCCTGAAAGAACGAAGAAGCTTATGCGTTTCCGCAATTCGGGCGACTACGGTATTTGGCTCACCACAAGGAATTGGATACAAGCCAGGCTAGCTGCGGCCAATTCTAGTTCGATAACCGGAAGACTTCCCTTTCTCAAGAAAGAGTTAGAAAAAGGTTGGGTGCGCTTGGCTGAAGATAGCGCGGCTGCGATGCTTGAAGCGCCTGCCCTTGGTCATTTCGATCATACACCTCGTAATTGCTTTTTACCGATTGGTTCTCAAGATCACACTGTTGTGTTCGATTTTGATTACGTAGCCACCGTTGATCCGGCATATGATGCAGGAATCACTTTAGCTTCTCTAATTCGACGAATGGCAGCCAATCCGGTACTCCATCAGCCTATGGATTTGACGGAAGTCGCGAACGAGTTTTTGCTTAAATATCAAGAAAGTTATGAAAATGCAAACCGATATGGTGCCCTATCCATTCAACCGCGCGAAGTAAACGCTCTGCTAGTTAGAATCAGGCAATTTGGTGGCTTCGCACTTGGAGCTGGCCGAGACGAAGCAGGCACCGACGATGAAGCCATCGTCGGCAGTCTGGCAAGAACCGCGACCGAATTGCTCGCTCCGAAATTGCGCTAAGACATCCCGTAAACTTGGTCGAAACAAGGAGATCAAAATGAGTTCAATCCAAACTCAAAGAAAGAAGTTACTTCAAGTATTGCGAATCTACAGGGACGATTCCGCAAATGACGAGAAGTATGGCGGAAAGGTTCTCTATGAAAGCGCAGAGGCTGTGATCGAATGTTTGTCTACTCAAACGTCATTGCCATACGAAAATGCTTGGGCGTCTTTAGTTCACGAGGTCTTTGAACAGTACCAATTTGAACGAGAACTTCTTGAAAAACATCTCCTGATCTACGACTACCGGCCAAGAACGAACTTCAACGTATTGCCTAATAACAAAGAGTGGAAAGATTTGATCTACGCGCCGGCTAAGAAACATCACTTTTCAGTGAGGTACTGGAGCAAGGATCATTCTGATAAAAGGGCCCCTAAACGGAAGGATGATTCCATTAAGTTGTTTGTCCTTGTACCAATTGAGAATGGCTATCGACGAACGTTTCAATCTTTGGCGTCTCTTTACTATGACCTTGAATGCGACCACGTTTCAGATGAATATGCCATAGAGTTTCATGTCTGCGTTAACTTTAGTGACGACAACACTTTAAACGAAGTTTTGCGATTCGAGAGAACCCTTGGCTCCTGCCGCAACCACTCGATGGTACTCTATAACTTTGAAGATCCTAACAAATTTGGATCTCAAGGCAGAGGAATCCTGTGGTTCAAGACATTAGTACTAAACACGATGTTGTCTCATATTTCCTCGAAGTTCCCCGTAAACCAGCCTTCTAATTTAGATGATAAAGTTTTTCTGCACTTCCAAGATGACGATGTGCAGATTGATCCTGGCCGCGGCTTTATCAATGACAATATTAAGTTTCTTGTCGATAACTCAGAAGCCAATATCGTCAGTGGTATTTACACTAATGAGGAGGACTTCGGATTTTCGTTAATCTCTTCAGTGCGAAAACGGAAGGAGTATATTTCTGCTCTAAACGCGGGCAAAGTGGTTAACCTTTATGGCGGCTGCATGACCACCACGCTAGCCCGATTGAAACGGGTGCTCGAACTCGGACCCCAAGCCAGAGTCGAATTTCCACTCAAGGAAGAGGATCGCGACTTGGCCACGTCTGAGGATGCATTCCTGACTTACATGTCAAACAAACATCTCCTTAAACCGACTGATGAACCTGCCGGATTTGCAAGACCTCAAATCACTGTGCGTCATCCAGAAGAAGCGAACATCGTCAGTTGGGCACGCCGATTGGCCAGAGACGATAGGTGGGGTAGGCAGGCTGCTGAGATAGTAGAGCTTCGGTCATCAAAACCTGGGGAAAAAGGGGTAGTTCAGCGAAAGATCGCCGAACTCCGACGAGCGTCGTTTAACCCGGTCAGTGTTGCTATATCTAATTCCAAAAACATTGCGCACAGAATTGCAGATATGTGGAACTACCAACTCCGGATACTGGTCCGGACAGGTGAATATGACTTCGGACAGATGGCTGCTGGCTCCGTTGACTGGTCGACACAAAAAACCCAACATCAGATTTGCAAAGATATCGTGAATGAGCGGAAGGTATTTACTGATGTACTGGCCGCGGCCCGAAGAACCAACCTGGGCTACGAGTTCGTCCACGCACTTGAGCTGTGCGAGTGCGACAGATCAATGGCATTCCCAATCCTCAGTTGGATGCTTGCTAGAACAAACCGACGAGAGTTGGACGGTGATCTCTACTTGAGCAAGTATCTTTTTAGATGGCACGCAATCGCGGAAGAATCAGCTGGCTTAACTTACCAATTTATATCGAACCTGGTAGACGAACCAAAGGACGCGTGTGCATTCTTGGATTTAAGCGTGGAACGTGCTGAAGTGTTGAGCAGGCGATATCCTGTAAAGATTGAAGCTGCCCTGAATCAGCTTCCCAACGATTGCAAATTGCACGGCGCACTACTAAAGATGAAGGAGTTGAGAATTGGGGCGGGTGCTTCTATCGACAGACGTCCTCTATGGAGGAGGGAGAGCTATATTGCTTTCTACAAGGGAGAAAAGAAGCAAGATCTGTTTCTTCGTTATTATCCAGTATTCGGACGCGGGCGCTTCCTTGAAGCGTCTCCTCGTCGAAGAGTTTACTTACAGGTGCTGGGGGAAGAGGTAACTCGAGCTATTCGTCAAGCGGCCATATCCAATCGTGCCGCAGCTCCGCAGGTTGAACTACCTGAAACACTCTATCCGAAATTACCCCAGGCTACAATCAATTATGCTGGGCCGGAGCAAAGGATCCCGAGTGAACGATTTGCTCAAATGTTTTATGTACAGAAAAAAATCGCGCCATGGGCAGATAGACTATGGAAGGCAAAGCTTCGTGACGAGCAAATCGTTCAAGTAGCGAAAGGCCTAGCTTCATTTCTTGCGGAAATACACGTGCCTACTCTCGGCATTGGGCGGCACCTTTTGGACGGACGCCAAACATCTCTGCACGAATTACAACCGGAAAAGCGAGGATTCCATCAAATCGTAAACTTGCTGCAAGGGCACTTGACTCAAATTCAAAGATCCGACACGTCCATCTATAGGCGTTGGTTAGAAAATGGCGCTTACCGACCAGGCGCGGTTGTAGCACTTCTACGAAAAGTCGAAGATGGACCTGGAGGAGTCGGAGGAGAAGTAGAGAGCTTGATCCGTCAGGAAGGCCTAACTTTGGAAGCCGTCTGGAAAGAGTTGTGTAAAGAGAGTGCACAATCTCACGAGGAACTTGGTGCTGTAGGCCACATGGGTCTTTATTCGTCCAATATCTATGTTGAGCTGAATGGTCAGGATCATCATGAATGGGATGAAAGGGAATACCGAGGACAGACAGTCTATCTTGCCAAAGACGCAAACCGTGTCGTTAAGACGATATATATTCCGAATCATGCTGGGGTATCTATGATCGATCCAGCGATCGAGGCTGGTTTTGTCCTCGACGAACTCATTTCAGCTAGGTTGTCCTCTGCTGTAGTTGGCAGGACGTTGAAGATACCGGGGTTCACGTCCACAGGGGACGCAACACTTACAAAAGTGGTGACCGCCTTTGTAAGTGCATACAAGGAAACTTTTCTAAAGTTATTCGCGGTCACAGGTCCACATTTTTTGAGCGATGGAATGGTGGTCGAACCTGAAAAATTGGTTCAAGGCATCATCGCACGCCTCAGTCGCGCCGCAGCCATCTGGTTGTTGGTGAGATACCATGATCGGCGAGAATACAACATGGAATCAGATGAACGTCGCAGGCTGATCCAGGTCTGCGTTGACTTACTCCACGAGAGTTCAAGTTCAGTAAATTGAATTGGAAGATGTGCGAACCTTAGTTGGTGGTGCGTAGGCTTAGTCGCTACTTTGTCTCAGGAGCCGGAACAACATCCTTCTTCCCAACAACAAATAAAGTGCCATAGTTTTGCGTATAAATCTTCCCATCTGCTCCGATAGCCAAC
>JAYUSZ010000118.1:0-13306 GCA_043755435.1 Bryobacterales bacterium | reverse complement strand
ACTACTCCACCAAATTCCTCCCTCGCCAGCGTACTTCCGCGCGAAGGTGTTGCGCAGGCTGAACAATCTAGGTGCATTGGCGATCAAGAACTCTGCTTATGTGCTTCCGGAAACAGCTGAAACAATGGAAGATCTGGAATGGATCCGCTCGGAGATCGTTAGTGAGGGCGGAGAAGCTTGGTTGTTCGCGGTTCGAGCAGTCCTTAACTTGGATGATGAGACGCTACGCAAATCGTTTCAGGCCCTACGTTCTGAGGATTACAAGCAACTGCTAGAGTCTTGTGTCGAAATTCAGGGACAGCTGAGTCGGGTTAGCGAGCCTATTGAGTCGGTCCTTCCCGTCTTGCGAAAGCTCAATCGTAAATTTGATGAAATCCAGAAAATCGACTATTTTAAGTCGCCACTCAGGGAAGAAGTTGAGGAAATACTGATGAAGATTGAAAGGACGATCGAATCCGCGCTTCGCGGAGCAGTTCCGGCACCTGTGCCAAAGCCCAACTCCGATAATCTCGTAGGACGGACTTGGGTGACCCGGCGAGGCGTCAAAGTGGACCGGGTCACCACGGCTTGGCTGATCAGAAAATTCATCGATCCCAAAGCGAAATTTGTATTCGCCGACCAGGGGACCTACGTTCACGATGGCGATGCGATTCGGTTTGACATGTTCGAGGGTGAATTCTCTCACGAAGGCACTTTGTGCACGTTCGAGGTGTTGTTGCGGCACGCCGGTTTGACCGATCCGAGTCTTCAGGCGATTGCCGAGGCCGTTCACGACATCGACCTGAAAGACGAAAAATACCAACGTCCTGAAACCAAGGGGCTGGCAGCAATGATCGACGGAATCGCGGCCATGCATCAAGAGGATGAAAAGCGGCTCGAAGCGGGTGCGCACTTGATGGATACCTTCTATGCCGCGTTTCGGGCCAGAAAGGAGGAGATAGCTTGATTTACGCACTTCGGCAGATGCGCAAGTCGCCGGTGTTCACGATCGCTGTGGTGTTGACGCTGGCACTGGGCATTGGCGCAACTACGGCGATCTTCAGCCTTGTTCATTCCGTGCTGCTGTCGCAGCTTCCGTTCGAGCACGCCTCGCGCCTTGTCTGGATCTGGTCCACCCGTACGGACCGCGACAAGGCCTTCTACTCTTTCCCGGATTTTGTTGAAACGCAGCGGGATTCCAACGCGTTTGACGGCCTGGCCGCGTATTCAAACTGGGGTGCCAACCTGAGTGGAACTGGCGATCCGGAACGGTTCGCGGGTGCCAGGATATCTGCCCACGCTTTTGAGATGATGGGCGTCCGTGCGATGTACGGACGGACGCCGGTGTCCGCAGATGGCCGGCCAGAGAGTGCCCGGGTGGCGGTGCTCAGTCACGGCCTGTGGCAGCGCCGTTTTGGCGGCAACCCAGGGTTGGTAGGCAAGCAACTGACGCTCAATGGCGACAGTTATACGGTGGTTGGCGTACTGCCACCCACATTTGTCATGCCCAACACGGAGGCGGAATTGTTTGTGCCCCTGGTTGCGGAAGTGCATCCGTCCAGGAACAATCGCGGCCTGAACTTTCTGCGAGTTTTTGGGCGACTGAAAGCTGGGTCCTCAAAGGAACGAGCGGCGGCGGAACTGGCGGCGATAACGCGGCGACTGCGCGAAGCATATCCCGACACCAACGCCAAGCACACGGATCCCAGAGTGGTGACCTTTCAGGACGAAGTCACTGGGGGGTATCGCACGTCGCTGTGGGTGTTGCTGGGCGCTGTTGGGCTGGTGCTCCTTATAGCCTGCGGAAACATCGCGAATCTGCAGTTGGCACGTGCTCTTACCAGAGGCCGGGAGGTGGCAATTCGCCGCGCTTTGGGAGCCTCAAAGCTCTCGCTGATCAGGCAGTTTCTTACAGAGAGCCTGACACTTTCCACTTTCGGCGGCGGGCTAGGAGTGCTCTTGGCTCAAATAGGACTGCCGGCGTTGGTATCACTGGCTCCCGCTGATCTGCCCCGGGCCTCGGAGATCAAGTTGGATGTGTCTGTGCTGCTGTTCGCAGTCGCGCTGACTTTGCTGGTGGGAGTCGTATTCGGTATGTCTCCGGCCTGGCATGCCATTCGGGCGGGCGGTGCGGAGGAATTGCGAACGCGTGGAGCGGGAAGCTCCGTGCGTAAAACGTCGCGAACCCTGCTGCCGATTTGCGAGGTCGCTCTTGCGATCCTGCTGCTGATCTGCGCCGGATTATTTCTCAAGACTTTCGTCAAGCTGCAGTCAGCGACGCCTGGGTTTGCCGTCGATCACTTGCTGCTGGCGCAAGTGTCGCTACCGGCGTCGGCATACCAAACGCCGACGGCAATCGGAAATTTCTTTGACAAAGCACGGGAGCGTCTGGCTCCGTTGCCTGGGGTCCGATCGGTTGCCATAGGATCACACTTGCCGCTGAGTGGTGCTAACAATCGCAGCCAGTTGATGATCTCAGGTTGGAAGCTGGCGTCGCCGCTGGATGTCCCGGCGGCTCAGAACCGTTGGGTTAGTGCGGACTACTTCCAGACGATGGGGATTCCAATACTGCAGGGCCGGGAATTCACCACCGCCGATTCGGAAACCAGCGTAGGGGTTGCGATCGTGGACCAGACGATGGCGAAGCGATATTGGCCGTCAGAGGGTGCGCTGGGCCGTCACATCCAAATGGAGGGCCGCGACTTCGAGATTATTGGTGTTGCGGGCAACATCAAGCACAACACGTTGACGGATGAACCCACTCAAACGATCTATGCTCCATACACCCAGGTCACGTTGACATCAATGCAGTTCGCGGGCAGCTTCAGTTTCGTTTTGCGCACTGCCGTGGATCCCTTAGCGCTGGCGGATGCGGTGCGCCGCGAAATACGCGCCGTAGATGCGAGCATTCCTGCATCAAGCGTGAAGACCATGGACCAGTTCCTGGCACGGTCCGTGAGTCCGCGCAAATTCAATGCGTTGTTGATTTCGATTTTTGCCACGGCAGCTTTACTTTTGGCAGCGATGGGGCTGTATGCGGTAATTTCGTTTTCGGTGAGCGCCAGAACCAATGAAATTGGCGTACGCATGGCCTTGGGCGCGGATGGCTCCGCGGTGCTGCTGCTTATCCTGAGCCAAGCTCTGCGCATTGTTCTGATCGGGATTTTTGCCGGACTTGCTTCGGCGGCGCTAGCCACGCGCCTTCTGACCAGCATGTTGTTCGAAACAGACTCAATTGACGCGCTGACCTACGGCTCGGTCGCTTTGCTGTTTGTACTGGTGGGCACGGCAGCGGCTTACCTCCCGGCACGCCGGGCGATGGGGGTTGATCCCCTGACCGCACTTCGAACGGAGTGATTCAAGAGATCTCAAGATGTGAATTTCAACTGGGGACAATCGCCGGACTCACGCCGGAAGTGGCGTTTTCCGAACGCGCCCCAATTCTTGGCGATGCGCCGCCTGGGAACCGCCTGGCGCTAAACGCTAACGAGAATCCGGACGGGGTTCCTGAGGCCACGAAAACGGCGGTGCAGGTTCGCTCTCTGAACGCGGGCGCTACAATCACCGGGCGTTTCCAGCTTTTTAGGATGATGCAACCTTCCTAACTGTGACAACCGTAATGTCGTCGTTCTGGCCCCAGGTCTTGGCGGCCTCGGCGATCTCGTGCGCGGACTTCGTCGAGATCTCGCGCGTGCGGTCGAAGCCGAAGAGTTCTCGCTTTGCGTTCTCAGCTTCCACCACACCGTCAGAGACGAACGTAAACCGTCTTCCGCGGACAACCGACTCGTCGTAAACCACATCAGCCATGATGCCCAACGGCAGTCCGGCTTGCACCTCAACCTCGCGGTCATCACAATAGGGCGAAGGATGCCCGGCATTCGCAATCGTCACTGTCCCATCCGCACCGAAGCGCGCACAGCAACATGTAACAAAACCGCCGCCCGTGTGTCCCGTCAATCCTTCGTTCAATGCGCCAAGAATCGCGGCAGGTGAAGTGGATTTCTCATTCCACAAAATGCCCACTGCCACCGACACGAGCATTGCCGCCTTCAGTCCCTTACCGCTCACATCACCCACGGTCACGATCAGCGATCCGTCCGGCGCAATTCGGTTGGTGTGGAAATCCCCGCCCACCTCCTGGGCCGGCTCGTACACCGCTTCTGTTTGGTAGTCCTTCGAATTCGCAGTTGCATGAGGCACCAGCAATTGCTGCACGGCTCGTGCCGCTTCCAGTTCTCCAGCTAGCCGCTGCTTTTCACGGCGGTCGGCCATCAAATCACGCAAGAGGATAAAGGTGATCAACGAAGCAATCACAATAACGATCAACCCTGCAATGTTCCATGCATAGTGTCCCCAAACTGGACGGCCGTTGATGAAAGTTATCGTCTGAAATCGATTTGCTTTGCTAATGAGCGCCAGAACCAGCAACACCGGGAGTGCAAATTGGCCCAATCGGGGAGATGTTTGAGCAAGGCGCCACATTGCCAGGAAAACCATCCCGATCGTCAATAGAAAAATAATATATAGCGGTTGTTCCCACTGGGTAGATAAGGCAATCGAGATGGAAACGGCCCACAGCGTGCACAGCCATATCGCAGCTCGAACCCAGCGAAAATGGAGACGTATGGTAGCTAAAGTGAATTCCGCCAGAAGCACAACGGAAAGAGGCGCAACAAACCTTCGCGAGCTCCAAAGGTTGGGAAACGAATCTTCTGCTATAAGGGCCAACGCCGTAGTGCTTGCCGCCACTTCGGAAATCAAATACAAACTCAGCCAGAGCAATTCCCGCCGGTCTCGTTCCGTGAACCAGGCAATGAAAAGCAACAAGGCTAGAACGGCTTGCATTGCGGACAAAATGTGATCGGAAGACCATTGCATCCACCGCTCGTCAATGACAGTCTTGCCCAGATCCTGAGGGGCATTGGCGGCATAGGTAAGTAGAAAGGGGCCTTTGTCGAAAATGATCCAGCTTGAAGAACTGAAGTAACGCTGCGGCCTCCAAACGCGAACAGCCACAGTCAGAGTCCCGTCCGTTGCAGCAGCCGCAGCGGGAATCGGGAAAGTGCGCGGACGGGCAATCTGTTGTTTTAGCACCGAGAATTCCCCGGTTGTGCCTATCCGCGTGCCGTTGACGAATACTTCGTAAGATTCACTGACGGTGCCTAGAGTAGCAGCGAGTTGTGAGGTATCCGTTCCAGCAGGGAGTTCCACGACACGCCGCAACCAGAAGATCCCGAAAGTTGACTTGGTCCAAGGCAACTGGGCGCGCTGCCACGCGCTGTCATCAAACCCAGGTTGCGCATAGCGGACGTCATCATCCGCACTCTTGCGCCACTCGCCGCTCAGGTCGACATACAGCGCGTTTTGCGCCATCAACTGAACCATGCCCAGCAGCAAACCCAAAGTCAGTTTCTTCATGTCAATCTCCTCACCGTCACTACCGTGATGTCATCGTTCTGGCCCCAAACCTTGGCGACCTCTGCGATCTCACCAGCAGACTTCCCGCTGATCTCGCGCGTGCGCTCAAACCCGAACAGCTCACGCCCGGCGTTTTCCGCCTCCACCACGCCGTCAGAGAGAATCGTCAAATGGTCTCCGGGGCGAAGCAGAATCACGGTTTCGCTAAAGCTGGCCTCGCCGTCAATACCCAGCGGCAGTCCGGGTTGAAGAGCGAGTTCCTCGCCGTTCCAATACGGTGCCAGATGCCCGGCATTGGCAACCGTCGCCCGTCCATCCGGATCCAGACGCACGCAGCAACAGGTGACGAAACCGCCACCCGGGCGCGCGGCCAGTGTCCGGTTCAGTCCCTCCAGCAGCGCGGCCGCCGAAGCAGATTCGTCGCGTTGAATCGCGCCGCAAGCCAGTGAAGCCATCATGGCTGCTCGCAATCCCTTGCCGCTGACGTCGCCCACGACTACCATCGTGGAACCGTCCGGCCGCGCCAGGATCTGGAAGAGATCTCCACCAACCTCAAGCGAGGGTTCATACACCGGGTCGATTCGGTAGCCGCCTGTCTCAACCGCGGTAGCTTGCCCCAACAGAAACAGCTGCGCCTGGCGCGCAGCTGTCATTTCCGATTGCAGCCGGAAGCGATCCCGCCGGTCAAGCGCCACCTGCCAAAGCACCGTAATGAGCATGGCGATGGCCATCCCAAACACAATCAGTTCAGACACATTGATGACGTAATCACTCAGAGAGAACGAGAAGAAACCTTGGACGCGGAAGGCATATTGGACCCCCTCCGCCAACCTCTGCAGCGCTGGAATTGCCAGGATTGCCAGCACTGTACGCTGGCGTGCCGAAGAACTCCGCAGCCAGCCAAGGCCCACTGCGGCACATCCCACCAAAGCCACAAGAGGCTGCTGAACTTGCTGGTAATACCTATAAGTGCCACTTCGGCCGGTAAGCCCTGCCAGAACCATTGCTGGCAGCAGGATCCAAATGGCTGCGCCCGCAATCGGAAACCATTTTGATTGCCAGCCAGACGCCCTCACCAGGAACAACGCCAACAGGACATAAGTTCCGCTGCGAAGGCAAAGCTGGACCAATGGGAATGGACCGTACGTCCATGGCCGGCTCTCTGGAGTCAGGAGAAAGAAGTCATAGCCAGCATTTATGCTGGAGACCACCAGAAACAGAACCAGCATGAGCAGGTCCGTGCGTGCACGCTCCGTCCACCAGCCAAGGGCCAGGGGCAGGGCGAGCAGCAAGTAGGCTGCGGCCATCAGAAGGGTGGGCGTGAAGCGGCGCTGCCACAACGCCAGTCCGTCTTGCCCCGCATCAACTGGCGCTGCCTTCTGATCCGTCAGCAGGTAGGGGCCTCGATCCACCGGTTGCAATGTTGTCGGCGAGCCTGGGGACCTGCCTACATGGATCGCCACCAGCAGCTTCCGGTCATCACCGGCGGCTTCACGGGAAATCGGGAAGGATTTGGCTCGACTGATCTGCGCTTCGGATGGGGTTTCCAAGTCGCCGAACTGTCCGATCAAGCGTCCGTTGACGAACACGGCGTACTGCTCCCGCAAAGCCCCCAGCGTGAGAACCATTTGCGCCCGATCGACGCCCTCCGGGATGGTTAGAGTCTTGCGGAGCCACCCGGAGCTCGAACTCCTGGGCCGGTTGACCCACGGCAGACGGACGGTTTTCCAGCTCTGTTCATCGTATTCAGGCCGCGCAAATGCCGCTTGGTCCTGATCGTTGAAACGCCAGTCGCCACTCAAGTCGACATAGAACAAGGGCTGGGCCAGCAGTGGGCTCACCAGCAGTAGCATCAGATTTCGCTTCATTCTTCTTTCCTTTGCGAAACGCTGCCGGCGTTCCTCCGTACCGTAACCACCGTGATGTCGTCGGTCTGCCCCCAGACCTTGGCAGCATCGACCATCTCTTGCGCGGACTTCCCGCTGATCTCCCGCGTTCGTTCAAACCCGAACAGTTCGCGCTGCGCGTTCTCCGCCTCAACAACACCGTCAGAGACAAACGTGAACCGGCTTCCTTTGACGACCGACTCGTCATAAACCACGTCAGCCACAATGCCCAACGGCAGTCCGGCTTCCACCTCAACCTCGCGGTCATCACAGTAGGGCGAAGGATGCCCGGCATTCGCAATCGTCACTGTCCCATCCGCATCGAAACGCGCACAGCAGCAGGTAACAAAACCGCCGCCTGTGTGTCCCGTCAGTCCTTCGTTCAATGCGCCAAGAATCGAGGCCGGTGAAGTGGATTTCTCATTCCGCAAAATACCGATGGCCACCGAAACCAGCATCGCCGCCTTGAGTCCTTTGCCGCTGACGTCGCCCACCACCACGATCAAGGAGTCATCGGGTTCTGCGCGAGTCCAGTAGAAGTCGCCGCCAACTTCCCGGGCCGGCTCGTAAGTAGCGGCCAATTCAAATCGCGGCGTGCCCGTTGCCGTGGCCGGCAGAAGCAGTTGTTGCAAGGTACGTGCGCCTTCCATTTCAGTGGTGAGCCGTTGCCTTTCGACTTCATCCGCACGGCTACGGCGCAATTGCAGAATAAACATCGCAGCCGAAAGAAAAACCGTGCTGAGGGGAGGCGTGCCAAAGCCATACGGACCAATCTGGATTCCATTTGATTCGAAACCCGGCACCAAGCTCCGAAGTCCGAGAAACCGGCTTACTGCGAATTCAGAGTAGACCAAGGGCTGCGCCAGAAGGACAATGCGGAAGATCTTGGTCTCAAGCGAAGAGGTTTGCCGCCTGGTTTGCCAAACCTTGAAGGCAATCGCCGACAGGGACAGCACTCCACACCACGCGGACGCAAACAGCGTGACCGAGGTGTTGCTCCGGCCGAGAAGAAAGGCAATTGGAAGGAATAGCCATCCCAACCAGAGAGCAAGCCGCAGCCAGCGGGAGCGGTAACCGATGGCGGCGAAAACAAACTCAGCCATTAAGGGTTTCATCAATTCGCCCAGCAATAGTCCGATAGGATATCCGTCTGCATTAAAAGGACGCGCGCCGGGTGTTAACATCAACCAGCCATAAGCTTCCAAAAAGGTAAACATGACCGACCCCAGGGCGAACCAAATCAACTCCTTCCGCCCCCGGCCGCTCCACCACACCCAAAGGCTCAGCACGGCAATCACGAACGAAATCGGCGCCAGCATCAGGTTCAGAGCGCTGGCGGCAGAATTGCCTTCGAGGTACTGCTTCCCTGCATCCCAGGGCGTCCCGGCGAGGTCTGTCAGCAGCCAAGGCCCGCGGTCCGCAATCCTCCAATGCGACATCGTGGCAAGCGGCGTTTGCACCCGGATGGCAATTTGCATTTCACCAGGAACCATCGCCGAGGCCGGGATCCGGTACGAGCGGGGCTGAGGGAGTTGTGCATCAGCGACCGACTCGCTGGAGGCACCGATCCTTTGACCGTTGACGAACACCTCCTGAATACCCCGGATGGTTCCAAACGTCAGAGCCAGTGGCTGTTCAGCGGCCCCTGAGGGCAGTTGTACGCGGCGGCGGAGCCAACCCCGGGAGTAGTTGGGAATCGTCTGCAGGTCTCCTAGCGGCATGTTGACCTTCAGCCAGGCGCTGTCGTCAAAGCCTGCTCCGGCGAACTCCGGCCGGTCCTCACCGACGATCAACCTCCATTCTCCAGAGAGGTCCAAGCGGAAAGCGTTTTGTGCCATGACTGCTGAAGCCGCCAGAGTCAGCAGTAAGGTCAGGTATTTAATCATGTAATCCTCCGCACGGTGACGACGGTGATGTCATCGTTCTGACCCAAGGCCTCGGTGATGATGCACAATAGAAGATGTGACTTTCGAAACGCTCCAACTCGAAAACCGCCCGGCGATTCTTGCGCTGGCTCAGCGGCATGGTGCGCGAAATGTGCGAGTTTTCGGTTCGGTCGCAAGGCGCGAGGCACTTCCGGGAAGCGATGTGGACTTTCTCGTTGACCTCGAGCCAGGTAAGAATATCTTTGACCTCGGCGCCCTTCTTGAGGACCTTCGCGAACTTCTGAAATCTCCCGTCGATCTTGTCGATGCCCGCTGCCTACACCCGATGATTCGAGATCGGGTGCTGGCCGAAGCCTTGCCCCTCTAAGTTGGCCATGAGAGATCCCCGACTTTATTTGGCCCATATTCGCGAGTGCGTGGACCGAATCTTGTCCTACACCGACGGCCTGGGAAGGGAGTGGAGTCAACAGCAAATGATTCTGGACGCCGTTTGCCGCAACCTTGAAGTGATCGGGGAAGCGGCGAACAAACTGGGCGAACCTTACCGCTCCGCGCATCCGGAAATTCCGTGGCGGCGAATCATTGGTGCCCGGAACATTCTGATCCACGCCTACGACTTGGTGCAGCCCGACATCCTGGAGGAGGTAGTGGAACGCGACCTTCCTCTCCTGCGGCAGCAAATCGTCAGCTTGCTGAATGATGCCGTTTCGCCTGTGGATTGACACTCTCATGCATTCCTCCGGACGGTGACGACTGTAATGTCGTCGGTCTGGCCCCAGGCCTTGGCGGCCTCGGCGATCTCGTGCGCGGACTTCGTCGAGATCTCGCGAGTACGGTCGAAGCCGAAGAGTTCTCGCCGGGCATTCTCCGCTTCTACAACGCCATCGGAGACGAAGGTGAACCGCTCGCCACGCACGACTGACTCCTCATACGTCACTGCCGCAATGACCCCCAAGGGCAACCCAGCTTCCACGGCCACTTCGCGGCCATCGCAGTAAGGCGAAGGATGTCCGGCGTTGGCGATCGTCACCGTTCCGGAAGCATCGAAGCGGGCGCAACAGCAAGTGACAAATCCGCCGCCGGTGTAGCCATCACGAATGGTGCCCAGGGTGAGAGCCAAGTGCGTTGCGTCCGTCCCCGCAGGCAGTTCGACTCGACGCCGAAGCCAATAGATCCTGGAGACACCGGGAATGGGCTGATTGTTAGCTTCGCTGCCGGCAATGGGAAGGGCGAGGGTCCGCCATTGGCTATCGTCCAGGTCAGGTTGAGCGAAACGGGGATCGTCGCTGCCCGCGAGTCGCCATGTTCCGGAGAGGTCGAGGTAAAGGGCGTTCTGGGCCAGCAATGGGAGGGCCAGTATCAAGAGGCAAAGACGCATGTTAGGAGTTCCTCCGGACGGCGACAACGGTGGGCTGAAGCCATGCTATATATAGATAGAAGAGATAGATAATCACTATGCCCCAGGTCCTAGTCCATTTCGATGAGGCAACTTTACAGGCGATCGACCGGGTCGCCCCCGCCGCCAAACGCCAGCGGGCCGACTTCATCCGGAAAGCCGTCAAGGATGCGCTTTTTCTCCGGGAGACCGAACGAATGCGCGAAGCGTATCGGCTGCAGCCTGACGTGGCCGAGTCCGCTGAAGTCTGGGAGTTGCCGGAGGAATGGAAGGAATGAAACAGTTCGAGATCTGGTGGGCGGACCTGCCAGAGCCCGTAGGAAAGCGTCCCGTGCTGCTGCTGAGCCGCAACGACGCCTACGATTATCTTTCCAAGTTCATTGCGGTGGAGGTGACATCTACCGTGCGCGGCATGGCGAGCGAAGTCGCCCTGGGAGAAGTCGAAGGACTGCCCAAGGCCTGCGTGGCCAATTGCGACAGCCTGCGCATGGTTCCTCGTTCGTCCCTGACTCGGCTGGCCGGCCAGTTGGCGCCAGAGCGTTGGGTGGAGGCCAAACGAGCGATGGGTGCGGCGTTGGGCTGGCGTGAATTGACCGACCTCGATTAGAGGATTCAAGCATTCCTCCGAACGGTGACGACTGTGATGTCGTCGTTCTGGCCCCAGGCCTTGGCCGCGTTGGCGATCTCTTGGGCAGACTTGGTGCTGCTGTCGCGGGTGCGGTCGAAGCCGAAGAGTTCGCGTTGGGCATTCTCGGCTTCCACCACGCCGTCGGAAACCAGCGTAAATCGCTCGCCCCGCATGACAAGCTCCGAGTACTCCACGCCTGGAGCGATGCCCAACGGCAGGTCGGCTTGGACCTCCACTTCGCGGCCGTCGACGTAAGGTGAGGGATGTCCGGCGTTGGCGATGGTGACCGTGCCGTCGGCGTCGAAGCGGGCACAGCAGCAGGTGACGAAGCCTCCTCCGCACCGGCCGGCAAGCCCTTCGTTCAACCCGGCCAGAATTTCAGCGGGCGAGGAGGAGCGCTCGCGGCGCAGCATGCCCACGGTTACCGAAACCAGCATCGCAGCCTTGAGACCCTTGCCGCTAACGTCGCCGACGAGGACGATGCGCGAGCCGCCGGCCCGCTCCAGCACCTGGTAGAAGTCGCCGCCGACCTCCGAAGCCGGGAGGTAGACGGGCTCGATGCGGTACAGGTCCCCCGCCGTGGGGAGCGAGGTCAGCAGGAGCGATTGGACCTCGGCGGCCGATGCCATTTCCCCGCTCAGGCGCTGGCGCTCGCCGAGCAGCCGGGCGGAGCGCTGACTCATCAGAACGGTGGTCGCGAACGTGAACAGCAGCGCGCTGACCATGCGTGCAAGCGCCCCTTGGAGAACGATTGCCTCGGTTCGCCAGAAGAGCAGGGCGCCGTAGGTGACGAAGTTTACCGTGAAGTAGGCCAGGATCGCGATGTGGACGGCGGGCATGCGGTCCACAGCGCGCGACGTTCGCCACCCGAGTTGGTAATAGGCGAAAATCAAGGCACAGTTAGCCAGTATGGAGAACCCTAACCAAAACGAGGTGGAGACGGTTCCACCCGCCATGTCGAAAGTGGTTATCCCGAGGATCAGCGCGACGAAGGCTGCCAGAACGAGCCACGCAGTTGGCGTTATCCAGCCGAGGAATAGGGTTCGCATCCAGCCGAACCAGCCCGCGAAAACGCCGACGCTGGCGAGAGCCAGGCCCCAACTCGCCGCGAAGGTCCCCTCTATGCCAACGGCATCCGGGCAGAACTGGAAGACCCGAAGCCCGTTGGCGCTCAGCAGCCAAAGGCCAAACCAGAAGTACTCGGGCGCATCCGGACGCCAAAGGGGAAGCAGCAGGAACAGGACGCCGGACAAGACCAGCGAGGCCGCAATCAGGACTTGGGGCAATACGCTCCGCAGCCGTTCGCCCCGCAAAGCCTCGACTCGCTCTCGGATTGCGTCGCTCGAGCCGATCGACGACGCTGGGTGTTTCGGAATGATCAATCGGCTCGAAGCCGTGCGCAGCCGAATCGCCAACACGGCGTCCCGCCCGTGACCCGGCGCCGGGAACGCCTTCGCTACGGGGATCCGTTGCCCCCACAGACCACCATCGGGTTCGCCCATGGCTCCGGCGCGCTGCCCGTTCCAGAAGACTTCATAGGCTTGGCTAGAACCGAATCCGCCGATCAGCAACGCCAGCGGTTCCTTCGGCATGGTCTCCGGCAGCCGGATGCGGAAGCGAAACCAACAAAAGCCCTCATCGAGCTGGATTGCGCCTTCCGGCATCCGCACGCTCGGCCAGGCCGAGTCGTCGAAGGCGGGGTCCGACCAGCGTGGGTCGTCGCCGGTGTGATGCTTCCACAGGCCCGCCAGCGGCGCGGGTTGGAACAGGCTCTCGACTTCAATCGTTTGCGCGGCGCAATATCGCGCCATCGCGGCCAAAAGCAGTATGGTTCTCATGCGTTTCTCCTCCCGGTGACTAAAGCTGTGTCGCGTGATGCCAGCCGTTCTTGAATGGGATCTATAATGGTGGTAGAGGTGACCCCATGAGAGTCAGTAGCGTTCGCGAGTTTCGCGATCATGCCACGCGGTTGATGCAGGACTCTGATCCGCTCCTGGTCACCCAGCGCGGGCGTTTGGCCGGAGTCTTCATTCCCTGGACGGCAGCCACGCTGCCCGTTGAATGGAAGCGGGAATTGTTTCTGGCCTTGAGCACGGATATCGGCCGCAAACTC
>JAYUSZ010000117.1:0-5190 GCA_043755435.1 Bryobacterales bacterium | reverse complement strand
ATTCGCTGACGCATGCCTTTTGAATAAGCCCCCACTTTGCGATGCGCTGCCTGAGTTAGAGAAACAGTTTCAATGGCCTTCCATGCCCGCTTTTCAGCTTCCCCAGGTGGGTAGCCGTAGAGCAATAAGCCCGCAAGAACAAAGCCATGCCCAGTGACCCCTCGCGGTGCGGCGTCGTACTGCGTCGCATAACCCATGATGCGCATCAGCTTTTCAGGAGCAAATGGTGAGAAGCCTCGAACGGAGATGGTTCCGCTGCCAGGATGCACCAGACCAGTCATCAAATTCATCAGCGTTGTCTTGCCGGAACCGTTGGGACCGACCAAGCTTGTGATTCCTGAAGGTATCTTCAAATTGACTTTGTTGACGCCCAGGACTTCGCCGTAGAACTTTGAGACGTTGTCGAAAATGATTACATCGCTGCTCATGACACCACCTCAACAGGCCGCAACTTGCGCATTAGAATTGCCAAGAGGATCGCAATCACTACGAACAGCGAAATCACGTATTCATAAACCTCGGGGCCATCCTGCGGAGGGTCCAGACCAAGCAGAGAGGCCCAAACGAATCCCATGGCGTAACCAGGATTCATCAGCGAACCCCATTGCACGCGTAGCACCTGATTGATAATAGTGGCCGCTCCAGCGGTCACGAAGAAAAACGCCAATACCAGCGCTCCAGCGACTACACGCCACTTCACATAGGCCGAAGCGGTTAACGCCACCAGACTCACCATCACCATCCAAAACAAAAATCCAAGCGTCATGCCCGCGCCTAAGTTCCAGTTAGCGGCAAGCCAGGTTGTGCCCGCCATGCTAACCTGCATGCCGAAGACAAGTAGCCCAGGAATTAGAGTTACTAACGAAAGCAGCCCCAGTAGAACAATCATCCGCGACAGTACATAAGTCCATCGGGAAAGCGGCCGTGCGAAATACAAAGGCAGCCCATTGTTCGCAAGGTCGGGCGCAATCAAACCCGGGCCGGCCACTGCAGCCAGAATCATGCCAAACACCACTTGCACTCCCATGAAGACGGAGAAAAATTGTCCGTTGATGCGCAGCATTTTTGTCATGCCACTGTCAATGCTCATGCCCCCTAGCAGAGTTTCGGCGTGGTTTGACACGTAAATAAACGCGATGCAGGCCAACGGCCAGAACAGTGAGGCCATCATCAGGACAACCACAAAGCGATGGCTCAAAATTCGTGCCCAGGCAAAACGCGGCATCACGAGTAGCCTTGCGGCTGAGCCTGTCAGCGGCCCGTTATAGCGTTGATACCCTCGTCTAAACACTGCCATGGACTGGTACCTCCTGCTGCGCTGCGTCGGGAATGGCGCGCACATGTCCAACAGCTTTCAAGAAAATTTCCTCTAACGTATCGCGACGATAAGCCAACTTGGTAATCCGTAAGTGCTCGCGCGCAGTCAAGCGCCAGAGTGCGCCAATTTCAATTTCAAGCGGCAGTACAATTCGCCAATTTCCAGCACTTTCAGAAACACCCTCCGCGCCGATGGTTCGCAACACAGCGGCAAAGTTACGGTCGTCCCCGGTTACCGTAAGTTGTACGAATCGGCGATTGCTATTGCGCTCTGCTTCCAAATCTGCCTGATGCACAATTTTGCCATCCTTCAAAATCACCACTTCATCACAGACTTCTTCCACATCGCGCAACAAGTGCGAACACAGCAACACGTTCATTCCATGCTGCTCTTTCATTTCCTTGATCAACACCAGCATCCGCTGCCTCGCCGCCGGATCCAGGCCGTTGGTCGGTTCATCCAAAATCACCAATTGCGGCCCATGGATAATCGCCTGCGCCAGTTTGGCCATCTGCTTCATGCCCAGCGAGTAAGTCCCCACGGTACGATAGCGGGCCTCACCCAAGCCAACATGAAACAGGGTCTCATGAGCTTTTTCAAGGGCTGCGGCTGCGGGCAAACCTGAGATTTCTCCCATCAAGCGCAGAAACGCCACCGCCGACATGTCGGCAATGAACGAATCGTTTTCCGGCATATAGCCGATGGCGGCTTTCACCCGTGCGGATTCTTTATGGCAATCCATGCCCAGTATCTGTGCGGTGCCTGAGGAAGGTGCATGGAAGCCCAGTAGCGTCTGAATCAACGTCGATTTCCCTGCCCCGTTGGGGCCTAGTAAACCAATCGCTTTTCCGACGCCAGAAGCGCCAAGACGGCAAGTGATCCCTTGCAGGATCTCCCGCCGCCCCAACTGCACATGGAGTTTGTCAATGGTAACTACTGGAGTCATTTGTTATTCAGACCCGGCTGCGCTTGTACAAGTAACATATCGAATAAGAGGCTCGATAAACGTGTACGAGAAGCCGAGCTGATTCGTTCCGTTTCTCCCATGAAAGTTAGCAATCCAGGCTCGCGAGTAGCCAGCAACTTCTGAACTCCGGCATTTGGAGCCATGCTTGCGAAACCTGATAGCGTGCCTCCAAGGTTAACCCAAACGAACCCTGATTGGTGTAATCCGGAGGACGTTGGCAATTGATCGCGATACTTGGCGGAGCGCACCAACGGGAATCCGTTGGAACGGGTATTGATCGCCTTCAGCACCATCGCGCGATCCATTCCCTGCACCAGGTAGCCACGGTCGAAAGTCCAGTGCATGCTGAACGGCTGACCGGCCAACTGCACTTTGGTCCAAGCCCTGCCATTCACGGTTTCTTCCGTCCATACAAGCGACATTTGCTTATCTGCTTCACGATTGAAGGCATTTACCAAATTGCGCATGGTGGCATTGTAGAGCTCAGGCCGGTAGACTTCCACCGCCGCAACCCAACCGGGAATTGGGATAGTTGCCGATTCCACTGCTATCGTAAAGTCGGTGCCCAGTGCTGCTGCCAAGTCCGTTGAAAACTGCACTCCTGCCTTGGCTTCAGCTTCTCTCAGGGCCTTGGTGAAACTTGAATCCAGCCTGCTGATCAGTGACACCATTTCGTCAAAAATTTGCCGAGGGTTGCGAGTGGCTGCTGAGAAGGCAAACACAGCGTCACTGGAAGCATACTCGGCGGAACCGGCGGCTGCAGGGGCTCCTAACCAGGAAGCCATTCCAGTGCGTGGGCCAGCGAAAGTCAAAGAGGCTTCATTCTCTTCCCCGGTTGATGGATTGCGCTGTTCCACAAACAGGTAGCGCAAATTACCAACTCCAGCCAATTCCAGTTCCTTTACCTTGGTCGCGGATTTCTGAAATTCGGTAAGGTCAACGCCAAGTAAAGAGGAGACTCCGCGCCTGTAATGCTTGGCGATTTCCGCAGCGAATGGAGTAGCTGCACCTTTGCCCAACTGGACCAAGACAGAGTTTAGGTCTGCCTGATTTCCAGCAACTACGAGTAAGTTACCAACGAATTGGTACGAGACTCTGGTGGAAGTCAATTTGTCGATGGCGGCTTTCACCGCAGCCTGCTGCCCGCCCTTCACTTCAGCCAACAATGCTGGCACTTCGCTTGTAGCTGAACGCAGCAGCACAAAAACAATCTCATCGCCAAGCAGAGGATAAAGCGCTTTCACGCGATCGACCAGATCCTTCGTCTCCACTCCACTGGTGGACTGCCACCATTGCTTCAACACGGGACTTTCTGTTGAGCGTTGCTCAATCATGCTGACTGCCTGGTTGATAGTTGGACCCAGGTTCGGAATTGCGCCGTAAATAACTGCATTCAATGGCAAAGCATTCAATAGCCTTGGTTCAGTGCGTGCGGGCAATGCAGGCAACTTTTTTTCAATGGCGGCGAATTCGGCGAGTAACGTAAAATACTGTTCAGCGTTCGGGCTCCAGGCCACGGCCTCGCGGACCGTTATTTGAGACAGAGCAGCATTGGTGGTAGTTTGTTCACCCGGCTTTAATAGTTGATTGCCGTTCGATTGATCAACCGCCACCGAACCTTCGACCACACCCACCAGCGAACCAACATTGCCGGTGGAAACGGTGAAGACTGTTCCTTTCACAGAGGCCACGGAGTCGCGCGTGATCACCCGCAAGGATCCGCGCCGCTGCTTAGCGGCATGGACAATTACATCGCCGCGTTGCAAGTGGATGGACTGCCCGCTCCAAGCTGCGCGTACGAAAAGTTCTGAGCTTTCGTTGACCTCAACGGTTGACCCATCGGTTAGGTTCAGCGTGGCCCTTGCACCAGCGCCAGTTCGAAACACTTGCGCATCAGCCAAAGTCGCGCCAGCAGTTAACGAATTTCCTTCAAGCCCATAGGCCATGCCATTGATGGACTGCACGGTTGCCCGCGGTCCACTTGGAGCTAGCATTGCGTCGGCCCGGTCGCGCCCTGCCCAAAGTGCAGCCAGTGTGACGCCGGCGGCCATCGCCCAATAAGGGAGCGTGGATTTCCTGGTTCGAACAGCAGGCATGGCCACAACATTGGTGCGGCCTTCGAATGCAGCAAGGGCGCGGCGGCAATCAACGCACCTCATTAAGTGATCCTGCATTAGTTGCATGCGCTGCGATGCTAATGTGCCGTCGCTATATTCAGCAAACTGGGTGCGAAACTCCTGGCATAATCCAGGGGTGGATAGTTTCTGCCAAACCCGATCCTGGGCAGCAGCCAACTCCCCGGCAGGTGCATCCTGCTGGCGGATCTCATTCAGTGTTTTATCTAATTCGTGTTCGTTCATTGTGATGATCCTTATCCTTAACGTTGCAGAAATTTCAATAGAGTTTCGCGGATGCGGTGAATCCGGCTGGCCACTGTGCCGCGTTCAATCTGGAATTGCTCAGCCAATTCTTCATAGGAAAGGCCTTCCACATTGCGCAGGACAAACAGTTCCGCATCATCAGGCTTTAAGCGAGCTAGGGCGCGCCGCAGAGTTTCTTTCAGCAGGACATTACTGGAGGGTCCATGGAGATCTGGAGCACCATCGAGCGTAGATTCGGCCCTCGACATTTTCTGGCGCAGGATATCGATGGAAGCGTTGGTTGCCGCACGGCGGATGTAGCTTTCCGAAAGGCTGGCAAAATCGGGCTGCGGAATTTGATTCAGGATGCGCAGAAAAACGGTTTGCATTACGTCTTCGGCGTCGGAGGAAGATCCAGTTACGCGGTAGGCGGTGCGATAGGCAGTGGCCGAGTGGCGCTGGTAGAAATCCTGGAAGGCCGTTGGCGGTGAAGTTGGTGGCAAAGTTA
Source organism: Bryobacterales bacterium (assembly GCA_043755435.1). Taxonomy (GTDB): domain Bacteria; phylum Acidobacteriota; class Terriglobia; order Bryobacterales; family Bryobacteraceae; genus JANXSF01. The sequence goes on along the minus strand of JAYUSZ010000117.1, from coordinate 37 downwards.
TTGGCTCTGCTGTTAATGCTATCCCGAAGGTTTCCAT
>JAYUSZ010000116.1:0-5197 GCA_043755435.1 Bryobacterales bacterium | reverse complement strand
TTTGCGATCTTACCGCTGAGCAAATCCGCGAAAGCCGTGGCACCACAACTGAGCCCGGCAAAGAAAGTCCTTATCGCAACCGAACAATAAAGGAAAATCTGGAACTCTTCGAACGGATGCGCGCCGGCGAATTCCCCGATGGCACTCGTACTTTGCGCACGAAGATCGACATGGCATCGCCGAATTTCAACATGCGTGATCCCATCCTCTACCGCATTTTGCACGCCGAACATCATCGCACTGGTAACACCTGGTGCATCTATCCCATGTACGATTTCGCTCACGGCGAAAGTGATTCCATTGAAGGCATCACTCATTCCATCTGTACTTTGGAATTCGAGGATCACCGTCCACTCTACGATTGGTACGTGGAAAATCTGGGCATTCACCATCCACAACAAATAGAGTTTGATCGACTAAACCTCACCAATACAATGTTGAGCAAACGAAAGCTCCTGCAATTGGTTCAGCAAGGTTGCGTTTCCGGTTGGGATGATCCGCGTATGCCCACAATTTCCGGATTGCGCCGGCGTGGTTTCAGCCCCGATGCGATTCGCAATTTCTGCGGATCCATTGGACTCTCCAAAACCAACGGCATCATTGAATATGCTTTGCTCGAACATCATTTGCGCGAGGATCTAAACAAGCGAGCAGCTCGCGTAATGGCAGTGCTCGATCCAGTGAAGGTTGTCATCGACAATTATCCAGACGGTTTAGTGGAGGAAATGGAAGCGGAAAATAACCCCGCCGATCCTGCAATGGGCATTCGAACAGTTCCTTTTTCCAAGGTGCTCTATATCGAACGTGACGATTTCCGCGAAGATCCTCCTAAGCAATATTTCCGCCTTTCCCCAGGCCGCGAAGTCCGTCTGCGCTACGGCTACCTGGTTACATGTACGAGCGTGGTGAAGAACGAAGCTGGCGAAATCATGGAAATTCACTGCACCTACGATCCTGTAACACGCGGTGGAAATACTCCTGACGGTCGGAAAGTGAAATCCACCATTCATTGGGTTTCCGCAGCGCACGCTGTGGATTTTGAAGCGCGCTTGTATGACAATCTGTTCCTTGAAAGCTCGGTTGAAAATCCAGACGGAGACTTCACCGCTTCCTTGAATCCAAATTCTCTGGAAGTGCTCACTACCGCCAAAATTGAGCCAAGCGTAAAGAATGCGAAGGCCGGCGGCTTCTATCAATTCGAGCGTGTCGGATATTTTTGTATGGATAAAGATTCAACACCACAAAAGCCAGTCTTCAATCGAACAGTTGGGTTGCGAGACACTTGGGCAAAGATTGACAAGGCGCAGAAGCCCAAAGGCTAGTTTTCACAGGGGTGAAAGGGTTCCTATGACTGTGCGGTAAACGGCAGAGAGAATCCCGCACGGCTCACGTTCGCTAAACGGCACGCATCAGTGATCGAAAAAACTTTAAAGTGCAGCATTCTCGGATCTCTCCGTTGATGCTGTCGCACCATGCGGTTGGGCCTAGCTCAATTCCTTGGCGTGCTTGGAGGCTCTTTTGATTCGCAGTCACTTGTCTGCAACCGCTCTTCTTCGCTCTCGGGTAATAGACTAGTGACCTCTGCCCGACTTCCGATAGCTTGCTGTCATCCAGTATGCCTTGGCAGTCGACACTGAAGTTTGCCTCATAAGTTAACGCAAAATCAAGCGCCAATTATTATCGGGGCTGGCTGGGAAAACTTTCTTTTCGCGGTAATAATCAATCATCATTTCGCGGATCTCCATGCCGGAGCGCCAAACGATTGGACCCTTTTGGAATGCCGTGTACCCTGCACTACCTCCCGACCTGTAATTGTTCAGCGCGATGCGCAGTTTCTGATCCATCGCCAACGGCTTGCCCTTGTAAATCAGATTGCGGATGCGATCCCCTTCAGGACGGCGAAGGTCGATTTCGTAATTTACCCCTTGCGCCATGTCATAGTTGAAGCCGATTACCTTAGGATTAGTTTGCGCATCCCCAGGGCAACCGGTTTCAGGACAGGGCAAGAAGAAGCGGGCGGCGTTTTCGAGGGCATCCTTTACCATCTGCCCGTCGCCTTCAATGGCATAAAGTTCGTTGTCGTAAATATAGAGCGATGCCAATTCGCGCACCGTCACTGGGCCTTTTGGAAACCTGACAGTAGTGTTGAAAAGGCTAGCAAAGGAAACGTCGGCTTTGGCGTAGTAAAGCTGCACTTCTTGAATCATGTCCACTAGAGCAGAATCCATTTCCCGGGCGTCTGCCCCGCTCAGAGACACCATGGATTCAGCCACGGGAGCACTCAAATACTTTTCCGCTTGATCGTGATAAGGCTGGGCGATGGCAAGGACTTTCGGGTCGGGGACGGTTGCCGCAGTAACTGGAATCAGACTCCCTTCTTTGCTGGTAAGTTTCCATTTACCAGGAGCCCCGTCGAGCTTCAAATCGACACGAGCCAAAGATCCACCCCAATTTTTCGCTTGTGCAACCAGCACGCCGTTCACCGTGGCACCAGCCAGTTGTTGGTGAGTGTGGCCGAAGAAAATAACATCAATGCCTGGAACTCCGGTGGCAATTTGATGGACCATGTTTTCGCCCATCGCTTCTCCAGTCTTTACTTGACCAGTTGCTAAATCACGATCAAGGCCGGAGTGAACAATCACCACCACCACATCGGGCTTGGCGGATTTCCGCATTTCCGCAACGGCTTCGGCGGCAGCAGTTGTCCCGGCAATCCAGTGATACCCTTTGTAGTTTTCGGGCTTTTCCCAAATGGGAATTGCCGGAGTGGTGAGCCCGATGATGCCGATCTTCACACCTGCAACGGTTTTCACAATCCAACCTTGAAAAGGTTTTACATTGGCACCAGCGGTTAATCGAGTATTCGCAGAAAGCCAAGGGAACGTGGCCTGGCTTCGCGCAGTCAGCATGTTTTTCAGCCCATAATTTAGCTCGTGATTTCCCATAGCCATGGCGTCGTAGCGAAGGTAGTTCATCACAGCCATCATGGGATCGGTCTGAGTTGTCTTACCTGCGCGCACAGCCATTTGATGAACAGTTTCCAGCGTCGCTCCCTGAATAGTATCTCCGCAATCGAGCAGCAAAGAATTAGGGTTTTGACGGCGCGCCTCTTGAATCAGCGTCGCAACTTTGGCTAATCCGCGCGGTGCGGGTTTGGCGGTGTAGTAGTCGTAGGGGAAAATGTTGCCGTGAAGATCGGTGGTGGACAGCAGGCTGATATCAACAGTGGCAGCAGGGAGTACCGCGATGAGGATTACGCAGGTGAGGATTCGTAAGAGAGCCATCGGGCAAGGTTCCAAGTTATAATTTAGGTTTATGCAAACAACTCTATTGTCTCGTATTTTGTTGCCCTTTGGCCTTGGTGTTTTAGCATTTGGACAGCCCACGGTGCCGCCCGTTAAGCCGCCTGTAGCTGCAGCGAAGCCTGCCGTTGTGACTCCACCAGCGGTGAAGCCTCCGGTGGTAAAAAGAGAACCTGGACTCTATTGCGATATGACAATCGTGCAAGGCACCGTTCCGATGGGGACCATCACTTTGATGCTGTTTGAAAAGGAATCGCCAATCACAGTGAAGAACTTTTCTGACTTGGCGATGGGGCGCAAGGAATATACGAATCCCATGACGCGCTTGAAGAGCCGTGCGCCGTTTTTCAATGGCTTGATTTTCCACCGCGTGATTCCAGGATTCATGATTCAAGGCGGCGATCCAACAGGGTCAGGCATGGGCGGCACCGAAGCGATTCCCGATGAATTTCACCCTTCTTTGAAGTTCGACGTTCCCGGACGTTTGGCCATGGCGAATGCCGGACCAGGTACGGGAAGCTGCCAGTTCTTCATCACTGAAGGAACGCCTTCGCACTTAAATGGGAAGCACACAATTTTTGGACAGGTTGTAACGGGGCAGGAACTGGTTGAGAAAATTGCACGCGTTCCACGCGGAGCCGCGGGGCAGGATAAACCGAATGTGCCTGTGAAGATGGCGCGCGTGCGCGTGTACCGTGAACCTCAGGCACCACCGCCGGTTCAGAAGAAAGCAGTGCCAGCAGCTCCAAAGCCTGCAGCAGCGAAGCCTGCAGTGGTTGCGCCGAAGCCTGCGGTAGTTGCACCAAAGCCGATGGCTCCAAAACCAGTGGCCCCTGCGAAGTAGCTAACGGCCAAGGCGAGTCAAATCTCGCCTTTTCCTGGCCTAGTGAGATGCAGCAGCACTCGAACTCGGCTCTGTCTTGGCCAAGTATTCGTTGATTTCAGTCTTGTTGGCCAGGTAGAATTCGATTGCCCCAAATACCTGGGCAAGTTTCAGCAATGGGAAGCTTTCCTGGATCGTTTCTGGAGAGCTTCCTGCGTTAAAGGAGTGCACAACTGAGTCGATCGAAACTTGTGTTCCGGCTATGTAATAGCCGCCTTCCCGCTTTTCGATATATTCGTTGTTCATTGGAGTTAATAAGTTGATTGTATCCTTAGTTGGGCGTAAATGGCAGCAGCCAAACACATGCCGAGCGAGGGAAGGGAGATGGTGAACCTGATCCTCCCATTCGACAGGTTCGGATGCGGCCCACTGTCACCAATCCGATAGGAGATCCTTGGGATACGACGAACAACCAGGGCTCGACATTCCCGATGCCAGTCGTTCCCCGAAATGATTCAGCATTGTCCCGCAATCATGCGAAACTAAAATTCGCCCTTCGAGTGCAGTTCTCTTCAGGAGATCAGGATCGCTTCCGGAAAGTCTTTCTTAGGGAGAAGCGCTTCAATCCCAATTTGAAGTGGGAAGCCCGACTTATTAACGATGTCGAGCCTTTGATCATCTGTCACTACCGCTACCCCTTCGCCCCCGTCACCACCCACTTGCCCACCTTCGCCGACTTAATCACCGCGTCACACACCTTCTGCGTCTGCAGCGCACTACGGAAATCAGGCTGCACTGGCTTACCACTCTCAATCCCCGCCACAAAATCAGCCAGCGCATTCAGGAACGTGTGTTCATAACCAATACAAGTCCCAGGAACCCAGTAGTGCTTCATGTACGGATGCTCCGGATTCGTCGTATGGATCTTCCGCCAACCAGTCAAATGGGACTCCGTCTTCTTCCCCGACTGCTTTTGCATGTACTCGAAGTACTGCAAATATTCCGGCTCTTCCAAATCGAAATAAACACTGCCGTCAGCCCCGTTCAATTCAAACGTATTGAAATTCTTCCG